>CAJTGB010000013.1 GCA_910575835.1 Lachnospiraceae bacterium | reverse complement strand
TTCGGGGGTGTAATTTTGTGACATAATGAATACCTCTTTCTTGTGATTTTTATTATATCTCATTAGCCACTCCCGTTACAACTTTAGTATAGCACTTCAATTGCTTGCCGGAATACTTGCAGGGTTATGGATGATAGCGGCGATTGGGTTTCTGATTTTTTGTTTATTTGTGGGTATGAACTGGTTTCACTCTTTTCACAGGGCTTGTCAGGAACGCAGCCGTTATTATGCAATAACAGAAGGATGCCGTATGATGAATCTTTTGGGTGCGGTATTTAATATGTATGGTCTGATGAGACCGCCGCTTGTCTTCCGATAGCTGTTAATTGAGTAAAGTCAGTTCGTTGTTCTGAGAACAGCGAGGGACGGGAGAAATGTTATTAACCTTGGGGTTATGTTTGGTTTTTTGTTAAAAATTTTGTCAAAATGCGGAAAATATATTGACAAGACCGGTTGATTATTGTATAGTATCAATGTTGCATATCGCATGTATGCTGCCTTGGCTCAGTCGGTAGAGCGTCGCCTTGGTAAGGCGGAGGTCGGCGGTTCGATTCCGCTAGGCAGCTTCATAAGGGGCTATCGTATTCAGATAGCCCCTTTTTTGACATAACTTACAAAATTTTGTATAACCGGGTTTTGTAAACGTACCTTGATAATCACAGTCTTATTCCCGCGAGCAACGAGCCAAGCGGGCATGCTTGCATGCACATTTGGCGACTGCTGCAGAGTTTGGGGTTAAGACAGAAACAGGAGCATAATGGTTTTATGTCAGAGAGGAGAGGAGCTATATGAAAGCATACAGCAGTAAACTTCCGAAGGATTATTCGAGAACTGTAAAGCCTATGGGGGAGATCGCAGGGTATCCGGTGCGTCCGGGAATGTTCGATATTAATGGAGTTACGGTTCTTCCAAGCGGAGTGAATTTTACGATTCATACGCATTACGGTAATTATTGTGAACTCCTTTTGTTTCATCGGGGAATGGCGGAGCCTTATGCGGTGCTGCCGTTCCCGGACGAGTACAAGATTGGGGACGTGTACTCGATGATCGTGTTCGGTCTCGATATCCGGGAATTCGAATATGCGTACCGGATCGACGGGCCTTATCAGCCGGAGAAGGGGCTTCTGTTCAAACGCGAGAATGTGATCTTAGATCCTTATGCAAGGGCAATCGCGGGGTGGCGCGGATGGGGTGACCGGAAGGTCGGCGCCTACCATGCGAGAGTAGTGGAGGATAAGTTTGACTGGGGAGATATGCCGCAGTCCAGCAGGGAGATGTGCGATCTGGTCATCTATGAACTGCATGTCAGGGGATTTACTAAGCACCCGTCGTCAGGGGTTGAGCATCGGGGGACATTTGCGGGATTGATGGAGAAGATTCCTTATTTAAAGGAACTGGGGATCAATGCTGTGGAGCTGATGCCGATATTTGAGTTCGACGAGATGCGGGATGTGCGCGAGGTGGACGGGCAGAGGCTTCTGGATTATTGGGGATATAATCCGGTCGGTTTCTTCGCGCCGAATACCAGTTATGCGGCGTCGGAGGAATACAATCATGAGGGAAGAGAGTTAAAGGAGCTTATTAAGGCGCTTCATGACAACGGGATCGAGGTGATCCTGGACGTGGTCTTTAACCATACGGCGGAGGGCAATGAGAACGGACCGTCATTCTGCTTCAAGGGGCTTGACAACAAGGTGTATTATATGCTGACGCCGGACGGCAATTATTATAATTTCAGCGGTTGCGGCAATACATTGAACTGCAATCATCCTATCGTGAAGCTATTGATCCTGGAATGCTTAAGGTACTGGACGGTCAGCTACCGGGTGGACGGGTTTCGGTTTGATCTGGCGAGTATCCTTGGGAGAAATGAGGACGGATCGCCTATGAACAATCCGCCCCTACTCCGAAGTCTTTCCTATGATCCGGTACTCAGCAATGTCAAGCTGATCGCCGAGGCGTGGGATGCGGGCGGCATGTACCAGGTGGGGAGCTTCCCGGCAAGCAGGCGGTGGGCGGAATGGAACGGGAGATACCGGGATTCGGTCAGAAGCTTCCTTAAGGGAGAGAATTGGGAATACAAGAATGCGGCGTGGAGCATAGCGGGATCAGGAGATATCTATGGAGGAGTATTTCCGGATGATTCGGATATTTATGCTGGATATAATTCCTGCGTGAATTTCCTGACCTGTCACGATGGGTTTACGCTCTATGACCTGTATTCCTATAATGAAAAGCATAACGAGAAAAACGGATGGGATAACAAGGACGGATCGGATGATAACCGAAGCTGGAACTGCGGCGCGGAGGGAGAGACGGATGATCCCGAGGTCCTTAAGCTGCGGTTTCGTATGATCCGTAATGCCTGCGCCGTGCTTCTGTGTAGCAGAGGGACGCCGATGTTTTTCGCCGGAGATGAATTCGGCAATACTCAGTACGGCAATAACAACTGTTATTGTCAGGATAACAAGACATCCTGGCTTGACTGGGGAATGCTTAAGAAGAACCGGGAACTGTTCGATTTCTTCCGGTTCATGATCAGTTATCGGAGCAAACACCCGATCATCCGCAAGAAGCTGCCGGATGCGGTCTGCGGCATGGAGCCGTTACACGCGCATGATGTTAATGCGGAGAAATTAATGCTGCCTAAGGATACAAGGACATTTTCCATAAGCTTTGCCGGATATGACAAGGAGAATGGGAAGGATGATCTGGTGTATATAACGGTGAATGCTCACTGGGAGGATGTGAGGATCACGCTGCCGCATCTTAACAATATGGCTGCATGGCATTTAAGCGTCAACACATACGGCGACGGGGAAGGAAGGTATTACTATGAAGAAGGACGGGAAGCGCGCATTGATCATGAATTTATCATGCGTCCCCGGTCTGTGGCAGTCTTCACCGGACGGGAATTTTAGGCTTGGCCTGAAAAAGCGCATGGAAGCCTAAAACTACCTTGTTTCAACATATATTTTGTGATAAAATGTCACTGGTTAAATATATTTAGGAAAGGATAGTCTGCCGGCGAGGGGTATCGGCAGTGGGAGCAATGATGGGAGAAGAGACAGTTTCTAAGAATTTTATAGAGCAGGAGATAGATAAGGATCTTGCAGAGGGCGTTTATTCCGAGGTGTGTACCAGATTTCCGCCGGAGCCGAACGGATATCTTCATATCGGACACGCCAAATCAATCCTTCTGAATTCCGGTCTGGCGAAGAAATATAACGGAACCTTTCATCTGAGGTTCGACGACACCAATCCGACCAAGGAGGATATGGAGTTTGTGGAATCTATCAAGGAGGATGTGAAGTGGCTCGGCGCTGACTGGAAGGAGCACCTGTATTTTGCATCGGATTATTTTGAAGTGATGTATGAATGTGCGATCAAGCTGATCAGGAAGGGGAAGGCATTCGTCTGCGATCTGACGGCCGACGAGATCCGGGAATACCGTGGTACTCTTAAGGAACCCGGGAAGAACAGCCCATACCGCGACCGTCCTGTGGAGGAGAATCTGCGGCTCTTTGAAGAGATGAAGGACGGGAAATACAAGGACGGCGAGAAGGTCTTGCGTGCCAAGATCGATATGGCGTCCCCGAATATCAACATGCGTGATCCGGTGATCTACCGTGTGGCGCACATGGCGCATCACAATACGGGGGATCGGTGGTGTATCTACCCGATGTATGATTTCGCGCACCCGATCGAGGATGCGGTGGAGAAGATCACCCATTCTATCTGTACGTTGGAATTCGAGGATCACAGACCGCTCTATGACTGGGTGGTGAAGGAATGTGAATTCGACCCGGCGCCGCGTCAGATCGAGTTTGCCAAGCTGTATCTGACCAATGTGGTGACCGGCAAGAGATACATCAAGAAGCTGGTAATGGACGGTATCGTGGACGGCTGGGATGATCCGAGGCTTGTGTCCATTGCGGCGCTTAGAAGAAGAGGATTTACCCCGGAATCCCTGCAGATGTTTATTGAGATGTGCGGGGTGTCTAAGAGTCAGAGTTCCGTAGACTATGCCATGCTTGAATATTGTATCAGAGAAGATCTGAAGTTAAAGCGTCCGCGTATGATGGCAGTCTTAGATCCGATCAAACTGGTGATCGACAATTATCCTGAAGGTGAGACGGAGTATCTGGAGGTGGAGAATAATCTGGAGAATCCTGAACTTGGGATGCGCAAGCTTCCGTTTGGCCGGGAGTTGTATATTGAGCGGGAGGACTTCATGATCGAGCCTCCGAAGAAGTATTTCCGTCTGTTCCCGGGCAATGAAGTGCGCCTGATGCACGCATATTTTGTCAAATGCGTAAGCTATGAGACGGATGAGAACGGCAATGTGACGGTTGTACACGCAACCTACGACCCGGAGACGAAGTGCGGGACAGGATTCACAGGGCGGAAGGTCAAGGGAACGATCCACTGGGTAGCGGCGCCTTATGCGAAGCAGGCTGAGGTGCGCCTCTATGAGAATCTGGTGGACGAGGAGAAGGGCGTCTATAATAAGGAGGACGGTTCTCTGAATCTGAACCCGAATTCTCTGATCGTCCGCAAGGACTGCTATGTGGAGGATAGCTTTGCGGATGCGAAGGGTTGCGACAGCTTCCAGTTTGTGCGGAACGGATACTTCTGTATCGATTCTAAGGATTCCGCGCCGGAGGCGCTGGTATTTAACCGGATCGTGTCGCTTAAGAGTTCTTTTAAGCTGCCGAAGTAGATGGCAGTGTGATGATATGAATGAGTTGACGATGAATCTTAAGAGCCGCTCTAAGATTCCTCTCTATGAGCAGATCTACGGCTACATTAAGACAGACATCCAGCAGGGGCGGTTCGCATACGGAGAGAAGCTGCCGTCCACGCGGGCATTGTCAAAGCATCTGGAGGTCAGCAGGAGTACGGTAGAGCTTGCCTATGAGCAGCTTCTATCGGAAGGATACATCGAGTCAAAGCCGTATAAGGGATTCTTCGTGGCGCAGACGGAGGAATTGTATCATCTGGAAAGAGAGAATAAGCAGATTCCTGCCGTCAGGAAGGAAGAGAAGAAGTATCGGTATGATTTTTCGCCCAATGGCGTGGATCTTAGAAGCTTTCCCTATAATGCCTGGAGGAAGCTGTCGAAGGATATCCTGATCGACGACAGGATAGAACTGTTCCGCTCCGGGGATTCCAAGGGTGAATATGGATTTCGCAGTGCCATCTGCAGCTATCTGCATCAGGCCAGGGGGGTGAATTGCACCCCGGAGCAGATTATCGTCGGCGCGGGAAGCGATTATATACTGATGCTCCTAAGCATGGTATTAGGGAGGGAACATCGGATCGCATTTGAAAATCCGGCGTATAAGCAGGCGTACCGCATGGCGGATGTATTGTCCTATGAGACGGTGCCGGTGTCTTTGGACAGAAACGGAATGAAGGTATCGGAATTGGAAGAATCAGGGGCGGACGTTGCATATGTGACTCCGTCCCACCAGTATCCTACCGGGATCGTGATGCCCATCAACCGGAGAATGGAATTGCTTCGGTGGGCGGCGAAGGAAGAAGGGCGGTATATCGTGGAGGATGATTATGACAGCGAGTACCGCTATAAGGGGAAGCCGATTCCTGCCCTTAAGGGGTACGACGTCCATGAGAAGGTGATCTATCTGGGTACATTTTCCAGGTCCATTGCACCGGCGATCCGCTTAAGCTATATGGTGCTGCCGGGGCCGCTCCTGGCAGAATACGAGAAGAAGGCTGATTTCGTGCATTCTACCGTCTCGAAGGTGGACCAGATGATCGTGCAGAGGTTTATCGAAGAGGGGTATTATGAACGGCATCTCAACAAGACCAGGGCGCTGTATAAGAGCCGGCACGATGTGCTGATCGAAGGGCTTAAGAGTATGTCGGATATCCTGACTATATCCGGGGAGCATGCGGGAGTCCATCTCCTGCTGACATTTCACAACAGGATGACGGAGGAAGAACTGATCCGCAGAGCCGGGGCGGAGGATATCCGGGTGTATGGGATGTCGGATTACTGGATCGGGAAGCGGGAGGAAGCGGAAGCGACCATTTTACTTGGGTATGCGAATCTTACGGAGGAGCAGATCAGGGAAGCGGTTGAGATATTGAATAGATGTTTTCGGTGAGGGAGGAAGAAGAGTAGAATGCGCAGACAAAAATAAATAGAGATTCCCAGCAGAATATGCCAGTGCTAGACGGCATCATTTCTGCGGTGGGCTCTCTATTTTTCTTTAAAATTGGAAGAAATCTGCATTGATCTTCAGCCTTCAACTTATTCTTTAATTCTGTCGATATCTGTGAGATTAATACCAAATGACTGGAGAATCGCTTTTAAGTCTAAATATCGCCTTAACATGATCTTATATGCTTTTGCATCTTTTCCGTCCTCAAGCATATAATCTTGCAATCTGGAAAATTCTTCAATTGATATTTTCACCATCTCTTTTTCGGTCATATCCTCACCACCTTTTTATAAATACCGTTTGCTTTGCTAGTTCCATTATATCAATCGGTGGTGGTGGTGTAAAGTCTTTATTTAATTGTCCAGACTCCCTTAAGGTTTTACATAAGTAATAAAAAATGGAAGAAGGAGCGTACTTAAAGTTTCCGGCAGTGCCCATCAGGACGAGTACGGAACGTCCAGAAGCTATGGATAAAGGAGTATTTACGATTGGGTCTATAACTGCAGAGCAAGTGTTACAGGCGGTGGACCTTGCAGGTATCCATGTATGCCAATGGTGATAATGCTGTAGATGTGCCGGCGTATGTGTATAATAATGTGAGTTCGAAGGTTATCAAGATAATTCAGAGCTATGTAGGCATTATAAATAAGATGGTATGGAGGAAATGCTGATTAAAATGTGAACAGAGCCGTTGGAAAACTTTTGTTAGTAAAATTAGGAAAAAGTATTGACCTTCGAGCCTCTTTAACCTTTATAATAACCTTAACGTATAGGAGAGGAGGGGGCATCCATGAAGATCAAAGATGTGGAAATTAAAGTCGGTATCACAAAAGCAAATATCAGATACTATGAAAAAGAGGGGCTTATCTCCCCGAGGAGGAATGATGAGAATAATTACCGTGATTATTCGGAGAAGGATGTAGAGCTGCTTGAGCGGATCAAGGTATTAAGAATGCTTGGAATACCGATTGCAGATATCAAACTGCTGAATGAGGGAAGTGTTGCCTTTGGCGAAGTTTTGTCCCGCCGGCTTGGGACGCTGAGAGATGAAGAAAAAAATCTTGAATCCGTAAAACGGGTATGTGAAAATCTTTTGCAGAACAGCCTCCCGTATAATGACGTAACAGAAAAGGTATTAGAAGAAAATACCGGCACCTGGAGCAATCGGCTTAAACAAATCATAGAAGAGGATATCACCAGGGAAGTTCTGAGTCCGAAACAGTTTAATACTAATCTGGCAATTTTATTAATCTGGGGATATTTTATATGTGCGGCTGTCTCATTGTTATGGGGAAACTGGTTTCTTGATCATTCAGGCTTTATCCCGATTCTCCTTGGCATTGTATGCTATGCCGCTGTATATTTCACAGCGGATGTAAAAATACTTTTTGTTCTTTTTCATGTAACTGTCTTAAATCTTGTTCCGGAAACGGCATTTGTCTTTAGGGCAGCTCCTACGCTTATAGCTTCGAATAAAGAGTATGCAAATGTATCCGCCAGAGGAGTGCATTTGGGACTTTTTTGGATCATGCTTATAATTTATGTATTACTGCTGTATCTGATGTCAAGAGTATGGGCGGGTTTTTTTACAAAGGCAAGATATATTGTGATTATGGCATGTATCTATACCCTTATTATGACATTGCTTGCCGGAATACTTGCAGGGTTATGGATGATAGCGGCAATCGGGTTTCTGATTTTTTGTTTATTTGTGGGTATGAACTGGTTTCACTCTTTTCACAGGGCTTGCCAGGGACGCAGCCGTTATTATGCAATAACAGAAGGATGCCGTATGATGAATCTTTTGGGTGCGGTATTTAATATGTATGGTCTGATGAGACCGCCGCTTGTCTTCCGATAACTGTTAATTGAGTAAATGAAGTGAAAATAATCAAAAGTCATATACATTACATGGTAGATATGGAGAAGTAGTATAACAAAAAAAGTGCTGTACGGGACAAAATTTTCCATGCAGCGCTTTTTTGATTATTCTAATGCTTGGGAGCCACCAATTTAAAGCTTAAGAGCCTCCCAAAATCTGTCCTGATTTTAATGCTTGGGAACCATCTATAAGATACAAGATATAGTTATACTGAAAATATCATGAATTGTCCAGAGTGATTTAGGAATGTTCCTGAATAAAATTAAGAAATAACAAAGCAGACCTTTGGCACCTTTGATGACCGGCTCTGCCCTCTCTTTGTCTGCTAATCGAATCACCGAGACAATCTTTTGTATAAAACTTGAACAAATCTTAAAATAACAGCTTCAAATTAATGGCAAATAAATTTCACCTCATATTTTCCTTCTTACTTCATTGAAAATCTGAAGCTCGGAAAGTGCCTCCATGATGGCAAGTTCTGAGATCCCTTCAACAGTGGTTCCTGTTCCAGGAGCAAATAATTCTTGCTGTGCATCAGATCTGAAATCATAAGATTTTAGTTCGGCTGTATACCATGCCAGGATTTCATCCCTTAAATTCTCTGCCAGATCAAGCGTGCATCACAGTCTAAAGTTTCAAGGCTTGCATTGGGATACTTTAAATCCGCATTCTTTGTCAGCCTGGAGATCAGTCTGTTCTGCCGCTCTGTTATTAGAGCTGAGAGCAGATGTTCCAGTCTCTCATTGTAAGTCAGGTCAACAAAAGATACTTCTTTTTCCTGAGCCTCGATCGCAGCCACTAAATCACTGAGTTCTAATACTGATAATTGTTTCTTGATCTCTGTATTCATAAATTTTTACCATCCTCTCTATAATAATCCGCATCTCTTACGATTCCCTGCTTATGATCTTTTACGTTCTTTTTTGTAAGATCATTTTTTCTGTTTTTTGCAGTTCTTTTCACATAAGGCATTTCAGAAGATGAAGACGATCGAGCTGGACTTCCAAAACGTGGCGTACATAGCAAGCGCCGGACTGCGCGCGCTGATGATCGGTCAGAAGACGGCGAATGCCAAGGGCGGTCAGATGACGCTTAAGGATGTGACAAAGGTATATAATACGGTTGTATTGGATCGCTTAAGCCTGCATGTTGACCGGGGGGAATTTCTCTTCGTGACAGGAAAGAGCGGTTCCGGGAAATCGACGCTGATCAGGCTTCTTACTATGGAAACCGCTGCAACAGAAGGGCAGATACTTGTAGACGGGAGAGACCTCTCGAAGATAAAGAAGCGGGAGATTCCCGTCTACAGAAGGAGTCTTGGGATCGTATTCCAGGATATGAAGCTCTTAGAAGACAGGACTGTGTTCGAGAATCTGGCATTTGTGCGGGAGGTGATCTACGGCCGCAGGCGGGATACCAGCCAGAGGGTGGCGTCGATGCTGTCCTTCCTGGGGCTTTCGACGCTGCATAAGCGTTACCCGCAGCAGTTGTCGGGCGGGGAGAAGCAGAAGATCGTGCTTGCACGGGCGCTTATGAATGATCCGGCGATCCTGCTTGCGGACGAACCTACCGGGAATCTGGATCCTGGTGCTTCGGCGGAGGTGATGGATTTGTTTGAGTTAGTGCACAGGAGGTGGATGACGGTCCTGGTGGCGACCCATGATCTTGCACAGGCCGGGAGGATAGGGCATCGGAGGGTAGAACTTGCGGGAGACGTCTAAGAATATAAAAAACGGTGATCATTTTAGCTGCAGCAAGGAGAGGATATATTTCCTGCTGCAGCTTTTGATCTCTCTATCGAATAAGCACCGTTTTCCCTTCAAATGCAAATCCATACTTCCGAATACGTTCGGGTGCGATACCTTTTGCCTCCAGAGAAGGAGTTCATAGAATACCGACCGGCAAGATCTACCGTCAGACCAAGTGAGGCTGCTTCACGCACAGATAACCAGTTGCGAGCAATAGACTCCAGATGGCATTTTCCCGGTACTCCAATATTATTTCCCATAATATGAAACAGGGACATAGTCTGTCCCTGTCATAACTTTTAACTCTCTTTTGTAAGATTGCGAATCAGCTGTTTTTCGTGATCTTCCCCGGTCTGGATCTCCGTATCATGACATAGGAGAAAGCCAAGGCAAGCAGCCATATGATCGGCAGATCATCACCTGTTTTAGGAGCTTTTTGGTTCGCTGCGTTCGTATTCGGCGTCTGTGACGACGGTTTTCTGTCAGGAGCGTTTGTCGGCTTGTCTGACGGGTTACCTGACGGCTGATCGCCAGGATTGCCCGATGGCTTATCAGACGGTTTATCATCGGGTGTGCCCGATGGCTTATTATCAGGCTTATCATCCGGATTGTTGTCCGGTTGATCTGATGGATCGCCGCCGGGTTGATTATCCGGATTGTCATCGGGTTGATTATCCGGATTGTCATCGGGTTGATCATCCGGGTCAGCGTCGGGTTCCTTCGGCGGTTCTTCGGTGTCTTCATCTGCTTGCAATATTAGACTGGTCTGAGCCAGACCGTCGGTATAATGGATCTTGACCCTGTGGGTTCCTGCCGTAAGTGTCTGGATGTACTCAGGTTTGAACGTAATGATCGTGGAACCGGATACCGCGGTATAGTGTTCCTCAGCTACTTCGCTGTCGTCTATCGATACGCTGACAAATTTATCAAAATCCCCGTTGACTCTTATAGTAACGCTGCTATCGCCGTTCTTGATTACTGTCTGATCTGCTCCCTCGGTGATCTCATAGCTGATCTGTTCAGTAGGAGGAACAGGATTCAGGGCTGCCAGGGCCGCTTCGATTGCGGCGGCGTATCCGTCCACAACGTCCTGGTCCCAGAAAAGCTTTCCTCTGACTACAGCCTGTACAGCTTCTTCTACGATCTCAAAATTAGTGTAATCTTCCTTCTTAAGCGCTTCGAACTTCTTGACCGCGGCGTCTACGGCACTGTAATCTGCCTCTGAGAATGTGACATCATCGGAACCGTTCTGTATATTATCATAAGAAGGCGTCCCATTTGAAAGGATGACACCGCCTATATGTACATTCTTTTCGGAAGCGATTCCTCCCGCCCCGATCTCTGTCGTACCTCCGGTAATGGAGATGCTTCCTACCGCGGAAATGCTGTTGTTATTGGCATTGCCGGAGGCTGTGATATCCGAATCCTTTATGGCCAGATCCCCTAAGATGCGAAGACCGCTCTTATTCTGATCGGAGACAGCTATGACCTCAGAATCCGTAATTTCCGTAGGGCCTTTGCAGAAGATTCCTACGTCATTTGTTGTAACCGCATCCACGGAAGAATCCCTGATAACAGTATTGTTATCCACAAACAAGGCCGGCCAGTAGCCTTTGACATCCACCTTCGAAGAATCTATGATCTCAAGATCATTGCAGAAGATGCCGTTCGTTCCGGTTGATACCAGCGTGGCGAAAGAATCGGAAATGGTTATCTTTTTCCCGGCCGCTTGCAGGGCTTGTCCGTCTTGTGCAGAGATATCCAGTACAGATCCTCCGGAGATCTCTGTCTTACCGGCGACAACTCCATGCATAGCAGATTCCTTGATTGTAAGGCTGCTGCCAGAGATGTTCAGATTCCCGTAAAAAGAAATACCGGTATCCAGTGATTCCATGGTGATACTGGAATTATTGGTCACTGTGAGGGAATCCGCTCCTGACATGTTGATTCCGATACATTTCATATCAGGATCGGCGAGTGAATTCATGGCGATCTTTATCTTGGAGTTACTGATCAAATTATCGCTGCCCCAACTTTCAATCCCGTATGCACTGGCATCACTCATTTTGCCGATTGCTAATTGCAGTTCTGTATCTCTGATGGTCAGTCCGCCGCGTTGCACATGGATTCCGGCACAGGAAAATGTTGGAAGAGAAGAAGACGGGGCGGTATTGATCGAAAGCCTGCCGCCGTTCGTTCCTTTGATCGTTAATGGGTGCTCGCTCCAGATCCCGTAATGCGCGTTGATTGTATTCTCCCCAATTAATTCAACAGTTACGCCGGGTTCCGTAATCTCTACCCCATATAGCACAGAACTTCCTGCCAAGCTTCCGATCACGGCATTGTCAAGTCTTAAGACCTTCGTGTCAGAATCATAGGCTGCAGTACCGCCCCCGCAGGAGACCTGGTGATTCGTCGCCGACAGGATATCGGTTCCGTTTACGGATATCGATCCGCCGGCTGCGGATGCTGTTTCCGGCCGTATGGCCAACATAAGGCAGAGTGCCAGAAACATAAAAAACAATTTTCTTTTACCTCTCATGATTTTACCTTTCTTATAATATAAAATGTATTATCAGTATATATCATTTTGAGAGTATACACAAGATATATGTTTTAAAGTTTCGGCAATGTACTATCAGGTAACAGTTCAGACAGGTCTGCGCATTCACTGCGCTGACCGTGTCATAGAGTAGAGCCTGAAAGCATACGGCCCATCGCGAAGCGATTTTTAATGGCCGGATGCCTGTAACAGTGAAGGTATCTGAACTGTTACACTATCAGTATGAATGGGGACGGCGGGCTATACTTCGTGATCCCCCGCATAGGCCAGCACAAAAGCCACCATAGCCTGCGACCCGTCGCATTCATTTCCCATTACGGAGACCGCCTTCTTCACCTTGTTCTGAACCGTGTTCCGGTGAAGGAAGATGGCGTTGGAGGTCTGTCCGATGCTGCGTCCGTTCTCCAGATAGTGCATAAAGATCTCGCACAGGTCGGTATGGTTCTTCCGGTCGTATCTCTTAAGCACTTCATAGCACGGCGATGTCAGCATCGGAGACGGGACAGATCTTTTTAATTCCTGTAATATATATGGTACAAATACATCTTTAAACTGGTAGAATTCCCGTGGTTTTTCATCCTTGAGCCGTCCTAAGCGGATGGCTTCGTTGCACTGCAGCACTGCGGTCGGCAATTCCATCAGCGAGAAGAAGGTATTGGAGATGCCGCAGGTGTAAGTGATGCCGCCCATACAGTTGCGGAACAGCGTCTCCTGGTCGGGGGAGAGGAAGCTGCCAAGCTTGTCGGAATCGCTGGTAAAACGAAGTACATACAATGCATTCTGATGGACGAAGGGCTTCCAGTTAGGCGTAGCATTCCTGAGATTCCAGCTCACGAAGGAGTAGGGCATCTCGGAAATATTCTCATAGCTGACACGTGCAAGACGGAAATATCCTTCCATGGAAAGCCCCGGTATGAAACTGATCTGGTCTTCATACTGTTTGCTCGGGGCGTCAGGATGATCCAGGATCTCTGTGAAGAGGGATTCATAGATCTCTGAGGAGGAGCGGCTCTTGAAGCGTTCCTGCTGGAAATAAAGCATAAGGTTCTCAGAGATGATATTCATCAGATCCAGATAATTGGTCTTGGGATGAATGCTGCACCGGAATACAAGGGCGTAACCCACGGTGTGTCCGTTCGCGGTAAAACGGTACATCATGCTGTAGTAGCATTCGTGGGTGGTGAGACAGTAGTAGTTGATCAGAGGATTAGCCGCCTGTTCTGAGGCGGAGATCAGCCCGTCCTGGCGAAGCCTTGTCATGGTATCCGGCGTGACGTATCCGGCGTCTAAGATATCGTCCATGATAGGGTCGTCGGTTCCCGGGGTCTTCACGTATCCAAGCAGGGAGAAATTCCGGTCCAGTATCACCATGGGGTGTACGATATAGACATTCGTCAGTTCGAGAAGCTCCTTAAGCGGCCGGTCTTTAAGCAGCGCCAGATGAAAATTCGTATCCCACACTTCAAAATCATGGAAGATGGTCAGTACCTTGTTGAATACGGTGGGGAAGCTGTCGTTGGAGTACAGCAGTACGAGGGACAGTTCATGGTTGAATTCGTTTAAGTGTGTTTCTCTGTTCTGGCAGACGCACAGGAAGGTGTCTGAATTCGTGATCTGATCTGAATATGTACGAAGCATCTCTTCCGACAGGAGATAGAGATACCGCTTGCTGTCTTCCAAAGTGAAGTTAATATCGAAGAATTTGACGCCGTCATAGTCGGTGGTCAGGTTGATGTTCTGTGATTCGTACAAACTGTTTGCCGAGAGCTGGTACAGTATTACATTCAATGGTAATTGCATAACTTATTCCCCTAAAATTAAAATTGTGTTAAAATATTAGCAGGATTGACGTTCTTTTGTCAAACTACTGTGTGATCGTAAAAAATCACCATTTTATTATAGAATAGCATAATAAATGTGCATTATGCATAGATAATCGACAAAAAAATGTTTTTTTTCACATACAAAAATCTGGTAAATAATTTTATGATTGTATAGGTTGAAAAAGAAATGAAAAGGGAGGGATGCAATTATGAATTTATTTACACCGGCCGAGGTGGCAAAAAATTATATTGCAACAGGAAAAGCGAAAGTGAATACACCGGTCAGTAAGATGTTTGTTCTGGCGATTCTTGCAGGTGCGTTCATTGCAGTAGGAGGTGTGGGAGCTACGACGGTGGCAGTGTCAGTCCCGCTTGCGTCAGTCGGGAAATTTGTCGGGGCGTGTGTGTTCCCGGGAGGGCTTAGCATGGTGCTTCTTGCCGGAAGCGAGTTATTTACCGGCAATACGCTGCTTGTGATCCCGCTTCTGGAAAAGGAGATCAGCCCGGCGGGAATGCTGAAGAACTGGGTTGTCGTGTACCTGGGTAATATCGTCGGCGGATTCCTGATCGCGGCTGGTATCGTGTATTCGCACCAGGTCAGCTTATTCGGCAATCAGATGGCGGTCTCGGTTCTGTCTACGGCGGCGGGGAAATGTACGATGCCGTTTGGCGACGCACTGATCAAGGGAATCTTATGTAATTTCCTGGTATGTATAGCGGTGTGGATCTCTTTTGCGGCGAAGGATGTTGCGGGAAAGATCGCGGGGTTATTTTTCCCGATCATGATGTTCGTGCTGTGCGGATTCGAGCATAGCGTGGCCAATATGTACTACATCAGCGCGGGGCTTTTTGCAAAAGGGATTCCAGAGTATGCCGAAGCGGCGGCAGAAGCCGGGGTGAATCTTGACGCGATCACCTGGGGCGGATTCTTCGGGGGCAATCTGCTTCCGGTGACCATCGGCAACATCATCGGCGGCGCAGTCTGTGTCGGATGCGCGTACTGGTTCGTCTATCTGCGCAAGGGACAGGCGAAGTAGAGAGGATATTATGAGGAAAGAGAAGTAATTATTTTACATATTTCTAGAAGGGAGAAACAAGAATGAGTAAGATTTATCTTGCAAACAGCAGGCTCAGTGACGCGAAGATCGGGCCGCTGCTTAAGAAGTTCTCGAACAAGGTCAATGTGTACCCGCCGGGAACCTGTCCGCTTACGGTTCAGCTGTCGCTCTTACAGGCGTCAAGGAACCAGACCTGCGGCAAATGTGTACCCTGCCGGGACGGCCTTAGGCAATTGGAGAAGATGCTGATCAGGATCCTCCGCGGGCGGGCGGATATGGACACACTGATCGAGATGAAGGAGCTGGCGGCAATGATCCGCGACAGTGCGGACTGCGCGATCGGTTATCAGTCGGCCATCGAGGTTCTGGAGGGCTTAGAGACGTTCAAGGAGGATTATATCAGCCACATCCGCAGGCAGGAATGTACAGGCATTACCGGGCAGAAGATCCCGTGCGTGACCTTATGTCCGGCGCATGTGGATATACCGGGATATATAGCCCATGTACAGGAGGGCAATTATGACAAAGCTATCAACCTGATACGAAGGGATAACCCGCTTCCGACGGCGTGCGCCATGATCTGCGAGCACCCATGCGAGGAGCGCTGCAGAAGGAACCTGATCGATACTTCTCTTAATATCCGGGGCGTTAAGAAATACGCGGTAGATCAGATCGCTGCGGATAAGGTGGAGGTTCCCCGGGCGAATCCGGCAACAGGGAAGAAGGTTGCCGTCATAGGCGGAGGCCCAAGCGGAATGACGGCGGCATATTATCTGTCTCTGATGGGTCATAAGGTGACCGTGTATGAGGCGAAGGAGAGGCTCGGCGGTATGCTGATGTACGGGATCCCGAACTACCGTTTCCCCAAGGACAGGCTTGACGAGGATATGAACGCCATCCTGTCAACTGGAAATATTGAGGTAAAATACGGCGTCAATGTGGGTGTGGATGTTCCGGTCGAAGAGATACATAAGAGTTATGACGCCATGTATGTGGCGATCGGCGCTCAGGCAGGCAAGAAGCTGAGGCTTGAAGGAATTGACGCGAAGAATGTGTTCTCGGCGGTAGAGATGTTAGACGAGATCGGGCATGACAGGAAGCCTGATTACACCGGCAAGACGGTGGCGGTCATCGGCGGCGGCAATGTTGCCATGGATGCGGCAAGAAGCGCGCTTCGCTGCGGAGCTGCGGATGTGCGGATCGTGTACCGGAGACGGCAGGAGGATATGACTGCGCTGGATACGGAGATCGAGTCTGCCGTGATGGAAGGTATTGA
This sequence comes from Lachnospiraceae bacterium, assembly GCA_910575835.1. Lineage (GTDB taxonomy): Bacteria > Bacillota > Clostridia > Lachnospirales > Lachnospiraceae > Sporofaciens. The sequence continues at coordinate 99,548 of CAJTGB010000013.1, read as the reverse complement.
GCTGATGCTTCTGCAGGCGCCGAAGAGTATCGAGAAGGACGAGGAAGGGAATTGCTGTGCCCTGTGGACCCAGCCTCAGATGATCGGGCCGTACAGAAGCGGCAGGCCGGCGCCTGTGGACGCGACTTCCAAGGAGCCTTTGCGTATCCCCTGTGATGTGATATTGATCGCTGTGGGACAGGATATTGTCAGCGCGCCGTTTGAAGAATTCGGAATGCCTGCCCAGAGAAATGTGTTCCAGGCGGGACTTGATACGGCGATCGCCAATATGCCGGGAATCTTCGTGGGCGGCGACTGTGCGACAGGACCGGCTACGGCGATCCGTGCGATCGCGGCGGGCAAGGTCGCAGCGCATAATATTGACGAGTATCTGGGATATCATCACAAGCTTGACTGCGGCGTAAAAGCGCCGGATGCAAGGCCTAATAACCGGATCCCGACGGGGCGCGTCAATATCCAGGAGCGTCCGGCTTACTTAAGGAAGCATGATTTTGAACATGTGGAATGTCCGATGACCTATGAGGAGATTCAGCAGGAGTGCGGCAGATGCCTGCGGTGTGATGTATTTGGATGCGGAAAGCTTGACGGTGCGGTAGATCGGTAATTCTGTGTTTCCCGTACAGGCCGGCAGATGTGCCGGTATTATGGGGAGACGAAAAGAGTATGTAGATATAATTCGGAGGAAGAAGATGCAGATAACAATAAATGGAAGAAATATAGAGGCCGCCGAGGGCAGCACGATCCTTCAGACGGCCCGCAGGGAGGGAATTGAGATCCCGACACTCTGTTATCTCGAGGGTGTCAATGATATCGGCTCCTGCCGTCTGTGTGTGGTAGAGCTTAGCGGATCGGAAGAACTGGTTCCCGCCTGCAATACGAAGGTGAAGGAAGGCATGGTGATCCTGACCCACAGTGAACGTGTAAAGGCAGCGAGACGGATGGTACTGAACCTTCTGTTGTCCGAGCACTACGGGGACTGTTTCAGCTGTGAGAAGAACGGGGACTGCGAGCTGCAGAAATACTGTATTGAGTATGGCGTGGAGACGACGGAATTTACCGGCGCAAGAAAGGAGAAGAACTTCAAGAAGAAAGACGCTCATCCGTTCTTAAGTTATGATCCTGACCGCTGTATCGAATGCCAGAGATGTGTGAAGACTTGTTCTCATGTGACCGGCCGGGGAGCGATCTGGCTTGGTAAGACGGGAATGTTCTCTATCATCGACGCTCCGTTTGGAGAAGACTGGAAGAATACGCTCTGCGAGTCCTGCGGAAACTGTGCCCAGGCGTGCCCGACGGGCGCTCTGACGGTGAAGCGCAGAAAGGCTTACCGTGCGTGGGAGGTTGAGAAGGTACGGACCACCTGTCCGCACTGTGCTACGGGCTGCCAGATGGATCTGGTGGTCAAGAACGGGAAGATCGTGGATGCGGTCGGCGCAGACGGACCGTCGAACCATGGACTTCTCTGTGTCAAGGGACGGAGCGGGTCCTTTGATTTCGTGGATTCTCTGGAGAGGATCCGTTATCCGCTCATTAAGAATAAGGCGACGGGTGAGTTCGAGAGGGCTACCTGGGAGGAAGCTTTAAGCCTTACGGCTTCTAAGTTTACCGAGATCAAAAATCAATACGGAGGTGAGGCGCTGGCCGGTTTTGCCTGCTCACGTTCAGCCAATGAAGACATTTACATGCTTCAGAAAATGGTTCGGACGGTATTTGGGAGCAACAATACCGATAACTGCGCGCGCGTTTGACATGCTCCTACTGTTGCCGGGTTGGCAACCACATTAGGTTCGGGAGCAATGACGAACACCATTTATGATATTACACATGAGTCCGACGCCATTCTGATGGTGGGGACGAATCCGGAATGTGCACATCCGGTCATCGGTATGCAGATCCGGCAGGCCGTGGCAAGAGGGGCGAAGCTGATCGTTGTGGATCCCCGGGATATCGACCTTGCAAAACAGGCGGACATCCATCTGAAGCTGCGTCCCGGCACCAACGTCGCATTTGCCAACGGTATGATGCATATTTTTATCGAAGAAGGACTGGCAGATGAGAAATTCATCAGCGAGAGAACGGAAAATTATGAGGCTATGAAGGAAGCCGTGCGGGAGTATACTCCTGAAAAGGTAGGAGAGATCTGCGGTATCGACCCGGATAAGCTGCGTGAGGCGGCAAGGATCTACGCTGCGGCGGATAGGGCGCCGGTGATGTACTGTCTTGGCGTTACAGAGCACCATACGGGTACGGAAGGGGTTATGTCCCTGTCTAATATGGCGCTGATGGTCGGCAAGATCGGACGTCCGGGATGCGGTGTGAATCCGATCCGCGGACAGAACAACGTACAGGGAGCCTGTGATATGGGCGCTTCCCCGAACCAGTTCCCGGGCTACCAGAACATTTCCAAAGAGGGAATTGTCGAAAAGTTCGAGAAAGCATGGGGCGTTGCGCTTAACCATAAGGAAGGCACGAAGGCGACGGACTGCTTCCCGAAGATGATCAGCAAGGAGATCCGGGGATTATTCATCTTCGGAGAGGATCCGGTGAGAACGGACCCGAATACAAATCATGTGATCAAGGCGCTTCAGTCGCTTGACTTCTTTGTCGTGGATGAATTATTCATGACGGAGACCGCGAAGCTTGCAGATGTAGTTCTTCCGGGAATCTCCTATGCGGAGAAGGAGGGGACGTTTACCAATACGGAGCGTCGTGTTCAGAGGATCCGCAAGGCTGCTGCGATCGCGGGAGAGGCGAAGCCGGATACCTGGATATTCACGGAGATCATGAACCGTATGGGATATCCTCAGCCGCATCTTACGCCTGCCGAGATCATGGACGAGATCGCTTCGGTGACGCCTTCCTACGGCGGAATCAGCCATGCGCGACTTGACAGCGAAGAGGTCGGCGGACGGGGATTGCAGTGGCCGTGTCCTGCGGCAGACCATCCGGGAACTCCGATCATGCATGTGGGCAAGTTCGCAAGAGGAGTCGGGTATTTCCGTCCTGCTCAGTATATTCCTGCTACGGAGCTGCCGGATGAGGAGTATCCGCTTACCATGATGACCGGACGTATCCTGTATCACTACAATGCCTGCGCTATGACGGACAAGACGGCGGGCATCAACGAGATCGCCGGAGAGTCATTTATCGAGCTGAATACGCTGGATGCGAAGGCGCTTGGTATTGAGGACGGGGAGAAGATCTCGGTATCCTCACGCCGCGGAGCGATCCAGACGACGGCGCATGTATCTGAGAAGACTAGGGCAGGGGAATGCTGGATGCCGTTCCATTATATCGAGGGCGGCGCGAACTGGCTGACCAACGACGCGTTAGACGGTATTTCCAGTACGCCGGAGTACAAGGTGTGCGCGGTAAAAGTGGAGAAGATATCATAATGTATATAGAAGAGAAATACATTCGGAGGGCATGCCATATGGCATGCCCGAATAAATTGGAATTGATCAGATACGAGAAGGCCCGGGAAATTCTGCGGGACGGGAGCGTTCGTGAGAATGAATTTGCGATCCCGGTCGAGCATTCTGTGACGGTCTGTGTAAACGGAAGAGAGGTCATGGAGATCTCCTGTACCGGGCAGTATCTTGCGGAGGTGATACTTGGAAGGCTTCTCACCGCGGGAATCATTGAAGATGCGAAAGAGGTGGAATCCGTCTGTGTCAGTGAGTCCGGGGAAGCCGGGGAAGTGATCCTAAGGGAGCCAAAGGGGCAATGGAATACGGAGTGCAGGTTGTCTCCGGTAGAGCCGGTCATGTGGGAGAAGGAATGGGTCTTCGCTCTTGCGGACCGGTTAGCGGACGGCATGCCGCTCCATCAGGAGACATTCGCAGTGCATAGCTGTTTTCTGTCTATGAGGGGGAAGCTCTTGTTCGCGTGCGAGGATATCGGACGGCATAATGCATTTGACAAGGTGATCGGGTACGCCCTTCGCAATCAGATCGATCTTAGGCAATGTATCGTGTATTCCAGCGGGCGGATCCCGGTGGATATGGCGGTGAAGGCGATCCGGGCGGGGATTCCGGTTCTGGCGGCCAAGGCGGTGCCGACCTGCGAGGCAGTGCGGCTGGCGGGGGAGTACGGACTTACGCTGGTGTGCTCGGCAAGGCGGGATATGATGAGGGTGTGTGTCTCTTAAACAGAGTAAAGAGATCATAAAAATATATTTCCAACTTTATTTCTAATGTGATATGATAGATTTGTTTAGGAATACAGCTTTTTGAAACAGGCGGTGAAGTATGGAATTAGAGCGTGATATTTATCAAAATCTGCTGGCATGGAAAGGGAAAAAGAACCGCAAGGTTTTGGAACTTGAAGGTGCGAGGCAGGTAGGGAAAACATACATTTTAGATAAATTTGCGAAGAGAGAATACGAGAAACATATCTATATCAATATGCTTGCTTCTTCCGGCAGTGATTTCCTGCGTTGTCTGGAGACTGCCGCCAAGTGGGAGCCGGGGCAGAAGCGGGAGGAGAATCCGGTTTATAAGGCATTTCAGTTATATGACTGTGATTTTGAAGACGATGATAACTTACTGGTTGTTATCGATGAAATCCAGGAATCATCGGTTGTGTACAGTAAGATCAGAGAGTTTGCCAGGAATTTTAAAGCTCACTTTATTGTGACGGGATCTTATCTGGGGAAAACCCGTGAAAAAGAATATTTCCTCTCGGCCGGCGACGTAGAATCACTTACAATGACGACCCTTACATTCCCGGAATTTCTGGATGCATTTCATAAGCGGGAATTGTATGATTCGGTTGGATTGTACGGAGAATCCGATCATGCCGCATATGATGAGTTGAGATCTTATTTCAAGATCTATCTTCAGATAGGCGGATACCCGGAAGTTGTGACCACATATCTGGAAAATGAGAATATTCAGGAGTGTGTATCTGTGATAGACAATCTGATCCGGATATTTGTCAAGGAATCTTCCCGATATTTTGAGGGACCGTTGGAATTAGAAATGTTTGAAAAGGTTTTTTCCTCTATTGCGATTACACTGTTAAAGGAGAAGAAGGGGACGTCTGACCTTACGACTGATCTTACGAAGATAATCTTCAAGGAGGAGAGCGGACGGATTGCCAAGAGAACGACGAATTATGCGATAAGCTGGCTATATTTATCCCATCAGATCGGGTACTGCAGTATGAGTGTCGACTGCAGTAATCTGGACATTGTGGATAACTGCCGTTATTACTTCAATGATCTTGGAATTGCCGGACATTTCTTAAAATTAACTGGAGAGCCAATGAGTGAGATAGAAGGGATTCTGTGTGAGAATTTTGTCTATCTGGAACTTGTCAGGAGGATCAGAAAAGGTGAGATCGCCGGGCAGGTGCCGTGGTTTGCGACGGATAAGAAGACAAGCGGCGAATTGGATTTTTACGTGAGAAGCCGTGTGGATCATAAGGACTACGGATTAGAAGTAAAGAGAGGGAAGAATCAGGCGAATACGGCGAATGTTTTGCTGGAAAGAGGGAAATTAGACTATATCTATCACCTGAAAAATACTTACGGCGGGATATCCGGGAGAAAATATTCGGTTCCGTTGTATTTGTGCGGACGCGTCTCGTTTGCTATGGGGGAAAGAAGATAAAAACTGATTGAATGGCTGGAGGAGAAAGATTGAGCGGATTGATATTAGAGCAGGCACAGAATCTACTGCTTGAGAGAGTGAATATGATTAAGGACGCAGAGGAGATAACGCTGTGGGATGCGGGCGGCCGTGTGCTTGCAAAGGACATATACGCCGAACATGACCAGCCCCCGTTCCCAAGGTCGCCCCTTGACGGATATGCGGTCAGAAGCGCGGACATCAGCACGGCCTCGAAGGATCATCCTGTGCGCCTTAGGGTATTAGAAGAGGTGGACGCCGGGCATGTAGGCAGCAGATGTGTGGAGCCTGGGACTGCCGTGCGGATCATGACGGGGGCGCCCATACCGGACGGGGCGGACTGTATCGTCGGACAGGAGGATACGGACTACGGGGAAGAGACCGTGGAGGTCTACGAACCGATTGGTTCTTATGAGAACTACTGTTATGCAGGCGAGGATTATAAGGCGGGCACGAAGATCTTAGGAGAAGGGCTGCTGCTTGGCGCCGTGGAGGTCGGGATACTGGCAAGTCTTGGCTTAGAGGGTGTCTCCGTGTACAGAAGCCCGAAGGCAGCGGTGATCACCACCGGGGATGAGATCATTCTTCCGGGAGAAGAGCTTGCAGGCGGGAAGATCTATGATTCCAATCTCCATACGCTAGTGACGAGACTTCGCATGTGGGGAATGGAAGTGACGGCAAAGGAGCGGGTGGGAGACGACGCGGCATTTGCGGCCGAGAGGATCAGGGAAGCGGCAGGGAATGCAGATCTTGTGATCACAACAGGCGGTGTGTCCGTAGGAAAAAAGGATATCATGCATGAGGTGGTGAAGCTGCTCGGATGCGAGACGATCTTCTGGAAGATTGCAGTGAAGCCTGGGATGCCGACTCTGTGCGCGCAGTATCAGGGGAAGCTTCTGATCTGTCTGTCCGGGAATCCTTACGGTGCGACAGTGAATCTGGAGCTTCTGGTGCGTCCCCTCCTGTGTAAGATGTCGGGAAGGCCGGACCTTAAGATCAGAAGGGTGCGAGCTGTGACGGAGAGTACGTTCCCCAAGATGAGCCGGGTGACCAGGTATGTCCGGGGATATTATGAGAATGGAAAAGTGCGGATCCCTGACGGGTCGAATGCGTCGGGAATCTTAAGCACGATGTGCGGATGCAACTGCCTGATCGAGATCCCGGCAGGGACATCCCGGTTAGAGAGAGGAGATACGGCTGATATTATCCTTCTCTGAATCGTATTTTATAGATATCCCCGCTTCTTTGCTTCATTCATCAAATGTGGCTGAATATCAGGATATGTCCAATTCCTGGGCAGTTCATCCGTCAGTGCGATCTTCTCGATCTCGCTGTGTAACTCTGCCTCAAAACGGCTTATATCGGCGAAAAACAGCATTCCGAAGGTTTCGTGGCCGTTAAGATTATCAGGTGAAGCAACAGAATACACGCAGACAGGTCTTAGATCAAATTCCAACGCGCCTGTTTCCTCATACAGCTCCCGTTTCGCTGTATCCATGATATTTTCCCCGGATTCCCGATGACCTCCGGGGATTTCCCATGTATCTCTATTCTTGTGTTTGCAGAATACATATTTATTTTGTGCCTTAGATATAATTACAGCAAACTTGAGCAATTCATCAGCTATATTTTCATAAAATTTTACTTCTGTCATAAGTTCATTCCTCCATCCATAGTGCGGTCCCTTTTATACGGATTTATATATGATCATGATAGAATATGCGGCGGAAAACGTCAAGGTTTTCATGGACCTTGGCGGGAATTCCGATACCTGGTCGGTGTACACCCGTATTCGCGGAAGAATATCTTGGAGTAATAACTCAAATGGTTGAAGCCGCAGGAGAGAGCGATCTCCGTGATACTGGACGAAGTGGTGGCGAGCAGATTGCGGCTGACTTCCAGCCGGTATTTGTTCAGGAAATCGATCGGAGGCTGCTGCAGGTATTGCCGGAAGATGAGGCAGCATTTGCTCCGGCTTATATTTGCAAATGCTGAGATCTGTCCCAGTGTCAAAGGTTCCTGATAATGCTCATATATGTAGGAGACCATTTTCTTCTGCAGGGCAAGGTCGCTGTCATCTGTGACCGTATCCTTGGTAAGGATATCCCTGCATTGACAAAACAGGGTGCGCCACAGCGAATAGAGGGTGCTTGTGATATCCAGTTCGAAGGCAGCTTCCTGTCCGGTTTTCAGGGAGAGCATACGGATGATGGATTCCCTGATACTTTTGTGATTGGGAGAATCCGCGGGATAGTGCAGGTATTCGATCCTGTGATTATCCGTGAAGGGGGCTACATAATCTTTAAAAACTGCCGGGCTGCTGCCAAGGATTCTGGGATGAAAACGGACACAGATGAACCGGCATCCCTGACGGAGGTGGGAATGCCCGTAATGAAGCTGACGGGAATTGACGATAAGGCAGTCCTGTCCGGTCAGGAGGATCGTCTTCCCGTTGACATAATAATTCATCATTCCTTCTATGATACAGATCAGTTCGATATCTTCATGCCAGTGGCACAGGGCTTTCCCGCCGGGATATTCTGACAGGTCGTCGTCTTTAATATAAACGGGGAAGTCCTGCCTGTCATAATGGACGATTTCCGATGCGTCCGGCATGATGTTCGTTACATTCTTATCGGTCATCTTGGCTTCCTTTCCGGGGCTCAAATAATACGATCGTTATAATAATCAAAGATAAAAGTGATAGATACATCCAGAGCATTGTACTATTATACTATTTTAGGATCAGCATAGCAAGGGCAGAGCTTGTCCGAACTGTTATGTAAATGAGGTTAAAATGAGCTTAAAATGAGATCAAAGGGAGAAGGGAAGGATATGAATATGACAAATCGGGAGAGAAGAGACAGGGAGCTGCCATACATCTCGGATGAGGAAGTGATCGAGGAACAGAAGAGGGCGAGAAGGCTTACCCAGGAGTTGAATACGGTTGACAGGACGGACTTTGAGACGATCGGAAGGATCGTGAAGGAGCTGCTCGGCAAGTCTGACGGAGCGTTTATCAATCCGCCGTTTTACTGCGACTATGGCTCACATATAGAGGTGGGGAAGAACTTCTTTGCCAATTATAATTGTACGATTCTTGATGTGGCAAAGGTGGTGATCGGCGATAACTGCCAGTTTGCGCCGAATGTAGCGGTCTATACGGCGGGGCACCCGCTGCATCCTGATACCCGGAATACATTGTATGAGTACGGGATAGAGGTAACGATCGGAGATAACGTGTGGATCGGCGGCAACACTGTGGTCTGCCCGGGCGTACATATCGGAAGCAACACCGTGATCGGAGCGGGAAGCGTTGTGACAAGGGATATCCCGGACTGGGCGGTTGCGGCAGGCAATCCGTGCAGAGTGATCAGGAAGATCACGGAGGCAGACAGGAAGCTATATTACAAGGACAGGGAATTCGACGGCGAAGCATGGAATCATGTGCTGGCGCTCCTTCAGGGCAATATTTAAGCCCGCAGGCAGCGCGCCGAAGTCAGGTCTGACCTGATCCTAGTACAACGAATATTAAGTAATTGGCAGTTTGACTTGTTTATTTCCCTGATAGCACTACTCCCCAAGCCTCGACGTAGCCACCGCTACGCCTGCGTTTGTGAAGCAGCACTCTCAGGAAAATATTCTGCGTCAAACTATCCAAAACTTAATTTTCGTTGTACTAGTGCGCTGCCGCGGGCAGTTAAGTTAATATAATGAATGTATTGGTATGCATATGTGCTTACCAGACGGTTCAGCGGATCCATGTCCGCAGCGCTTCTTCTAGCTTCTCGATATCCACAGGCTTAGAGATATGCCCGTTCATTCCGGCTTCTTCAGACTTTCTGATGTCGTCCGCGAATGCGTCTGCCGTCATAGCAACGATCGGGATGCGCTTAAGGTCTTCTCTGTCGGAAGACCGGATCGCCCTGGTGGATTCGTAGCCGTTCATAACCGGCATCTGAATATCCATAAAGATCAGGTCGTAATAGCCTGGCTCATGTTCAAGAACGCAGTTAACGGCAAGCTGTCCGTTTAACGCCTGGTCAACCTGGATACCTACAATGTCCAGAAGCTCCGCAGCTACCTCAATATTCAGTTCATTGTCTTCTACCAGCAGAACTCTTTTCCCTGAGAAATCCTGCTGCTTGAATGTCTCAAGCGCCGTTGCCGGCTTCTCAGCGCTCCCCAATCCCAGAACATCCTTCAATACCTTCGTGAGTCTGGACTTGAACAGCGGTTTCTCGATAAATGCATCGATACCTGCGTTCAGCGCGTCTGTCTCGATATCTGACCAGTCGTAAGCGGACAGGATGATGATCGGAATATCGGTTCCCGCCATATCGCGGATGTCCTTTGCCGTCTCCAATCCGTTCTTACCCGGCATCTTCCAGTCAAGGATCACGACGGAGAAATCCCTCGCCGCTTCCCTTGCTTCGATGATCCGTTTTACGGCGGAGTCACCGTCAAGCACATATTCAGCGTTCATATTAAGGCTGTTTAAGATCTCGCATGCGCTCTCGCAGGCGGCTTCCTCATCGTCTACTACAAGCACCGGAAGAGAAGCGAAAGCGTCGATATCTGCCTGGGTAACGTCGTTAAGCTTCAGATAGATCTGAACGGTGAACCTGGAGCCTTCGCCGAGAGTGCTCTCTACCTTGATATCGCCGTTCATCATACGGGCAATGTTGACTGCAATGCTCATGCCAAGGCCGGTTCCTTCGATCTTATTCGTGCGCGAGTCCATGGCACGGGAGAACGGCTCGAATATCTTCTGGATGTAATCCTGTTCCATGCCGATACCGGTATCCTCGAAGACAAATTCATAGTATCCGCTGCCGGCGATATGAGACGGCTTCTCCTTGATATGGATATTGATCTTGCCGCCCGCCGGGGTAAATTTGACCGCGTTGCCCATGATATTCATGAAGATCTGCTGTAATCGCTGTTCGTCCCCGATCACATTCTCATGCTCTACATTGGCGACGTTCACGCAGAGTTCCAGATTCTTGGACTCCAGTTGGGAGTGGAATATGGACAGCAGGTTATCAATGGTATCAGACAGATTAAACATACTCTCCGTAAGGCTGACCTTCCCGCTCTCGATACGGCTCATGTCCAGCACTTCATTGATCAGGCCAAGTAGATGCTTGCTGGAGATCGTGATCTTGCCAAGCGCGTCTAAAACCCGGTCTTTATCGTCAATGTGCATACCGGCAACGGCAGTCATGCCAAGGATGGCATTCATAGGGGTCCGTATGTCATGGCTCATCCGTGACAGGAAATCACTCTTGGCCATATTGGCGGATTCTGCGCGTTCCGCTGCCAGAGCGAGCATCTCCTTTTGCTTCTCTTCCCTGTGGATGATCTCATCTATACTGCGTATGGTCAGTGTAATGGCGGTCGGTTCATCTCCGTCCATCTCTGCCACGGTGGCGACGGTAGAGCACCATTCGTACTTCCCGTTTTCATCGATCCGCTTATACTGGAGTTCTATGTGGTCTTCTGTCTCAAGGAGCTTCAATATATTTGGCAGAGCCAGGAATGCCTGAACCTGATCTCTGTGCTCCTCGGCTATAATTCCCGCTTCAAAACGGCTGGATACGAATTCTGTGTTGTAATCTCCCGATTCCGTACTCTTGCCGCGATGCGGATAGAGCATATCATAACGGCCGTTTTTTATATCGATATAGTAGATAGCCCGGTATGCCCGCGCCGTACTGTTCATAGCGTTCTGATAGATCCGGTTGCGCTCTGCCATGCGGTTGCGCTCTTCTACAAGCATCTGGTTCTGCTTTTCCTGCCGGTAGTCACGGACTGCCTGGAAGATGATCAGCGCAAGGCCCAGTAGAGCCACCACGAGACTGATATAGTTAAATGTACTGAGACCCGTAAATATCTCGGATTCCGGTATGGTAAGAATCGCCGTCCAGCCATTCGTCATATGGTGGAAATAAACGTTGCGGGCATGGCCGTCCATGGCTATGACATTCTCTAATACCTGATTCCCTTCCGCGAGATGCGACTGCTCCATGAAGCCGTCCACCAATACCTGGAATTCATCATATGTATGATCCGTGGCGGCTTTGAAGTAGAGCAGCGTCCCGTCCTTGTCGATCAGGTAGTAGGACGCGTTCTTGGGAAGAGTGAGATTCTCGTTGTTCAGCTCGAAATAGGAGAACATCATATCAATGGCAAGGAAACTTCCGGTAGAAGGAACAGCCTTGCACATGGTGATAACGGACTGTCCGGTCACGACATCCGTGTAGGCGGGAGAGATGTAGATCCCGCCCTTTGCAGCCATCGCGCCCTGGTAGTAGTCCGTTTCGGTAACATCATAGTCTTCCATATCTTCGATCTCCGGGACATTGGAGATAAAATGCGGATTATGAAGAGCCTTGCCGTAGACCTGGATGTTCTCCGGGCCATACAGTTCGGTCAGACCGTTCATGAAGGGGTAAAGTCCTTCCTTAAGTTCCCGCAGGGAGATCTTATCCCGTTCCCGTTCTTCAATATAATTCACGCTGAGGGTCAGGATAGATTCGCAGGCACGCATATTGCTTTCCTCAGACGTAGAATAGTTCTCAACAAGCGAAAGACCCATCTTGTTGGTATTCTCCATCAGCGATCTGCGCAGGATATTGGTGCACAGCATGATCACCAGGATAAACATCACCAGTACGATCATATTGTTCCGCATCTTCCTTAATAACTGTTTTTTCTTGTTTTTTCTCATCATATATAAGGCCCCTCTTGTTTCTCTCTGTCTTCCGGCAGAGTGTCCGATCTAGTTAAGGTATATTTTACGCTTCATTGGAATGAAAATCAATAGTTCTTAATACATTGATGCAGACAAAAAAGGACACAGCAGCCTGCTTCACTGCTGTGTCCGGTTCGGACGGATGTATCGGCTATCAGATATGCGGTATTCAGTCTTCGTTATCTTCGGAATCTGTTTCTTTTGCCGCTTCTGCGGTCTCTTCGTCATCGTCCCCGCTCTTGGCAGATGGATTCAAGGATACATACTCACGGTCTGATACAGGCTTTAAATCACTGTCGAGGTCAAAGTCGTCGTCTTCAAAATCATCGTCAAAATCTTCATCCTCGCAGGAATCTTTTTTCTTTAAATAATAGATAAGGCCCGCGATCGCGCCGCCGGCTGCAGCCAGCCCCATTAAGCCTTTGCCCCATTTCTTCATGATAATTATAACTCCTTTCAAAAATGTATTTTAGTATAATACTGTTATTATCATACCACACATTGTATTATTTTTCCTCTAAAATAATCATAAAATGTATGTAAAAAATGAGTAATCTGTTAGATTATTGGCTGAAACTGTGTTAAACTGTATCGTATGGTTAAAAAAGGGAGTGGTAATATGAACCAGATACAAGCGCCGGCAACGGCGAAAAAAGGCTTGTTCCGCATTATTTTCAGCAGAACAGGCATCGTCCTGCTGCTGCTTTTGATACAGCTTGGGATCATGGTGGGATCGATCCATTATCTGCAGGCATACCTTCCGTACATTTACGGGGCGCTGCTGATATTAGAAGCGGTAGTGCTGATCTATATCATCAATACGAAGGGCAATCCGGCATTTAAGATGACATGGATGCTGTGCGTCATGGTATTCCCCTTTGTCGGGGTATTGTTCTATGTCTTTGCGCAGATGCAGATAGGAGCCAGGTACATGCAGGACCGCCTGTCAACGCTCAGGATCGAGACGGATCCGTATATGCAGCAGGACCAGGAGATCGTGGAGAATCTGTGGGCGAGCAAGTCCGCGAATGCGCATTTATCCTATTATCTGTCCAGGCAGCTTGGGTTCCCGACCTACCGCAACACTAAGATCCAATATTTTCCGCTGGGAGAGTATAAGTTCAGTGCGATGCTGTCAGAGCTTAAGAAGGCCAGAAAATATATTTTTATGGAATACTTTATCGTCGAAAAGGGTTATATGTGGGGAACGATCCTTGAGGTCTTAAAGGGGAAGGCAAGGGACGGTGTTGAGGTCCGTTTCATGTATGACGGTATGTGCGCCATATCCATGCTGCCTTACAATTATCCGCGGCAGTTAGAGAAGTTCGGGATCCAGTGCAAGATGTCGAACCCGATCAAGCCCTTTCTGTCAACAACGCAGAATAACCGTGACCACCGCAAGATCTGTGTGATCGACGGCAAGGTCGCGTTCACCGGGGGTATCAACTTAGGAGACGAGTATATCAACAGGAAGGAGCGGTTCGGGCACTGGAAGGATACGGCGGTCATGCTGAAGGGGGACGCGGTGCAGAGCCTTACCATGATATTCCTTCAGATGTGGAATGTGGAAGAGCGCAGGCCGGAGCGATATAAGCGGTATCTGACGCCGAAGAGATCAGAGCTTCACCGAGGCCTGGGGTATGTGATCCCGTATGCCGACAGCCCCTTTGACAATGAAAATGTCGGGGAAGAGGTGTATTTTCACATACTGAACCATGCGAAGAAGTATGTACATATCATGACGCCGTACCTGATCCTGGACAATGAGATGATCACAACGCTTACGCGGGTGGCAAAAAGCGGGATAGAGGTGATCATTATCATGCCGCATATCCCGGACAAATGGTATGCTTTTGCGGTGGCGAAGACATATTATAAGGAGCTTATTGAAAGCGGCGTCCAGATCTACGAGTATACGCCGGGATTCGTCCATGCCAAGGTATTTGTATCCGACGACGATACGGCGACGGTGGGAACCATCAACCTGGATTACCGCAGCCTGTATCTGCATTATGAATGCGGCGTCTTTATCTACAATAATCCTGAGATCGATAAGATCGAGAAGGATTTCGTCAAGACGCTGGCAAAATGCCATAAGGTGACGCTGGTGGAGGCGAAGGAGAGGAGCCTTCTCACCAAGCTCAGCGGACATGTGCTGCGCATGGTAGCGCCGCTGATGTAGCGCGGGAGCGAAAGTTCAAAAATGCATTTTACAGAAGCAGGAAAATATAGTATAATGTTATCTGGTTTTGAGTGGATATTAGTTAAACGATAACGCAGGAGGAATTGATATGGTAAGAGCAGTAGTTGGCGCCAATTGGGGAGACGAAGGAAAAGGTAAGATTACGGATATGTTAGCGGAAAAAGCGGATATTATCGTAAGATTCCAGGGAGGAGCGAATGCGGGGCACACGATCATCAATGATTACGGCAAGTTTGCGCTGCACACACTGCCTTCCGGTGTGTTCTATGGCCATACCACCAGTATCATCGGGAATGGCGTCGCACTTGATATCCCGGTTCTCTGCAAAGAGATACAGTCTATTGTCGACAGGGGAGTTCCGGCGCCGAAGATCCTGGTATCAGACCGCGCGCAGATAGTAATGTCATATCACAAGAATTTTGACGCGTATGAGGAGGAACGGTTAGGCGGCAAGTCTTTTGGTTCAACGAAGTCGGGAATTGCTCCGTTCTACTCAGACAAATATGCGAAGGTTGGTTTCCAGGTAAGCGAGCTGTTCGATGAAGAGCTGCTGAAAGAGAAGGTCGTAAGGATAGCGGCTCAGAAGAACGTGCTTCTTTCTCATCTGTACCATAAGCCGGAGATAAACCCGGATGAACTGTACGAAGAACTGTTGGAATATAAGAAGATGATAGAGCCTTATGTCTGCGATACATCGCTTTATCTGTATCAGGCGCTTAAGGAGGGGAAGGAGATCCTGCTGGAGGGACAGCTTGGAACATTGAAGGATCCTGATCATGGGATCTATCCAATGGTGACGTCCTCTTCTACGCTGGCTGCATACGGAGCTATCGGGGCGGGAATCCCGCCGTATGAGATCAAGAAGGTGATCACGGTATGCAAGGCTTATTCAAGCGCGGTCGGAGCCGGAGCATTCGTAAGCGAGATCTTCGGCGAGGAAGCGGATGAACTGAGGCGCAGAGGCGGAGACGGCGGCGAGTTCGGCGCGACTACAGGGCGCCCAAGAAGGATGGGATGGTTCGACTGTGTTGCATCCAAGTACGGATGCAGGATGCAGGGTGCGACGGATGTGGCGTTCACGGTGCTTGACGTGTTGGGATATCTGGATGAGATACCGGTATGCGTGGGCTATGAGATCGACGGGGAAGTGACGACGGATTTCCCTGTGACGCACATGCTTGAGAAGGCGAAGCCGGTTCTTAAGAAGCTTCCGGGATGGAAATGCGATATCAAAGGTATCAAGACTTATGAGGAGCTGCCGGAGAATTGCCGGAAATATATTGAATTTGTGGAAGAGCAGATCGGATATCCGATCACGATGGTCTCTAACGGTCCGGGAAGAGACGATATCATCTATCGGGTATAATACGTTTCCGGTCGATCACATAAGGACAGAGGATAAGAAGCTGAGCGTATTTTTGAAACAGGCATAGCTGATCAAGTAAGAGCCTGCCGGGGAATGAGAGTTTGCACGGTTGCAGTACAGAGTGTGAACGGTCTTTTCCGGCGGCTCTTTTATATATTTGAAAACTTCTTTTACATTTTAGATACATTTCCATAGGATTTTCGAGATTTCTGACCTTTACAATACCGCATATAGAAAGAATACAGGCAGAAGAGGAGCGGTAAATATGTGCGGGATCTGTGGGATTATCGGAACTACGGCAGAAAAGGGGCAGGTGCTTGAACGGATGATGAAGGCAATGGAGCACCGCGGGCCGGACGGAAGGGACACTTATATCTCAGAGGATGCGATGTTAGGGTTTCAAAGGCTCAGTATCATAGACCTGGAGACGGGGATGCAGCCAATGCAGAGCGAAGACAGGAGCAAGGCGCTGGTCTTCAACGGGGAGATCTATAACTACCGGATCTTGAGGGAAATGCTGAGACAGAAGGGACACCTGTTTAAGAGTGATTCTGATTCGGAAGTGATCCTTCACGGGTATGAGGAATACGGGGAGGCATTTCTGGACAAGCTAAGGGGGATGTTCAGCTTCGCAGTCTGGGACGAGAAGGAGCGGACGCTGTTTGCCGCGAGGGATTATTTTGGAATTAAGCCTTTTTATTATACGGTGATCGGCGGTACGCTTGTATTTGCGTCGGAGATCAAGAGCATTCTCGAACATCCGGGATATTGCAGGGAAGTGAATGAAGAAGCGCTGGAGCAATATCTGTCTTTCCAGTATTCCGTGCTGCCTGAGACCTTTTTTAAAGGCATCTACCAATTGCCGCCGGGGCATTATCTTACATATACTTTATCGGACGAAGGCTGTCCGCCCCATCAAGGGGCTTGTATTGCAGGGAGCCCGCACGGCGTGCCGGATGTGGCGCGTTATTTTGATCCGTCGCTTAAGCCGGGGAGAGATATGGGGGAGGAGAGGCTGTTAGAAGATGTGAAGAATGTGATCGGCCAGTCGGTGAGACGGCATATGGTCAGTGATGTGGAGGTGGCAAGCTTTCTGTCAAGCGGGGTGGATTCAAGCCTTGTTGCGGCGGTATCAGGATGCAGCCGGACCTTCACGGTAGGTTTCGAGAATGAGGGAGCGCTGTATGACGAGACGGCATGCGCCAGGGAGCTTGCGGATAAGCTTAAGACGGATCACCGATGCAGATATATTACAAAGAGAGAATTCACAGAAGCGGTTCCAAGGGTCATGTATCATCTGGACGAGCCGCTTGGCGACGCATCGGCGGTGGCTCTTTATTTTCTCGCGCAGGAGGCGTCTAAGGAGGTGAAGGTGGTGCTGTCCGGGGAGGGAGCGGATGAGATATTCGGAGGCTATAACATATATCTGGAGCCTAAGGCTCTGCGGTGCCTGAAATGGCTGCCGATAGGGGCAAGAAGGGCTCTGGCTTCTGCGGCAGAGAAGCTGCCGAAGCATATGAAGGGCAGGAATTACCTGATCCGTGCATCCCAGTCTCTTAAGGAACGGTATATCGGGAACGCTTATATATTCCGCGCCGGGGAACGCAGGCAGATCTTAAGACGGCAGGGGCATGCCGGGGAACCGCAGGAATTCCTTAAGGATGCCTATGACGGGATCGTGCATCTGCCGGATTCCGAGCAGATGCAGTCTATAGACATCAAATACTGGCTTCCGGGGGATATCCTGCAGAAGGCGGATAAGATGAGCATGGCGCATTCGCTGGAGCTAAGGGTTCCTTTTCTTGACCGGGATGTATTCCAGGTGGCAAGACAGATCCCCCACAGGCTGAAGACGAAGCATTATACGACGAAATATATGCTGAGAAGGGCGGCGGACGCTTATCTCCCGGAGAAGGTCTCGCATAAGAAGAAGCTGGGATTTCCGGTTCCTATAAGGAACTGGATGAAGGAGCAGGACTGGTATAAAGAGATCGAGGAGACATTTACGGGAAGTGCGGCGAGAAAGTATTTTAACACAGAGAGGCTTACGGAGCTTTTAGAGGAGCACAGGGACGGAAAAGAGGATAACAGCAGGAAGATCTGGACGGTCTATGCATTTCTTGTATGGTACAGAGTGTTTTTCGAGGACAAAGTGATCTCCCAGGTATGATTCCTGAGTTCAAAGAGGGTGACAATGATGATAGAGATAGAAGAGATCAGAATACTTGTGATAGAGGATGAGAAGCCGATAGCGGATATTCTGGAATATGGATTTAAAAAGGAAGGATTCAGGGTGAAGAGCGCGTATACCGGGGCGGACGGGCTTAGCGGGGCAGAAGAATTCGAGCCGAATCTGGTGCTTCTTGACTGGATGCTCCCGGACCTGAGCGGTGTGGACGTCTGCAAAATGCTGACGGAGATGTATAATATCCCGATCATTATGCTGACGGCGCGGGGAAGTATCGACGATAAGGTGTACGGGCTTGAATCCGGCGCAGACGATTATATCACGAAGCCCTTTGACTTAAGGGAGGTCATTGTCCGTGTGAAGACGATCTTAAGGCGTTTCGGAAAGTCTTTGAAGGGGCAGGAGGAGCAGGAGATCCGCGTAGAGAACGCGGTGATCTCTGAGCGTGAACGGACGGTCTGCCAGGACGGAGAATATGTAGAGCTGACGCCGAAGGAGTTCGATCTGCTGGTCTGGATGGTGAAGAATCCAAGGCGGGTATTTACACGGTCGCATCTGCTGGATGAGATATGGGGATATGATTTCATGGGAGATACCAGGACGGTGGACATCCATATACAGCGTCTTAGAAAGAAGCTGTGTATGGGGGAGTCTATTGTGACGGTGTTTGGCGTGGGGTATAAGTACGTGCCGAAGGAATAGGCAGGTGGAATATGGATAAGCGAAATAACAGGTTCTTTCACGGGATCCTGTTTCGGATGAGTGCGTGGATGCTGCTGTTAGGGCTTGCGAGTATCCTTGCCGTCACATACCTTGTGAAGCTTCGGATGCAGAATAATCTTGAAAAACAGATCATAGGGGAGCTTCAGAGCATAGAGAACAATACCGAGTTTTATATCCGGCAGATCCTTCTGATCAATAACTGCCAGATAGATGAGTCCGGCTTTGAGCAGTGTACCCATGAGATCGGGCAGCAGCTAGAGAATGCGGGTTATTCGGAGGTCGCCGTCTATGACAGCGGCGGAAAACTTAAGGAGAGCAGTGTAAGACAGAGGTTTGACGATGCGGACAGCCGGGAGGACTTCCGGCTTGCCTGGGATCAGAAGAGCGCATTTACCATATATTATGGGGATCAGGACCGATGCGAGGTGTATTTTACCATGCCGGTAGAGGGTATGGGGCGCAGGATCGGCATGATCAGCTATTATCTGGATTATAGGGAAATGTACAAAAGGGAGCGGGAGGTGCTTGGAGAGATCGTCAGGGTCACGGTGCTGGCCTTTGCGGTCATCTATATGGTAGTCTGGGCGATGCTTAGGCGTATGGTCGCGCCGATCCGCCTCCTTGGCCGGACTTCAAGCGATATCTCCAGCCATCTGAAGGACGGGCAGTTTGACGGCGAGGCGCTGGGAAGGCTGAAGGTCAATGAGCGTAAGGATGAGATCGGAGAGCTGTCGCGGAATTATTCGCAGATGCTTAAGGTAACGAAGGAGCAGTTTGATAAGATCCAGGAGGACAGAGACCATATCCTGCAGCTCCTGAACAGCCGTCAGGAGTTCTATAATAATGTGACGCATGAGCTGAAGACGCCGCTTACGACGATCTCCGGGTATGCTCAGCTTATGGAGGAAAACGGGCTTGGAGATGAGGAACTGTTCTACAACGGAATGGAGCATATCCTGCAGGAAAGCACCAGGCTGCACCGCATGGTGGTCCAACTGCTGGAAATGCAGGACAAGGACCGGTATGTTCGGATGGAATCCCTGAATATTACGGATACCTTAAGAAATGTAGTGGATTCGATGCAGATGAAGGCGAGACGCTATGAGAATGCGCTGGTTCTGGACGGGGACGGCGTACCGCACACCGTGAGAGGAAGAGAGGACAGGATCCGGCAGGTATTGATCAATCTGATCGACAATGCGATCAAATACGGGAAACCGGGGAAGGAGATCTGGATTCGGATCACAGCGCACAAGGAGATGGTCCAGATCGCGGTTGCGAATCAGGGGAAGGGTATGAGCCCGGAAGAGCTGAAACATATCTTTGAACCGTTTTACCGGGCGGATAAGGAGCGTTCCAGGGAGATGGGGAGCTCCGGTCTTGGGCTTGCTATCTCTAAGAAGATCATGGAAGATCACGGAGGGTCGATCCAGGTGAAGAGCGAGCCGGACGGGTATACGATATTTATGGTAAGCTTTCCAGAGCCGGGTGCCCATGCAGGCAAGGCAGACCGGCTCGCTGCTTCGCGGGAGTAATAATGTGGAGAATGATATCGGCATGAGAGAGAATATAATCAGAACAGGCATGATATTAATTGCGGCGGGGATTTGGCTGTGCGGATGCGGGCGGCAAGAGACATCGAAGACGATTATCCTGCCTGAAAAGACGGAAGACAGAGATATTCATTCGGGAATTGATGTCAGGAATATAGAGGAATATATGTTTGAAGGCGGGATAAGGTCCGTGACCTGGAAAAAGGATTCGAAGGAGGAACTCTGCGTAATACTTGACGGCGGGGAGCTCCTGGAGTACCGGATCATGAATGTCTATGCAGATACCATGTCGGAGGGAGTGATCTTTGAAGAGCACCCGGTCGGTATGGCAGAGCTTGCGCCCGGAGGACAGTATATCCTGTATGAAGCCGTCATCGATAACTTGGTGCAGCTTACCTTGTACCGGACGGAAACCGGGGAAAAGCAGGTTGTTCGGGAATGGGAAGACTCGTCGGAACGGTTCTTGTTTAAATGGTGCGGCGACGGTACGAGATTTGTTGCATGGCAGGATAAAGATTATGACGGACAGGCGGCGTATTCGGATTACCTGATCTGCAGGCATGATGCGCAGACAGGCGAGAAGACGGAGGTCGTGATGAACGAAGACGGCTGTATGTGGCGGCAGGTCTTTCCGAATGAAGACGGCTCAAAAGTCTATGTGAGAGAGAGCTATATGAGCGAAAATGAAGAGGCAATGTCAGAAGACCGGTTGGAGGAGATGTACGGGATCACGGATGCGGATACGGCGGAAACCGAAGGCTATGAACAGCCAAGTCAGGCAAGAAGCAGGCTGGTGGATATGGATACCTTAAAGGTCGAAGAGCTTGACGAGGAGAAGGCCGGTATCGCTTATCCTGCCAGGTATGCGAATCAGGGGGTGATCGGAATCAACGGAAATGAGGTCTGGCTTGCGGCGGCTCCCCTGGGCCAGTCGGAGAAGAAGAAGATCCTGACGGCGAACCGCAAGGATATCTGTATCTGCAAGGAAGGCGATCATATATTTCTGGCCGACTGGGATCAAGAGACGACTTACTTTCAGATCATGGGAATCCGGCTGCGGGACGGAGAGATCGTGGGGCGCCAGATATTGTACAGGAATACAGGCGGGGTCTATGCGGGAATGCTTGCGGGAGAAAATGACCAAGAACTGATCATCCATACCTCGGAATATACGAAGAGAGGAGAGCGGAATACGCAGATGACGGTGCTGGAATATTGAGGGGGCTTAACGTTTAAATTAAAATGTAACAAGGGGTTACCATTAGTAAATTTTAAGAAATACCTAATCTTTCTTTTAGAAATTTTCCATAGCATAGACACATTTAACTGTTATTCTGTCTATAGTTATTATACAGGCATATATATTCAGGTATGCCCATATAATAATAATACGGGGACTTCGCTATATTCATTGGCGGATTGTAAGAATGATCAGACGCGCGCTGATTGCGATGAGGGGAAGGAAGAGGATACATAGTGTCAGCTCCCGTGAGTATAAATACGGCGTGTTTTCGGAGGATCGGTCTTGCCGGCAGGCAGGGATGTTCCGGGAGGTCTTTAAGAAGGAGGTATTACATGCAGCAGAAAAAAGAAACGAATCATACAGAAGTTCTCTCAATTGAGGAATACCTTACAAAAAGAAAAAGAGTAAGAGACATGGACCAGAGCCAGATGCGGGGAGGCATCCCCAAGGAAAACCAGGCATTGGTGCTGGCTGGGTTATGTATATAAGCGTATAATAAGATCATGACAGACCCATTACGGGTCTGTTTTTTCGTCTTTTTTTATGATCCGGTATACCAGTATGAAAGCATAGAGCAATACGGGAAGGATAATGGTACAGGCAATGGAGGCTTTCAGTAGTCCCTGGGCGGCGGGGTGGTCGATCAGTGCGAATACCAGTGTGCCTGCATACATTCCGAAGAGCAGGATAGCGCCGATTGCCGCCAGAATTCGTTTGGTTTTGCTTGTTTTTGAATTTTTCATGCGAATCATCCTTTACATCTTAACGAGACTTTAGTATATTATATAAGTGGCAGGAAAAAATTGCAAACACAAATATAAGATCAATTACAAAGGAGTATCACATATGAGCCAGACGTTATTAGAACAATGGAAAGAGATTGCGTATGACGAGAAAGCGGACAGAGGACAGCTTCAGAGATTTTGGAAGGAGTATTTCCAGATCGAAAAAGAGATCTATGAAAAGCTTCTTACGAACCCGGATGAGGAAGTGAAGGGAACGGTGAAGGAGCTGGCAGAGAAGTATGGCCAGAAGGTTCTGACCATGGTCGGGTTCCTGGATGGTATTGACGAGAGCTTAAAGGAGCCGAATCCGATCGAGACGATGGATGAGGATACAGTCGTGAGCCTTGCATTTGATAAGGAGAAGCTGTATAAGAATATGGTAGCGGCCAAGGCTGACTGGTTGTACGAGCTTCCTCAGTGGAAGGATATCTATCCTGAGGAGGAGCTTAAGAAGTTATATAAGGAACAGAAGGAATCCGGTACGATCCGCAAGGAGAAGAAGATCGGACGTAATGATCCGTGTCCGTGCGGTTCCGGTAAAAAGTATAAGAAATGCTGCGGCAAATAATCTTTTCTGTATTTGGCGTACTTAGCCTGTTGTATTATGCTCTGCTGTGCATCCGCCTTCGGAAATGGGATTCTACGTTTTCAAGATTCTGGCTGGTGTGCGGGATTGCCGGACTTGTGTTCTGGTATCTGTGCAGAGACGGGTATGAGATCTTGCCTGGGATCCTTATGGTGATTCCAGCGGTCATCTTCGTATTGACGGAGGCCAGGATCATCAGGGGGATGTTTCCAAGCCCGAAGTGTCCTGACGGCGGGGAGGGATTCCGGTATCTGATCGTGCTTGGGGCACAGGTGGACGGAAAGAGGATCACGGATTCTCTAAGAAGAAGGCTTGACCGTGCAATCCGGTATCTTCTTGCGTATCCGGCAACGCAGGTGATCGTATCCGGAGGCATGGGAAAGGGCGAGGCGGCCCCGGAGGCGGAGATTATGGGAGAATACCTTCTGGAGCACGGAATCGGAGAAGAGAGGATCCTGCGGGAAGGCCGGTCGAGGACAACGAAAGAGAATCTGGAGTTTTCCAGGGCTTACATAGAGGACCTCGGCGTTCCGGTAGGGATTGTCTCGAATAATTTCCATCTCTACCGTGCGATCTGTTATGCGAAGCGGGAGGGGTATCTTCGGCCCTGTCCGGTGGCGGCGGACTGTCATCCGCTGTTGTTTTTGAATTATGTTGTCAGGGAGTTTTTTGCGGTGTGGAAGATGTGGATCATGACGTAGGGAACTGCTGGAAAATATTTTACATAATGCGCAGATGTGCCGTCATCTAAGACAATAAAAAATCTGATTTTTATATTAAAGAAATGTAATGAAGTATGACCATTCATTACATTTCTTTTTTTTAAAAATCAGAAATTCTTTGTTTATCTACGCTATCTTAACATGCAAAATTCAACTTGTCAATATTTTGGAGAGTTATGACCAGGTTTCTTATGGTATTTCTTCAAAATTCTACCACAAATAATTTAAATTTCCCCAAAATATATGTCTTTTAATTTCCCAAATGAATAAAAACTACAAAGTTTCAAGAGAAAATGAGAAAATTCGCCGTCAAAATTCTGGTCAGAGTGCCGCAAAAATTTTTCAATAGCATCCCGGCAGAGTTGCTTACTTTTTGAATATTGTATAGTTGTGTCAGTTTAGCTTTGAAATCATGCATAGATGTATTATCAAAATGTCATAATTCGCCGTCAAAATTCTGGTCAAAAGAAATATAAATCTTGAAAAATAAGGAAAAAGCAATTCTTTGTAATGAATGGTCATACTTCATTACATTTTTGATAAAGAAGAAGCGGAGGCTGCAAAAGGTATAAGCTGTAGCCAGAAAGGAGTCGCGGACATGGCAATTGAATTATTCGAACACAATCAGACAGCCTATCAGGCGGCTCTGGATATGCTGAAGGATACAGGAAAAGCTGCAATTATACATCCTACCGGAACAGGGAAATCCTTCATTGGTTTTAAATTATGTGAGGATCATAGGGATAAATCGATTTGTTGGCTTTCACCGTCAGAATATATTTTTAAGACCCAAACGGAGAATCTGGCGACAAGCGGGGCGATGGGTTCAAGGTGTGGTAAAAATTTGGAAAACATCAGATTTTGCACATATGCGAAGCTGGCATCAATGGCTGAGGCAGAATTACAGGAAATCTGTCCGGATTATATTGTATTGGATGAATTTCATCGCTGCGGTGCGAAAGTATGGGGGCAGGGGGTTTTAAGACTTCTTGAGCTATATCCTAATGTGCCTGTTCTGGGACTTTCGGCAACGGCAATCCGCTATCTGGATAATCAGAGAGATATGTCGGATGAATTATTTGATGGAAATGTTGCCTCGGAAATGACTCTTGGAGAGGCAATCGTACGGGGAATCTTGAATCCGCCTAAATATGTATTGTCTGTCTACTCTTACCAGAAGGATATGGAGAAATACCGGGAACGGGTGCGTAAGGCAAAAAATAAGGCCGTCCGTGATGAAGGAGAGAAACAGTTGGAGGCTCTGCGCCGTACATTGGAGAATGCGGATGGATTGAATGATATTTTCCGAAAACATATGAAAAGTCGGAATGGGAAATATATCGTGTTTTGTTCTAATTATGAGCATATGACAGGGATGATCGAAAAAGCACCTGAGTGGTTTTCTAAGGTAGATCAGAATCCGCATATTTATACGGTATATTCCGATGATCCAGCGACAAGTCAGGCATTTGCAGATTTTAAGGCGGATACAAGCAAGCACTTAAAGTTATTGTACTGCATTGACATGCTCAATGAAGGGATTCATGTAGAGGATATTGATGGAGTAATCCTGCTGCGGCCCACTGTCTCACCAATCATTTATAAACAGCAGATTGGGCGGGCTTTGTCGGCAAGCAGGAAAAAGGATGCGGTTATTTTCGACATAGTGTTGAATATAGAGAATCTATACAGCATCGGAACGATTGAAGAAGAGATGCAGGCGGCCGTATCTTATTACCATTTTCTGGAGCGGGATGAGGAGATTGTGAATGAACGCTTTAAAGTAGTGGATGAGGTCCGGGGATGTATTGCACTTTTTGAAAGATTGAATGAGACGCTGACGGCTTCCTGGGATCTGATGTATGAGTGCGCGAGACAGTATTATCAAAGGCATGGGAATCTGGAAGTGCCGGTGAGATATCAAACGGAAGACGGATACGGGCTTGGCCGGTGGCTCCTTACACAGAGAAGAGTCTGTGCCGGTGAGAAGTATGGTGTACTTGGAGAAGATCGTATTCGCAAATTAAACCGTATTGGAATGGTTTGGGGGAGTTACCGGGATCTTTCTTGGGAGCGGTATTACACGGAAGCGAAAAAATATTATGAAGAACACGGAAGTCTTAATACTAATGTCAACGATGTAACGGATTCCGGGGCCCGGCTTGGCGCATGGATCTGTCAACTAAGAACCTACCGGAAAAGCGGGATACAGAAGGCTTATCTGACAGAAGAAAGAGTGAAAATGCTTGATGAGATCGGAATGATCTGGGATGTGCCGGATTATCTCTGGGAAGAGAATTTCATGGAATGTCTGCAGTATTACCGGATGCATGGAAACTTGGATATTCCTAATGCCTATCGTTCTCCGAGAGGATTGAAGATCGGAGATTGGATCCGCAGGCAGCGGTTGATCCGGAATGGGAAGACTAAGGGAGCAAAATTGACGGAAGAGCAGATTGCAAGGCTTGATTCCATTGGGATGGTCTGGATGTCGAAACTGGAACAACGATGGGAGAAAGGGTATGCGGAGGCGAAGGCCTATTATGAGATATATGGGAATCTGAATGTACCAGCGACTTATTTGAGTCCTACTGGTTATAAACTTGGAGGTTGGATTGCGGACAGGCGAGAAAGAGGAAAAGAGAAGCATTCCGCTAAACAGCAGGAACGGTTGGACGCAATAGGAATGGTCTGGGTGAAGCCGGATTCCTGGGAGGTTCGGTATGGATTTGCGAAAGCATACTATGAGACACATGGAGATTTGAATATTCCTTCGAAGTATCGGGCGGATGGAATTTGGCTTGCAAAATGGGTCAATGAACAGAAACAGATCTATGCCGGGAAGCGAAAGGGGAAAGCACTGCGGAATGATCAGGTGCAGCGTCTTGAAGAGCTTGGGATATGCTGGGGAAAGCAGGAGTATGGCGGGCGTAAACTAGAGAGAAAGAATTTGGAGGGGGCAGGAAAGAAAGGTTGTAGTCAAGGAACAGCTCGAAAGAATATTGCCTGAATTAGTAGATTGAATTAGTAAATGTATGATTCTCTGGATATATTTTAGGTTTGCAGACGGAATTGAGTTTAGAGAAATAAAGAAAATACAAGTAGGATTGGAGATTGTATCGAGGATATGATGTATAAGTGTTTTTTTAAAAGAATACTGGATATTGTATTATCGCTTATTGGAATTATTGTATTAGCAGTTCCAATGCTGATTATCGCGATTGTAATTAAAATAGATTCACCTGGACCTGTATTTTTTTTACAGAAACGTATCGGGATAGATAAAACTTATTTTAACATCATCAAATTTAGAAGCATGCCGGTTACTGCACCGCATGATACGCCAACACATATGATGAAAAACACAGAGGACATACTAACTCCATTTCAGAAAATGATACGCAGACTTTCTATTGACGAACTTCCGCAATTATTTTGTATACTTGCAGCAAAAATGAGTGTAATCGGTCCACGTCCAGCTCTTTGGAATCAGGAAGATTTGATTGCAGAGCGTGATAAATATGGGGCAAATGATGTGAAACCAGGACTTACTGGATGGGCGCAGATCAATGGGAGAGATGAGTTGGAAATACCAATAAAAGCTAAATTGGACGGAGAATATGTAAAGCGATTGAATGAAGGAGGATGTATAGCATTTATGATGGATTGTAAATGTTTTTTTGGAACGATTCAGTCTGTATTGAAACAGGATGGAGTTATAGAGGGAAGAAGTGAAAAATGAAGCAAAAATCTGAGGATATATAGTAAAGTGTGAAGATTATCAGTAGGTTGAATAGGAATAGGCATTATGAAAAAGGTTTTAATAACTGGAGCCAATAGTTATATAGGTATGTCATTTGAAAAATGGATGACAGAAGTACATCCGAAGGAATTTAAGATAGATACCGTTGATATGAAGTGTGAGAAATGGAAGGAAAAAGATTTTTCAGAGTATGATGTAGTTTTTCATGTGGCGGGGATTGCGCATGCGGATGTAGGACATGTGACGGAGGAACGAAAAAATTACTATCATGAGGTAAATTGCAACTTATCGTTGGAAACAGCTAAAACAGCTAAAGAAGCCGGGATTAAGCAATTCATCTTTATGAGCAGTATGATTGTTTATGGAGACAGTGCGCCACTTGGAAAGAAGAAGGTCATTCATAAAGAAACTCAACCAAATCCATCAAATTTTTATGGAGATAGTAAATGGCAGGCAGATAGAAAAATTAGACAGTTAGAAAATGATGATTTTCATGTAGCGGTACTCAGACCGCCTATGATTTACGGAAAAGGAAGTAAAGGAAATTATCCTGTGTTAGCACAGATGGCAAAGAGATTACCTGTATTTCCTAAAGTCGAAAACGAAAAAAGTGTTTTACATGTGGATAATTTGTCAGAATTTGTCTATCTTCTGATAAGCAGTGGCGAGGGTGGAATATTTTTTCCGCAGAATGCGGAATATGTAAAGACTTATGAGATGGTAAAAGAGATTGCAAGGTGCGCGGGACATCAGATATGGATTACGGAACTCTTAAATCCACTTGTATGGATTGCAGAAAAGATACCCGGAAAAGTATCTGGGAAAATACATAAAGCTTTTGGCAGTTTAGTATACGAGAAAAACATGAGTAATTGTTTTAAAGGAAGATATCAAGTGAGAAAGCTGAATGAGTCTATTAGTCTTACAGAGAAAAAGTAATATGTGTTAGAAGAGCGAAGGAGATATATTTTGAGGAAAATGCTGATGTTGGCGTCGGTTGCGTCAATGATAGAGCAATTTAACATACCCAATATAAAACTGTTGTTAGAAATGGGGTATGAAGTACATGTAGCATGTAATTTTAATAAGGGAAATACATGGACAGATGAAAAAAGAGAGGAACTAAAAGCTTTATTATTAAAACTAAGAGTACATTTTTTTCAGATTGATTTTGACAGAAATGTCTTTATGTTTGGTAAGGTATTGATAGCGTATAGGCAGGTGATGACACTGGTTAAAAAATATAAGTATGATTTTATCCATTGTCACTCTCCTATCGGCGGCGTGATAGGCAGAAGCGTCGGACATGCAACAGGAATAAAAGTGATTTATACAGTTCACGGATTTCACTTTTTTAGAGGAGCGCCAATCAAAAATTGGATTTTATTTTATCCTATTGAAAAATTTTTAGCACAGTGGACAGATATAATAATAACGATTAACAAGGAAGATTATGTCTTGGCAAAAAGTAGAATGAAAACGTTGCATGTGGAATATATTCCGGGAGTCGGAATAGATGTTAAAAAATTTGCAGATACGAAAGTTGACAGAAAGACTAAAAGAAAAGAATTAGGGATTCCGGAAGATATATATTTGTTGTTTTCAGTCGGCGAATTGAACAAAAATAAGAATCATGAAGTAGTAATTCGCGCAATAGAAAAAATGCATAATAAGAATATCCATTATGCAATTGCCGGGCAAGGTGATTTAAAGGATTATTTGACTCATATAACGAATAAATTAGGGCTAAAAAACCAGGTTCATTTGTTGGGATTTAGAGAAGATGTTGCAGAATTGTATAAGATGGCAGATATATTCATTCATCCATCTCTTCGTGAAGGATTGCCAGTTTCTGTTATGGAAGCGATGGCGAGTAAAAAACCATTAATCGTATCTAAAATCCGTGGAAATAGAGATTTGGTTAATCAAAATAGCGGATATTTGTGCAATCCTTCCTGTATAAAAGACTTCACAGAAGCGATTACATCACTATATTCAGATATTACATTGCAAAATAAAATGAGTAATGCGGGATACGAAAATATTTTAAAGTATGATTTACAGAACATTACATACAGAATGAGTGAAATTTATTCAAAGATAGGGATTTAACCGAGCTTTCAATTTATAATTAACGAGGTAAAATGAAGAAATGTTTTTTTCTATAATAGTACCTGTGTTTAACGTGGATCAGTATATCGAGGAATGTATTGATAGCATTCTTTTACAAAACTGCAACGATTATGAATTAATCTTAATTGATGACGGATCAACGGACAGGTCAGGAGAAATTTGTGATTTATATGATGAAAAATATGATCAGATAGTTGTTATTCACAAAGAAAATGGTGGTTTGTCAGATGCCCGCAATAAAGGAATTGAAATATCAAAAGGGGAATATATCCTATTTATAGATTCAGATGATTATTTAGTAGATAATACATTGTTAGACGGTGCAAAAGATTTTCTGATTTTTCAAAAAAATTGTGATTTATTATTGTTTGGCTTTGTGAAGGTCAAAGATGATAATAAAAAAAATGATACTATAGATGATTATAATTTTCGGTTGATTTCACTACAAGATGCTGTTAAAAATGGGATATTTTATACTAGCGCATGGTGTAAGATTATAAAAAGGGAAATAATAATAGAACATAAGCTTTTTTTTGAGATGAATATATATAGTGAAGATATGGATTGGTGTGCCAGACTTAGTTTAACAGTGGATACAATCTGTTATACGGAGTGTTGCTCTTATGCATATCGTCAGAGGAATGACAGTATTTCAAAAAATATTTCGGAGAAAAATGTGCAAGATATAGAAAACAATATTAAAAGAAGTTTAGCTTTAGATATAAATAATAAATCAGATAAATTTAAAAGTGCATTTTTTGATTTGTTGGCGAGAAATTTTTCAACATATATCATTGCACTGGCTGTTTCTTCGAATTCAGATATAAATTGTCATAAAGATTATATAAAGGAATATATGCATATCTTAACTAAAGCGTGTCGTAAGAGGGAAAAAATAATTTATTTTTTTTTGAAGGTGTTAGGTATTACAGGCACATTAAATATTTTAAAGAGTGTATATAGATGTAAAGATAAAATATGAAAAGTATAAATTTAATTATTCCATATTTTGGAGAATTTCCCAATTATTTTCCTTTGTTTTTAAAATCTTGTGAATTTAATAAGACGATAGATTGGACAATAATTACTGATAATAGAGTTAATTATGAATATCCAACGAATGTGCATAAGATTGACATGTCTTTTAGAGAACTGAAGATAAGAATACAGTCTAAAGTACAGTTTTCTATTTCTCTAGAAGAACCATATAAGCTTTGCGATTTCAGGCCGGCATATGGTTTTTTGTTTCCTGAAATTGTCGATGGGTATGATTATTGGGGATATTGTGATGTTGATGTGATTTTTGGGGATATTAGAAAATTTTTAACAGATGATCTTTTGAAATATCCAAAGCTATTTGAATTAGGTCATTTTACATTAATAAAAAATAATATTTTCTATAATGAAATGTTTATGCGTCATATTAACAATCAATTGTATTACAAAAAAGTTTTTACAAATAGAAAGTCTTATAATTTTGACGAGACTTTTCTGGATAGAATTAATATTAATATGATTTTTGAACAAAATAATGTGTTTGTACTAAAAGAAAGATTTATGGCTGATATTTATACAAAATCATCTGATTTTAAAATAGATTATGGAAATAAAGGGATAGAAAGCAGGAAAAGAGGTTTCTTTTTATGGAAAGAAGGGGTTCTTAAAAGATATGTGAAGGATCAGGATCATATGATAGGGATAGAATATATGTATATTCATCTTCAAAAAAGAAAGATGAGTGTTCATGTAAATTACAAGTGTACTGATTGTTTTAAAATTATACCTAATTCATTTGATTATTTGGAAATATCACCAGAAGATATTGAATTATATTTTGGAAAAGTTAAAAAAAAGCATGTAAATCTTCACTATTTTAGATTAAGGATGAATAATCTTGGAAAAAAAATAAAAGAAAGAGTGAAGAAATGATATAGTTTTAAATATATTTGAATATGATTAGGGGGGCATATGTGTTGCAGTGATAAAAAGTTTGGATGTAAAGCTTCATATGCAGATACATTTATCTTTTCGGTATTGGTTTTGGCGATATTAAATATATCGATAAGCGCTGGAATTCTAGTAAATATCACATCGTTACTATATTCCGTAATGTTGAGAATTACATTTATTATATCGATTATAATATGGATGGTTACTATCAGGGAAGATATATTAAACATGCTAGTTGCTGTAATGATAATTTGGCAGCTTATAATAGTATTGATATATGAGGCAGTTTCTTTTGATTCTTTTTATCATATATGTACATGGCCCTGTGTTTTTGCATCGTCCTATTCTCTGGCAAGGAGAGGAAAGATAAAACAGAATGTAGTAGCGTATATAATTATTACTTTGATTGTGTCTACATTGTTAGTATATAATTATAGAAATGGTTCGAAAAATGACATTTATTATGTATACTATTCTTTATTGTTATTGCCTTTTATTTTAGAAACAAAGAAAAAAGCCTTAAAGATATTTTTAGAAATATGGATAGCATCAATAATCGTTTATTCATATAAAAGGACGGGAATGGTTCTGCTGGTAATTGGAATAACGACTTATTACCTCACAGATATGTTGGAAACAAAAGGAAAGAAGGAACGTGTAAAAAAAATAGCTATAATTATATTAGCAAGTATTTTGGTATGTTATACTATCAGTAATTATGCTTCTGATTGGGTAGTATTTAGGCGATTTCAGAGATTAAGCCAGGATGGAGGATCAGGAAGAATAGAGTTATGGAATGCGTGCATTCAATATATACAGACGGAACCGATGATAAATTTAGTTATCGGAAACGGATATAAGGGAGTTGATAAAATTATTCCTAAATATGCAGGCGCTCATAATGATTTTTTAGAAATTATAATTGACTACGGAATTATTGGAGTGATAAATTTGCTGTTATTTTTAATCTATGTATGTAAAAAAATTTTATTGGCCTTCAAGATTAGATATAAAAAAATTGCGCCGTTGATATCAGAAGCTTCAATGTGCATGGCACTATCTTTTTCAAGTTTTTTATTATGGCAGTCATTCCTTTCAACAATAGCAGCATTATATATAGGTTATAAGATTGGAGATATACAAAAAACATATGAATCTTATATAGAGAATAAAGGGATTACGTCTGAAATGTAAATACATCGAGTGAGGAGGGGGAAGGATGGATAAATCAAGAGAGAGACAGTCGAATTTTGAACTTTTGCGAATTTTTGCAATGGCTGTTATAGTAATACATCATGCCTGCGTACATAGTGGATTTACATTTCAAAAACCTTCGTTAAATAAAATAATAGTAGAGATGCTTGAAATAGGGGGAAAGCTTGGCGTCGTTATTTTTGTACTGATTTCAGGTTATTTTCTTATAGAGAAGAAAAATGGAGTATTAAAGAAGGGATTCATGTTATGGGGACAGGTTTTCTTCTATTCTTTTTTATTTCTAGGTATGGTTTTATTTTTTCATGAAGATCGTTTGCTGTCGACCGGAAATATATTGATGAGTATATTTCCAGTTATATATCGTCAGTATTGGTTTTTTTCAGTTTATATTATAATATATATTATGTTTCCATATATTAATAAGTTTGCTCGTTCTATGGAAGAATTTGAATATAAAAAACTGCTTATTATCATGATTGTTATGTGGGTGATCATTCCAACATTAACAAACCAGCAGCTTGAAAGTAATGAAATACTCTTTTTCCTGCTTTTATATTTGGGGGGGGGGTATATGCGTTTGTACGGAGAAAAGTATAAATATAAAAAACATACGATGTTTAAAATCAATATCATAACGCTCATATTTACCTGGTCTACGGTATTGGGATTTAACATTATATCTGAGAAGATACCTTTTGTCGGAGGTTACACCACTTATTTTTATGGCTTGCAAAAAGTTACTATTTTAATATTAGCAGTAACATTATTTTATATATTTGAAAATCTTCATATCAAACAAAATAAACTGGTAAATATAGTTTCATCCACAACATTTGGTGTTTATTTAATCCATGATAATGTTTTTATGAGAGAATATATTTGGCATAAGATTGTAAATTTGGAAGTATATATAGATTCAATTTTTTTGCCTGTATATATTGTGGGAGTTTCTGTAATTGTATATATCGTTGCTGGAGGAATTGAATTTATAAGAAAACAGACGGTGGAAAAGATATATGAAAAAATCTTAGAAAGTATATAAAATAATAATAAATGAAAGGCTGAAATAGTGAGAATAGCAATTTTAAGTATCAATATTGGCGCATATGATATTTTTTGGAGTGATTTTTATTCTTCGGCTGAAGAAAATTTTATCTGTGATTGTCTGGAAAAAGAATATTTTGTCTTTACCGATTCAACGGATATAAAGGCAGAAAAGGAAAAAGTTCATGTATATTATCAAGAAGATATGGGATGGCCCAATAATACAATGAAACGGTTTATGTTTATCTATAATATTAAAGACGAATTACAAAACTTTGATTATATTTTTTTTGTAAATGCAAATGCATTATTTCAAGAAAAACTGACTTCAGATTTTATAAATAGAAGAAAAAATATTATAGTTATTGAACATCCCGGATTCCATTTATATAAGCCAGAGGATAAACCATTTGAAACACGCGAGGAAAGTTTTGCATTTGTCCACGAGAAGGATAGAAGAATGTACGTACAAGGTGCATTTTACGGTGGGAAAACAGATTATTTTTTACAAATGGTAGATTTTTTAAATAAAAGAACAGAAGAAGATCTAGAAAGAGGAATAATAGCTGTTTGGCATGACGAATCATTTTTAAATGCTTATGTTGCAGGGAGAAATGACGTCCAAATTTTAGGATGGCAATATCTGTATTTTGACGAGTATGTATTGCCATATGCTAGAACCATTGTTTTGAGAGATAAGAGAAAGTATCTTACAAACAAAAATGGACGTTTTTTGAATGAGAATTTTTTCAAAAAGAGGATGCTTATAAAGCTTAGAAATTTAAAATGGAAAATTTTGATTTTCTTAAAAGTATATAAGTATGAATCTATTAAAGACAGTGAAGGAAACTATATTGGAAATAATATTCAGAGCATTTTTGAAGATCCATAATAGGGAAGAGTCCTAGAATATGAAGATGATTTGTTGAATGCTTGTTTAGCAAAGAGGGTTGGTGTATGTGCGAGGCGATATTACGGTAATTATTCCTGTATACAACGGTGAAAAGTACATAGAAAGGGCGATTGTTTCGGTTTTAAATCAGACGTTGCAGCCCCAAAAGATAATAGTAGTCAATGATGGGTCTAGTGATAGTACTGCAAAAATATGTAAAAATCTTGCCGACAAAAACAATATTATCGAAGTGGTGGAGAAGAAGAATGGTGGGATATCTTCAGCAAGAAATTGTGGGTTAAGTTTCGTTACAACAAAATATGTTGCTTTTTTAGACTCTGATGATGAATATATGGAATGTTTTATTCAAGAAATGTTGAACGCAATTGATAGCCATGATGTGGAAATAGCTGTCTGCGGTTATTATACGAAAAATTCGGACGGTTCGATAATCCCTTCAAAAATATTGGATAGCATGAGAAGTATTAATAAGAATGAAGCGGAAAAGCTATTATTGGAAGGAGAATATTTATCTTCACATCCTTGGAATAAGGTTTATAAATTCTCTCTCTTTAATGTGATAAGATATCCAGAAGGAAAGAATTATGAAGATGTTTTCATCTTTCCAAAGTTGCTTGACCAATGCAAGCAAATAGTTTTTGTTCCAGAACATTTAAATGTATACTATCAGATCAATTCATCAATAACCCATGTATTATCCGTTAAAAATGAGGTAAATGCATTTGAGGCAACGTATAAACGTTATTTGAAATATAAGAATATTTATCCTGAAATGATTAGTTCAATTGTAAAGGAACCGTTAGCTATTGCTATCCGCATAGGAATAAAGAAGAAAAATAAGGAAGATATTATTTACTATACTGAAATAGAGAATGACTTGGAAGATTTTCTTTCATTAGCCAGAAAGAATAGTTTGATGAGAAAAAAATTACTTTTTAAGTACAAAATAGTTTTATTTATCTATCCGGTACTGAGAGGAAGAATAAAATATTGAAGAAATTACCAGTTATATTGATGATTACGTCTGGCTTTGCTCCAGTGCCAGCGTTTGATGGAGGAGCAGTGGAATGTTTATCAACTGTATTACTAGATAAAAATGAGAAAAAAGCACGTTATCAATTTATTGTATGTACGATTTTTGATAAGAGAATAGATGAGTCTGAATATAAGCTTACTAAGTTTATACAGATTTATGTTGGAAGGTTAGAAAAGATACTGGAAAAAATTTTTAATAAGATTTGCAGATTATTTAATCGGCCAAAGAACTTTTCTGTATATAATTATAAGCTTATCAGATATTTATTAAAAAATAAAATAGAAGCCGATTATATTCTTTTGGAAAATTCGATGGATATTTTTGGGAATATATTGAAAATCTATGGTCCTGAAACCAAATATATATTTCATCTGCATAATGATTTTAATTCAAATAGTAAGTCTCCGGAGATGGCTGATTTGGTGGCTGAAAATTGTTATCGTTTGTTATTTGTCAGTGAATATTTAAAAAGGAGATTTCAATCAATTGTAAATGTTGATGATAAGAAATGCAGAGTATTATATAATTGTACAGATTTGGAAAATTTAGTTTTGGACGATGATATTGTAAAGCATAGGAGCAGTCTTAATTTGAAAAATGAAGATTTTGTATTTTTATATGTTGGACGAATTAATGAGGAAAAGGGTACACTTGAATTAGCGAAGGCATTTTCAAATTTAAATATATCAAACGCAAAATTAGTTATTTGTGGAGGAACCTGGGGAAAAGAGTTTCGTTCAAATCGTTATCTTGGGCAGGTTCAGAAAGAATTTCAATGTAATAAAAATAATGTGATATTTACAGGGTACATTGATGTGGAAGTTATGACACAATATTATGCTTTGGCTGATGTGGTTGTAATACCGTCTATATGTAATGAAGCATTTGGCATGGTAATGTTAGAAGCCTCAAAGTATGGCTGCCCTGTTATTGCTACAAAATCTGGCGGGATGATGGAGATAGTGCCACCTAACGGAGCTCTTTGGATTGAGAATAATAGTAATATAGTAACCGGGTTAACTAAAGCATTAAATTATGCGTACTACAATATTAGAGAAATGAGAATCAAAACGGAAGCGGCGCAAAAATATGTTGTGACTTGCGGCAAGTTTTCGGAAGAAGATTATTTAAATAACTTTTGGCTTTGTTTAGAGGAATGAAAATGAAAAAAATAGGCATTATCACTTATTTTTATAATTCGACAAATTATGGAGGGATTTTACAGGCGTATGCTCTTTGTAAAGCTTTAAATTCCTTAGAGGGGGTAGAAGCGGAACAGATATCCTATGATTATGATTCTCACATTGTGAAAAAAAAGAAAAATATTAAGTTGTTATTGAAAAGGAATGTTAAAAGGTGTCTGTCATTGTGGATAAAAAAATATGGAGTATCTGAAGATGAAGAAAAGAAGATAGCTTTCAAATATTTTGTGGACAGACATATCCCGCATACAGAAACATTATATAAAGATGGAGAATTAATAAAAATAATTGACAGATATGATTGTTATGTCACAGGAAGTGATCAGGTATGGAATCCTGTGTCTATGGATGATAATTTTTTTCTGGAATTTGTATCTAATAAGAAAAAAATAGCTTATGCATCAAGCTTAGGCGCAGATGTGATTGAGCCGGTATTGTTAGAACAGATTTGTAAGAAAATCAGTTCATTTCATTTTGTTTCAGTAAGGGAAAAATCAGCCAAGTCTATGTTAGAGATGAATGGTATAAAAAATGTAGAATTAATGCCGGACCCGGTTTTTCTTTTGAGAGATCGAGATTGGAAGACAATATCAATTATACCGCCTTGCAAGAAATTTTTGTTTGTATATTTTTTATCAAACAATATAAATATAAGAAAAAAGGCATTGCTTTTTGCAAATAAGAGAGGACTACAAGTATATGATTTTTCTCCGCTTTTTTTATTCAATGATAAAGAAGCAATAAATTGTTCACAAATGGGACCTGAAGCATTTATTGGTCATATTTGCTGTTCTGATTTTTGTTTTACAGATTCCTTTCATTGTACTGCGTTCAGTATTATATTCCAAAAAAGGTTCCTTGTATTTGAAAGAGAGCCGGTAGAGAATATAACTTCGAATACAAGAATACAAACGATCTTGGAACAGATGAATTTATTAGAAAGATTGGTGACAGAGTCGCAGGAGATAGACAAATTGGCAGAACAGCAAATAGGACGATGTGATGAAATAATACAACAAATAAGGACTGCAGGATATTCTTATCTTGAAAGAGCAGTAGGTTATGAAAAAGAAAAATATTAATCAATTAAAAACAGGAGTGTTATTGAGTTATATGACAATGGGACTCAATATGCTGATTCAGTTAATATACACTCCAATAATGATTCGATTTCTTGGACAGAGTGAATACGGATTGTATACATTGGTTGGAAGCTTTATAAGTTATTTGAGTCTTTTTAGTTTGGGCTTTACTGGTGCATATTTGCGATTTTATTCTCGATTCAAGATTGAAAATAATGTACGGGAAATCTACAAACTTAATGGTCTTTTTTTGCTAATGTTTTTATTGATGAGTGTTACATCTATTGTAACGGGAATGATTTTGTCTTTTTTTCCAAGGGAAATATTGGGATCTAATTTAACAAGACTAGAGTTGGAAAAGGCCCAATTATTAATGCGTATATTGGTTATCAATATTGCATTAACCTTTCCTTCATCTTTATTTGAAGCAATAGTGAGTGCTTGTGAACAGTTTTTATTTCAAAGACTCATTAATATGTTAGCTGTTGTTTTTAATCCCCTGATTTGCTTACCATTACTATTTTTTGGAAAAGGATCTGTAGCTGTAGTCACAGTAACAACATTAATTACAGTTGCAAAGTTATTAATTAATATATTTTATGTCATTGAAAAGCTGGAGACGAGATTTTTCATAAGTAAAATAAACTGGAAATTGTTAAATGAGATAGCTGGTTTTAGTTTTTTTATTTTTTTGAATATGATTATTGATCAAGTTAATTGGTCTGTAGATAAGTTTATATTGGGAAGAGTATCTGGCACGGGATCAGTGGCAATCTATGGAGTAGGAGCGCAAATTAACTCATTGTATACAGCTTTTTCCACTGCGATATCTTCCGTATATTCACCTAGAGTAAATAGAATCGCAGTCATTGAAAAAAAAGAGGCTGGCCGGAGATTTACGGAGTTATTTATTAGAGTTGGGAAATTGCAATATTTGGTATTAGGGCTTATTGTTACAGGCTTTATGTTTTTTGGAGAATTTTTTATAACTGCCATATATTTGACACAAGAATATTACGAAGCATACTATGTTGCGCTACTGTTAATATTTCCAGCTACTATTCCATTAATCCAAAACTTGGGAATTGAAATACAGCGTTCAGTAAATAAGCACAAATTTAGATCTTTAGTATATTTTGTGATGGCTATCGCGAATATTGGAATTAGTATTCCGTTAGCCAAACTTTATGGTCCGGTTGGATGTGCGATAGGAACTGCGATTACACTTTTGACTGCTAATGGAATTATTATGAACATTTATTATCAAAAAAGATTAGATATCAATGTAATGGAATTTTGGAAAAATATCTTTTCTGAATCAAAAGGGCTCGTATTGCCGATACTTTTGGGTATATGGATGGTCTTAAAAAAGCCATACAATTCTTTAACAGAATACTTTATTTGTATTGTAATATACATTATTGTATATTCGATTTCTATGTGGTTTGTTGGAATGAATGAGCAAGACAAAATACTGATATTGGAAAATAGAATAGTGAAATCTATAAAAAGAAATAATAAAGAGGATGAGAAAATATGATATTACCAACATATAGTTGTTATTCTTATAATAATAGAATTAGGGAGCAGAGTTCATCTGGAGGAGTATTTTATTCATTGGCAGAAAGAGTTTTGGCTCAAGGCGGTATTGTTTATGGAGTAGTAATGTCTGAAGATTGTTATCGGGCAGAATATAGCAGAGCGAGGACATTAAGTGAAATAAAAAGAATGATGGGATCGAAGTATATTCAGGCATACTTGGGTAATACTTTAAAAAATGTAAAAAAGGATCTTGAAGAAAAGAATGAAGTATTATTTACAGGTACACCATGTCAAGTGAATGGGTTAAAAAACTATTTGCAAAAAGATTATACAAATCTAGTCTGTGTCGATGTAGTATGTCATGGTGTGCCGTCGAGGCAGCTATGGGAAAAGTATGTTAGGTATTGCGAAAAGAAATATAAACATAAAATTAAGGATGTAAATTTTAGATGTAAGGATGTGGGGTGGAAAAACTTTGGATTAAAAAGAACAGATTTAAATAATAAAAAAATATTTATATCTAAAGATTTAGACCCTTACATGTCATTATTTTTAAAAAATTATTCGTTACGACCTTCGTGTTATAATTGTAAAGCAAAGAATAATAAAAAGGCTGATTTGACAATAGGAGATTTTTGGGGGATTGAGAGGATAGAACCAGAATTGAATGATGGGAAAGGAGTGTCGTTAGTTATAATACGAACAGATAAAGGAGAGAAAATATTTCAAGATATTGAGCATTTTTTTCGAGTTGCCAAAGTGAATTATTTAGATGCTATAAAAGACAATTCTGCTGAAAACGAATCTGTTATTATGCCACCAGAGAGAAATTCTTTTTATAAAGACATAAATCTAGATTTTAATAATCTGATAAAAAAATATTTGCCAAAGCTAAGATACATGATAGTTAGGAAAAAGGTTAAAAATATGATACTGAATATTTCTATAAAATGTGCTGGGGGGGGGGTAAATAATGTTAATTTTAATTACGGATTATTATTTGTATTGTTAAAAGAAGATTAGAAATAGGATAGAGTGTTATGTTTAATAAACCTAAATTATATGAGAATAGGGACGAGTGTTGTGGGTGTACGGCATGTCAGTCTGTTTGTCGGCAAAATGCTATTATAATGGTCGAAGATGAAGAAGGATTTGATTATCCAATTATTAATGAAAAAAATTGCATAAATTGTTGTGTATGCATCAAAGTATGTCCTTTTAAGTAAAGATAGAGCCAAATATTGTTTTAAAAGTTCTGTTCGGTTCGCTCGGCAAGCATTTTTATCCAAATCAAAATTACAATTTGAAAAATGTAATGAATCATGATATTTCATAAACTATTTTTATATAGTTTCTTAAATAAAATATCACATACTTTTTCGTATCACTTCGACCAGAATTTTAACGGCGAATAATGCTATGCTCTCTTACGATTTCTGGATTTTACTCAAAATCATGAAATTAATCAGAATTTTTAAGATGAAATTTGATAAAAAGAGACAT
The DNA here is from genome assembly GCA_910575835.1 of Lachnospiraceae bacterium. Lineage (GTDB taxonomy): Bacteria > Bacillota > Clostridia > Lachnospirales > Lachnospiraceae > Sporofaciens. The sequence goes on along the minus strand of CAJTGB010000013.1, from coordinate 58,406 downwards.
AAAGATTTTGATTGTAGCTTATCGAAGTTGATAAATTTCCGGTTGACAAAGGAATTTCCGGTGTTATAATGTTTGATATGAAATATGTGAACACGCTGACGAGACGAGTAGGCTGGGAAAGGAATCGCAGAGAGAGAAGCCGCGGGCTGCAAGCTTCTTATTCCGGAACCTTCTGAAAACTACCTCTGAGCGGCTGCAAAACAGTCCGGTGATTCCGTTATCATCATGAATGAAGTGGCTTTATCAGTATATGTTAAAGCAATCAGGGTGGAACCGCGAGAATAACTCGCCCCTTACAATAGTTTTTGTAAGGGGTATTTTTTTGCTTTGAAGCGGCGGGTTAAGAGAGAGTTAAGAGCGTATGCGTGATCAATAGTGAAGAAAGAAGGGAAGGTAAATGAGTGAGTGGAAGCCTTATAAGCATAAGGTACAGTATTACGAGACCGACCAGATGGGAATCGTCCATCATTCCAATTATATCCGTTGGTTTGAAGAAGCCAGGACAGATTATATGGAGAAGATGGGTATGGGTTACGACCAGATGGAGGAGAAGGGCATCTTAAGTCCGGTGTTGTCTGTGGATGCGGAATATCTGCAGATGGTACATTTCGGAGGAACGGTGACTATAGAAGTATTTATCAGGGACTATAACGGTATTAAGCTGACCGTGGGATACGAGGTGGTCGACGACAAGACGCAGCGGATCTGCTGCAGGGGAACGACTAAGCACTGTTTCCTTGACCGGGAAGGGAAGTTCCTGTCATTGAAGCAGGCATGCTTAGAGGGGCATCAGATGTTTACGCAGGGATTAGAAGACCATATGCAGCAGTAGGATATCCCGGCAGAAGGGCCGGATAACAGAGGCTATATAAAACTAATAATAGACAAGGAGAAGGTAAACGTATGAAGATCACATTGAAAGACGGTTCAGTAAAGGAGTACGAGGGAAGCAGATCGGTTCTCGATATCGCCAAAGATATCAGCGAGGGGCTTGCAAGGGTTGCAACAAGCGCAAAGGCAGACGGTGATATTGTTGACTTAAGAGCGGAAATCAATAAGGATTGTGAGCTGGAATTGCTGACGTTTGATTCCGAGGATGGAAAGGGAGCGTTCTGGCATACTACGTCTCACATCATGGCGCAGGCGGTTAAGCGTCTGTACCCGGATACCAAGCTTGCTATCGGACCGTCTATCGACAACGGTTTCTATTATGATCTGGACAGGGAGACTCCGTTTGTAACGGAAGATCTGGAGAAGATCGAGGCAGAGATGAAGAAGATCGTGAAAGAAAATCTGTCGATCGAGAGATTTACGAAGACCAGGGAAGAAGCGATCGCATATTTTATGGAAAACGATGAACCATATAAGGTAGAGTTGGTTGAAGATCTGCCGGAGGGTGAGGAGATCAGCTTCTATCGGCAGGGAGAATTCGTCGATCTCTGTGCCGGCCCGCATCTGATGTCTACGAAGAATGTCAAGGCGGTGAAGCTTCTGAGCCTTGCAGGCGCATATTGGCGCGGCAGTGAGAAGAACAAGATGCTGACCAGAATCTATGGAATCTCTTATCCGAAGAAAGCGGAACTGGAAGAGTATCTCCACAGGTTAGAGGAAGCGAAGAAGCGCGACCACAGAAAGCTTGGACGTGAGCTTGGATTATTTATGATGTGTGATGAAGGTCCTGGCTTCCCGTTCTTCCTTCCGAAGGGAATGGTGCTTAAGAATACGCTGATGGAATACTGGAGAGAGCTGCATAAGAGGAACGGATATGTGGAGATCGCAACACCGATCATCTTAAGCCGGCATCTGTGGGAGAATTCAGGGCATTGGGATCACTATAAGGATAACATGTATACGACTGTTATTGATGATGAAGACTTTGCGGTTAAGCCAATGAACTGTCCGGGAGGAATGCTTGTCTATAAGTCAGAGCCTCGTTCTTACAAGGATCTTCCGCTCCGTGCGGGAGAGATCGGACTGGTGCACAGGCATGAAAAATCAGGAGCACTCCACGGCCTGTTCCGTGTCCGCTGCTTTAATCAGGATGACGCCCATATATTTATGATGCCGGAGCAGATCCGCGATGAGATCAAGGGTGTGGCAAGGCTCATCGATGAAGTATACAGTTTGTTTGGATTCAAATATCATGTGGAATTATCTACGCGTCCTGAGGACAGCATGGGAAGCGATGAAGACTGGGAACTGGCAACCAACGGCCTTAGGGGAGCGCTTGATGATCTGGGGCTTGACTACGTGGTCAATGAGGGTGACGGTGCGTTCTACGGGCCGAAGATCGATTTCCATCTGGAGGATTCTATCGGCAGAACATGGCAGTGCGGAACGATTCAGCTTGATATGCAGATGCCGCAGAGATTTGATCTGGAATATACGGGCGCTGACGGAGAGAAGCATCGCCCGATCATGATCCACAGAGTTGCATTCGGTTCGATCGAGCGTTTTATCGGTATCCTGATCGAACATTTTGCAGGTGCGTTCCCGACCTGGCTTGCGCCGGTACAGGTTAAGGTACTCCCGATCTCAGAGAAGCATCTGGAATACGGCAAGAAGGTTCTGAAGGAATTAGAAGATGCCGGTATCCGTGCAGAGATCGATGAGAGAGCAGAGAAGATCGGTTATAAGATCCGTGAGGCTCAGATGAACAAGATCCCGTATATGCTGGTTGTCGGGGCGAAGGAAGAGGAACAGAACTTAGTCGCGGTTCGAAGCCGTTTTGCCGGAGATGAAGGGCAGAAGAAGATCAGTGACTTTATCGCTGCGGTGAAGGAGGAGATCGCAGCCAAGGCTCAGCGTGAAGTGGTAAAGGAAGACTGATCGAAGGAAGATTACTTGAAGGAAGATCGATCGAAGGAAGACTGATCGAAGGAAGATTGAGTGAAGGGATCGACCGAATATTGAAAATTTGCCGAAAGGCAGACTAAAGCAATGAAATACGGGGCATAATAGACCTTGATATTTTTCAATATTAGGAGGTAAGATTATGCCAGAATTAAGATGTACGGTACAGACATGCACGCACAACAAGAATTTCTACTGTGACCTGGACGGAATCGTAGTGGGCGGTAATTCTGCGAAGAGGGCGGATGAGACCTGCTGTGACAGCTTCGAAGAGCGCAAAGGAGATTCTTACAGCAATGTGACGGGAGAAGCTTCTCCTACAAGTAAGATTGACTGTAAGGCTACAGACTGCACTTATAATGACGACTGCAAATGCCATGCAGGCAAGATCAGCGTGGAGGGCAGCAATGCCTGCCAGTGCGGACAGACGGAATGCGCGACCTTTACGTGTAATTGCCGTTAGTATATTTTGCTATGGATTTAAGGGGCTGTCGGGAAATAGATAGTCCAATGCATGGGAGGCGGCGATACATGTGTATCGTCGCCTCCATTAAAATTAATGATAAAATAGAAAAAAGATGGCTAACGACAACCATCTTTTCTCCGTTACATGTTATAATGTAACTATGAAAAACCATAATTATTATAACGAATTTTTTGAATTAGGGCAACAGAAAATTAACTTTAATTTCTTCGAATTGAGTTTACCCGATGACGATCCAGTCTATACCCTTAAAAAAGTTTTGGAGGATTTAAATTTTTCAAGTTTGTTAGCTTGTTATTCATCTAAGGGAAGAAGCGGGTACAACCCAATTATGATGTTTTCTTTAGTTACCTACGCAAACATGCGTGGTGTCCGGGCTGTTGACCGCATTGTTGAATTATGCGAAAGGGATCTTGCTTTTATCTGGCTTGCCAAAGGCGAGAAACCAAAACGGGATGCATTTTATGATTTTAAAGGCAAAAAACTTACAGGTGAAGTATTAGACGACCTGAATTATCAATTTATGCGCTGTTTAGAAAAAGAAGGTCTTGTTACACTAAAAGAACTCTACATAGATGGGACAAAAATAGAAGCAAATGCGAACCGGTATACGTTTGTATGGCGGGGAAGCATCAATTATCACCTTGCCAGACTTTTGGATACGATAGACGCCCTTTATGCACGATACAATACCCTGTTGAATGAATATGGATATGGAGAAAAATATGAACTTGGAAACGTCCAGATGTTTATTATTGAAGGGATGGACAAAGTCCGGGAAGTGATCAAAAAGAACCGGGAATATAAACTAACCAAGCACAAAAAACTTCCAAACAATACCATCATAGAGATTGATAACTGTTCGCCGTTGGAGCTGTTACAGCTCCAGACCGGCCTGTTGAAGATTGCAGAAGGGGAAGGGATCTCTTTTGTAAACGGTAAGGGAAAAAGGAAACCTGAGCTCCAGCAGCTTTATGAAGAGATAGAGGTTTGCAGCGAGCGTCTGATGGGATATAAGCAATGCTTTGAGATCATGGGGAAAGACCGGAACAGTTATTCAAAAACGGATGTGGAAGCCACATTTATGAGGATGAAAGAGGACCATATGAAGAATGGCCAGTTAAAACCAGCCTATAATGTACAGGTGGCTATAGAGAATTATTTTATCGTCCACGGATATGTCAGCAATGACAGGACCGATTACAATACATTGATACCAGTTTTGGAAAAGCATAGAAAAGCGTTCGGCGATGTCCTTAAGGAAGTAACGGCCGACAGCGGGTACTGCAGTGAGAAAAATCTGCTATATTTGAAGGAGAAAGGAATCGCCAGCTATATCAAACTGCAGGATCACGAAAAAAGGGAAACCAAAGCATACAGGGAAGATATCAGTAAGCATTACAACATGGCCTGTGAAGAGTCAGAAGGAGAGAAGTATTATATCTGCCGCGACGGACGGAAGCTTCATCATATCCGGACAGAAAAGAGACAGCAGGAGGGATACAGCCAGACATTTGAGGTGTACGGATGTGCAGACTGCGGAGGATGTAAACACAAAGAAAAATGTCTTTATAAATACAATACGGATAAGGACCAGGACAAAAACAAAGTAATGAAGATCAATGAACGATGGGAGGAACTGCAGGCAGAATCTCATGTAAATATCCAGAGCAGAAAAGGGGTCATCAACCGTCAGACCCGGTCGATCCAGACAGAAGGACATTTTGGGGATATAAAAGAAAACGAAAAGTTCCGAAAGTTCAACTACCGCAAGGAAGAAAAAGTGTATAAAGAATTCATGCTGTATGCAATTGGCCGAAATATAAACAAATATCATCGATTCCTTCATGGAAAGTTGAAAAAATTCGAAGGAAAAATAGATGAGAAAACAGCATAAAAAAGAGTTCGTAAAAAAGAAAACGGATGTTTTTTTTGTGTGCGTAAAAATAATAAAGAAGAGATAAAATGAAGAGGATAAGAAGAACCCCTCGAGGAAATAGATGTGATAAATCACTGGATTCCCAAGGGATTCTTCTTTTTGTTCTAAAAAGGGGAAAAATCGCTATTTCCCGACAGCCCCTTTCACGTTTTTTACCCGGATACTGCGCCAGCCTTTTCAAGATGGCTAATACCGGCAGCTACTGTTACGGCATCTACTTTCCCTATCGGATGCATAGAAAGCCGTCCGACCGTCCAGCGTATATCAGAAAAATCCGCAAGCTCGCAGCCGATATCGTGGTTTGGTATGCACAGGAAGCTGCCGTATTTATGCCGTCCCGCAATGACATGGAAATAGGTGCCCCGTCCATTTATTTCAGCTTCATACTGGCCGGATGCTGTCATCCTGAGGGTGTCGATGCTGGCTGTCCATGATACCATACGTCCGTTTTCCTCCATGGTGCATTTATAATAGTAACCCATGCCCGCACCTCCCTTACATCAGGTTCTGGCCGGCAACAGCCGCCAGGATGACCTCTGCGTCGATGGTCTTCTTATCCATCTGTGAGCCAAGTGTGAACGCATCCGTCATCAGGTTGTCGATCAGGCGCGGGTTCCCGTTTGAATGGCTGTGCACGGCAGAGAGCGCGGCATTGTCCAGAATGGCCCGGGATCCACCGGCACATGTGATCTTATGCGTGATATACTCTGCGACCTCGGAATCGCCAAGCCCCATGAAATTATAATGCACCGTGATGCGCTGGCGGAGGGCCTCATGCACCGGGCGGCGCAGGATGCTGTTGAGGTGCGGTTCCCCGCAGAGTACGAGCGTGAAGCAGTTCAGCGAGTCATACCCGTGGTTCATCAGCATTTTTATGTCATTGAGGATGCCTGTGGACAGGTACTGCGCTTCATCGACCGCAAGAAGCAGCGGCTTGCGCTTTTCCTTGTAAAGGCTGTATACCTGCTCCTGTATCGCTTTGAACATGCCGGGCTTGCCGCCCCGGTCCTCCAGGCCGAGCACAGAGCAGAACTGGCGGTAAAACTCCATCACGCTGACGGTGGAAAGGCAGATGTATTCCATATGATAAAGGCCCGGGTTCAGCCCGGCGGCAAAGCAGCGCAGGGCGAAGGACTTGCCCATGCCGGGGCTGGCGGTGAACACGCCAATGCCACGGGAATCCTTTAAGTAATCAAGCCTGGACGTCATTTCCTTAAGGTCCGCGGAAAGGAAACGGTCTTTCTCCCGGACAGCCTGCTTGTCAAACGGGTTGAATGACAGGCCGTAATAAGCCAGAGGTGTCATGACCCTGCACCCCCGATCCTCGAATAGTCAATGGCAGGCTGGTTTTCCCGCTTCGCGCGGCAGTTTTCGTTGCGGTCCGTCCTGCGGATCGGGTAATGCCCGCCGTCAGAAAGGATGAACGCGGAACCCATGTCATCCGGAAGATAACGGATCTCCACTTTTGAGGAGATGAACTGCATGGGCACATCATAGGATACCTTGTCAATGGAAACCGTGGAATCCCTGTTTACCCTGCGCCAGACACGGTTCAGGAAGCACTCATCCAGCCATTCCCTGGATTTTGGAAGGCGCGTACAGCCGCATGTGCCGCGGTAGCGTTCAAAAGGGACGCCATTAATACCGGTATGGTATGTGGTATTGTATTCCCGGATATAATCCGCAAGCAGGCCGTTGAACTGCGCGAGGGACTGGATGGATTCGATGTCAAGTGCGTACAGCCATCGTTCCTTGAGCGTACGGAAATGCCGTTCGACTTTCCCCTTGTTATGTAAATCTTTACATAACAAGGGGAAAGTAAAGAAATCCGTTATGTAAAGAAATGTCCGACAAAGCCTAAAATTAAGCAATTCCAGCAGAGATTTCTTTACATAATAATCCGCTGTATCATGGAATGGAAAGGAGGATCTGTTCTATGATTACAGATTTAAAAACATTAATTGATACTTGCAAACAGGAACTGCATGACAGGGAATACCACGCACACCACGCCGACATTCTTATAAAAGAGTGGGATGCTGTTTTACAATGGTTTTCCCATAGGGGTGTTTCCGAGTTTGGACAGGACATTGGCTATAAGTACTGCGATGAGGAAATCGGTTCCCACATCATTGTTAAGGGCATGTCTTCCAGGCAGAAAAAACGGCTCCGGGCCGTCCGGATGTTGCTCTCTTATCAGCAGGCTGGCGATTTTGAGTTCCGGACACCCCGTGTCGAACGGACTTATGATGGTGAAACCGGACAGCTCATTCTCCAGTTTTTTCAGCACGAACGCATGATTGGGCGGTCAGAAAAAACGATTGCATGCAGGCAGATAGCCTTATATCATTTTAACCAGTACCTGACCGGACACAGCCTTGGATTCCCGGATCTGGATATCGATGCCATTGAGGGCTTTTTTAAGGCAATGGATTATTCATTGTCTGCCCGCCATACCTGTGCCAACCATTTAAGGCAGCTGTTCCATTACCTTTATCATTATGGATATGCGCCTACGGATTACGCGCTGTTTGTTTTGAAAGACCAGTACAGGGATCAGTGTAAAATCCCGACAACTTACACGGAGGATGAAATATCCAGAGTGTTATCTGCGGCAGAGCGTTCCTCCGCCATTGGCAAACGCGACTACCTGATCCTTCTCCTTGCAGCCGAGTATGGCTGGCGTAGCGGAGACATTGTCAGCTTCCGGTTCTCCCAAATAGACTGGGACAGCAACCGGATATCGTTCCGTCAGGACAAGACGGATGTTCCGGTTGAATACCCGCTGCTTTCATCTGTTGGCAATGCCATCATTGATTACCTTAAGCATGGCAGGCCAAAGTCAGATGCCCCTGAGGTCATCGTTTCAGCCGAGGTTGGAAAACACGGGACACCGCTGAAGCCGCCGACCATCCATTCCATTGTGTGCCGGTATATGAGGGAAGCAGGCATCTCCCGCTGGAAAGAGAAAAAACACGGCCCACACTCACTGCGGCACAGCCTTGCGTCAAACATGCTGAAGAATAACGTATCCATGCCGGTGATCGGCACTGTGCTGGGGCACCAGAGGACGGAAACCACAAAGATTTACCTCAAGGTGGACATTGGAAAACTTGCCCTGTGCCCGCTGCCTATGCCTGCGCTTGCCACCTCCCATTATAAGGGGGTGACACTGGGATGAACCGACCGAAATTTATATCCGGCTTTGCAGAAGAGATCGACCGTTACCTTGATTACAAAACTGCAAGCGGATACAAGGAATCCAGCTTCACGTTTATCCTCAGGCAGTTTGACCGTTTCTGCGCCGGGCGGGGCATCCGGGACGTCTCTTTCTCAAAGGAGGACGCGGATGCATGGTCTGAAAAGAAGGAGACAGAGGCATCCACTTCCCATTACGCAAGGGTAAACAAGGTCAAGTGCTTCCTAAAATATCTTGGCTTAAAAGGATACGACGTATACCTTATGCATGACGTATTTTTCCGGGCAACGGATTTCCAGCCCCATATTTATACGGATGATGAAATCCTCCGGTATTTCCATGCCGTTGACACTTATACTTCTGAGCGAAGCCGGATGGACGCAGTCCAGTTCCCGGTCCTGTTCCGGCTCCTGTACTGCTGTGGCACCAGAATTAATGAGACACTCGGCATAAAAAAGAAAGATGTTGACCTTGAAAACGGGATCATAAGGCTTATGGAAACGAAAAACGACTGTGAGCGGTATATCGTTCTGGATCCGGAAATAAAGAGCCTGTTTGAGCAGTTTTCAGATAAATGTTTTTATCTTTTCAGTGATGATGACTATATTTTTCCATCTGCGGCAGGGATAAGGAGAAAGGAAAACAGGCTTTACGATATCCACCGCATGATCCTGAAACAGGCCGGCATCCCGTATATCGGAGGGGGACACGGGCCAAGAATACATGACTGGAGGCACACATTTGCTGTCAGGGCATTTAAACAGATGGTTGACCAGGGGATGGACATGTATGTGGCACTCCCCGTGCTTTCAACCTATCTGGGCCATAAGACAATTTACGCTACAGAGCGGTATGTGCGGCTGACAATGGAACTCTATCCGTACATCGGGGAAAAATGCAGCGCAAAGTTCCAGCGCGTGTTCGGAAAGGCGGCTGATCTTCATGAAACAGACTGATTTTGCCATCTGCCTTAACCGGTTCCTTACGGATTTCCTTGTAAATAAAAAAGGATGCTCGCCCAAAACCATTGATTCCTACCGGTATGCGTTTATCTTCCTTCTGGATTACTATAACGAAGTCATCGGCATCCCCGCAGATCAGATGACGATAAGTAGCCTGACTTACGAACGCCTTCTCGGTTTCCTTGACTGGCTGCAGTCTGAAAGAAAGAGCGGCATAGCAACGCGGAACCAGAGACAGGCAGCAATAAACAGTTTTATCCGTTTCCTGATGTATGAAAAGCCGGAATTCCTAAATGAATACCAGAAAATCCTTGGGATTCCTGTAAAAAAGGCGCCGCAGAAAGAAATATCATATCTGAAAACAGATGGCGTTTCTGCATTAATGGAGCAGGTGGATACACGAAAAGCAGACGGCCTGCGTGACTACGTCATGCTGATGCTCCTGTATTCCACCGGCATCCGGGTAAAGGATTTATCACTCCATGAACCGCGCACGCTTCTGGTACATGGCAAAGGAAAAAAGAGCCGTTACATTCCCCTGATGAAGGATTCCCTCCCCATCATACAGGACTATTTGAAAATGATGGGCTACCAGTCACCGGAAAAGCTGGACGAATGGCTTTTTATAAACCACATGGGCAGGCAGTTCACCCGTCAGGGTGTGAATTATATCATCAAAAAATATGGCGCCATGGCCCGTGAGAGTTCGCCGGACCTGATCCCGGACAGCCTCAGCCCACACAAAATGCGGCATACTGCCGCCATGGAACTTGTGGATTCTGGTGTCGATCTGATCTACATAAGGGATCTGCTCGGCCATGTAAGCGTCAAAACCACAGAAATTTATGCCAAAACGGATGCAAAGCTCAAGCGTGAAGCCATTGAAGCAGCAAGCAGGGAGATTGTTCCTCACGAAGATGCTAAGTGGGACAGCGATGATGACTTGAAATCCTGGCTTAAATCATTTAATAAGCATTGATTATTATGTAAAGAAATCCATGCCGGAGCTGCTGCATTTCAGGCCTCGGCGGGCATTTCTTTACATAACGGATTTCTTTACTTAACCCTTGTTGAACAAAATCGCTGCGCGATGGCCTGCCAAGGTTACGCATAGCGATTTTTATTTTAAAAAGCAGTAGTAAATAAGTCCTAAATGAGGTATTGTTAATTCACCACAAACAACAAACCTTATATGCATAGGAATCATCGCTACTGCCATGGATAAAATTATATCATGTATCCGCTCTGTGGGCAAACGGTTTTATCATGCCCGCGCACCTCCATAAATGATTGGATTTCTGTCAATAAAAATCTAACATTATGGAGGGCATTTTAATGAACGAAAAATATCTTCTCAAGCTGCGTGATGATCTGCGGCTTAAAAATTTCACAAAAAACACATGTGATGATTATTATCGCTTTACAAAGAGGTTCTTGGATTTTATCGGTAAAGTATCCATGTCCATCACCTATGCCGACATACGGAAATTCATTTTCCACCTGAAGGATCATGAATCAAAAAAGGCATCCACCATCAACGTCTATACGGCGGCAATCCGGTTTTTTTTTGAATATACCCTGGGTTATGTGTGGGATCCCAAAAAGATACCTAAAATGAAACGTGACCGCAAGCTTCCCGTAATTCTTACCCGCGAACAGGTAAACCTCCTGATTGATTCCATGGATAATTATAAGCACAAGGCGATCGCCTCTACTATGTATTCTTCCGGGCTACGGGTGAGTGAAGCCTGCCATCTCCGCTATGAGGATATCCGCAGGTCACAGAAGATGATCCATGTCCCCCTTTCAAAGAATCGTCAGGATCGATATACCATACTCAGTGACCGTAACCTGGAAATCCTTACGGAATACTGGTACCAGTATGACCGACCGATGGGGTGGCTGTTTCCCAGCACTGTAAGGGATGAACCGCTTACGACAGAAGCAGTACAATTGTACATGAAAAAGCATGTACAGATGCTTGGGCTTCCAGAAGACGTAACGCCGCATACGATGCGCCACTGTTTTGCCTGTCACGCACTCGAAGACGGTGTCAGCCATACATTTATCCAACAGTTATTAGGGCACCGAAGCCCAAACTCCACGGATGTATACCTGCAGATGACTTCCAAGGCTCTCATGGGGATAAGGAGTCCGTTTGACACCTATGAAAGAAGCAGCATGGAGGTCTGCGGCGATGGCAGGTAATCCAACTGTCCAGGATGTCCTGCGGCAGTTTTACCCCAGGTACCTGGAGAAATATACTCCCAATGCCAGACAGGCAAAGACGGCGGCTCACATTCTGAACTGCAAGACGGGTGCGTATGGGGTAAATGTTTCCAGATGCAGCCAGTGCGGCCATATACAGATCCATAACAATTCCTACCGTGACAGATCCTGCCCGATGTGCCAGGCGCTTTCCAATGAACTGTGGATCGACGCACAGAGGGAAGGTGTTCTGGATATAGAGTATTACCATCTGGTATTTACCTGTCCAACTGAACTGAATCCCTTGATCTACGCCAACCAGAGGGAACTCTGCTCCTTGTTTTTCCATGCGGCGGCAGATACGGTCATGGAGCTTTCCAGGAACCCGGTGCATCTGGGAGGCACCTCCGGCTTCATCAGCATCATGCATACATGGGGTTCAAACCTGTCTTACCATCCCCATATCCACATACTCTGTACAGGCGGCGGACTTGATGCGGCTCGGAACTGGCATCAGAAAAAGGGCGGGTTCTTCCTGCCTGGAAAAGCGATGGCCGCACTTTTCAAAGGGAAATTCCTGTCTGGACTCAAAGCACTGCATAAAGCAGGGAGACTTAGCTATGAAGGAGCCGCAGCCAAATACCGCAATTCATATGAATATCAGGAACTGCTGGATATCTGCTATGGAAAAAACTGGGGCACGGACATCAGAGAGTCCTTTGCCGGGGCAGAAACTGTGATGAATTACCTCGGACGTTACACACATCGGATAGCGATCAGCAACAGCCGTATCCTGCGCATAGACGAAACTACAGTAACCATAAAAGTAAAGGATTACAAAAGCGGCGGCCAGTGGAAAGAACTGACTCTGGATGGGATTGAATTCATCCGCCGTTTCTTTATGCATGTTCCTCCGAAAGGCTTTGTCCGTATACGGCATTATGGGATCTTAAGCAACCAGAACAAGCGGAAGCTAATCCCCATATGCAGGAATCTGATCGGCTGCCGTGAGTTTCTAAGACGGTTCAAGAAAGATGACAAGGTGCAGGCAATCAGGATACTGTACAAAAAGGATGTCACCGTATGCCCATGCTGTGGCGGATCCATGTCTTATGAAGTATGCACTGAACGCGCACCCCAAAGAAGCAGCGCCTGACCCTAAAGCAACTGGATATAGGACATAAGCTTTGGGGGTAAGGGGGAAGTATACCCTAAACGGGGAAAACTTGTCAGAAATCCTATAGGAAAATATCAGAAATATCCGTCAGCCGATGGAAATGGGAGTCATTGAATTCCCATACCGGACGCGACTTTGTTCAATTCGGAAAAACCGAAAGTGTGCTGAATAAGGGGGCAAAAAGGATTGCCCTCTTATTCAACCCACCTCCGGTTCTTTCCTTAGAAATTATGTAAATCTTTACATAACAAGGGGAAGGTGGAGCGGAATTTCAGGACACTCAAGGAAAGATGGCTTTACGGGCTCGACATCAGCCAGATCCGCTCGCTGGACGAGTTCAATGACCTCCTGGCAGCATATATCCGGAAGCACAATACGACAGAACATTCCACGACAGGGGAAACGCCGCTGTACCGTTATCTCCACAGCCCACGCCCGGTAAGGAAACCACAGTCAGCAGAATGGCTGGAGGAATGCTTCCTGAACCGTACGACCCACAGGGTATCCCGGGACGCCACGGTGGAGCTGGACTCCCGGTGCTATGACGCGCCGATGCAGTTCATCGGCCAGAAGGTAGAGGTCCGCTATCTCCCGGAGGACCCGGAAAAAGTATGGGTGTTCTCGGAGGGAAGAGATATCCGATGCGCCTGACAGATCGGGTAGGGAACGGGAAAACAAAGCGGGAGAACCATGTATCCATAAATTACAGCACAGCGCTTGGAGGTGGGGAAGATGTACACTGATTATTATGGTCTGGGTTTTAATCCGTTTGATAAGCAGATGGTAAAGGAAAAAGATGCTTTTGAATCCGAAGATTTCCGTGAGATGACAGCGCGGCTGGAATACCTGAAAGAGATCCGCGGGATCGGGGTGTTTACGGCAAGCCCGGGGATGGGGAAGACATTTGCACTGCGGTGTTTTTCAAAGAAACTGAACCCGAATCTGTATCAATGTGCTTATCTGTGCCTGTCCACAGTAAGCGTGCAGGAATTCTACCGCCAGCTGTGTGAAGCGCTGGGGCTGGAATCCGGATTTGGGAAGAGCCAGATGTTCAAATCGATCCAGGAGCGGCTGTATTATCTGTATAAAGAGAAAAGGCAGCCGTTCATCTGTATCCTGGATGAGGCACAGTACCTGAACAGCAGCATCCTGCGAGACCTGAAAATGCTGATGAACCAGAAATATGATTCAGTGAATTGTTTTTCGCTGATCTTATGCGGGGAACCTTATCTGAACCACATCCTGGAAAAACAGGTCAATGAGGCATTGCGGCAGAGGGTTGTGGTGCATTACAACTTCCATGGCCTGACAGACCAGGAAGTGCCGGACTATATCCGGCAGAAGATCCGGAATGCGGGCGGGAGCCCGGAGATCATTGATACTGCAGCGATCAGTTCTGTCCACAGCTACAGCCAGGGGAATGCCCGGCTGATTGACAATGTGATGACAGACGCGATGACTTTGGGAAGCCAAATGGAGAAAAAAGTGATTGATGCCGAGGTAATGTTAGCGGCGATCAATAACCAGGCATTGAGCTGAGAGAATGCAGGGAAAGAGGCATGACCGTGTCGTTGAGATGCGGTTGTGCTCTTTTTCTGGAAAAGTTGGCGATTATAAAGTGCCGTTTAAGTCTACCAGAAAGTGTCGCTCGACACCTCTATCTCTGTTATGATCTGGAAAAGGAATTCCTGCCACAATTTCGGGAAAATGCTGAAAATTTATTATATGGATTACAGATGATATTAAGTCATAATACCAAATAGCCAAATGTGCTGTGTTTAAAATGAAGAATCTTATTCAAAGGAAAGGCCGTAACTTTCTCTAATTTTAGACATAAAAGAAAGACATAAAAGAAATAGTTGCTATGCTTGTAAAACTATTTTAAATAGACTATAATAGATACACTGAGAGAAAGGAGACTCCAGATAATTGAGAGTATATTTAGATAATTGCTGTTACAATCGACTACTTGATGATCGCAGCTACTCACATATTTACTACGAAAGAAATTCCGTCATGCTCATCCTTGAATTAGCGGAACACTCAGCTATTCAATTAATAGGAAGCCAAATGCTGGTCAAAGAGATTCAGGAGACACCAGACAAATACAAATGCGCTATACTGCAAATGATATATAGCCTATGTACGGAAGAAATTTCGGTTGACCGGTCGATCCTGACCCGCGCCGAGGAAATACGACATATTTCAAATATTAAATATAAGGACAGTATTCACCTTGCATGTGCCGAGTCTGCAAATGTAGATGTATTGTTAACCACAGATAAAAAATTTTTGAATAACTGTCAGCGGATTACGACTTATACAAAGGTTATGAATCCTAATGAATGGTTGTTGGAGGTGTTATATTAATGATAGCAACAAGGTTAAATGTTACAAATACCACAGAATTACGAAAAAATGGAATAAATGCTTTAAAAACTGCATTAGGCGTTACTGGAACCCTCAAATTTTTAGAACAGTTTGATAACGGTGGTTCTGGAGACTATACTGCCGAAAAATATGAACACGAAGAAACCGAACCTTCCGATGCAGAAATAAGGAAAATGTTTGGATTTTAGTACCTTCTTCCTTTTTCGCACCATATACAATCAGTTCAATCCTAGAGCTTTCAAGTGATGTAATCCGTGAAATCGCACGAAAGTATGAAAACTTGCAGAAAGGGCGCAAGAGGTCAAGTGGACCTCTGCACTGCGCGGACCGAAGCGGAGCGTAGAAAAGGTGCTATGATGAGAGGACCATTGATTCAAACAGAAGCACGAACTATTTTAAACCGGGGTATCAGCCAAGGCATTACCCAGGGTATCAGTGAAAATAAAAAAGAAACAGCACTTAGGATGCTGAAAGCGGGAAAGCTGACGGTCGAGGAGATTGCGGAATACTCTGCCCTTAGTGTGGCAGAAGTAGAGCAGCTTGCGAACCCTCAGACAATATAAACAGCAGAGTAACAAAATAGACTGAATTTCTGTGCCATCTGGTGATAAGATTACCATAATCACCAGATGGTTTTTTCATGTCAGGAACAAACTCTGCTGCTCATATTCCTGTTTTCTCCAAAGCTTTGGCGGAATTTTATGAAGCGCGTATTCCGTGAACTTATCATCATAAACCCAGTCTTCCAGTTCACTCTCATCCAAAACCACCGGCATACGGTTATGGACAGGACTTACAGAAGCATTCGCCTGTGTGGTAAGAATCATAAAACGCTCCTCATTCTGGAACCGGTTATAGAAGCCCGCCATAAATAGAATCGGTCTGTCATCTCTGAAAAATGTTACTTTATTTTTATCAGAATCCCACTCGTAAAAATGCTTTGCCGGGATAATGCAGCGTCTGTATCGCACACTGTCACAGAATGTCCTTCGTTCTAACGCAGTCTCCGCCCTGGCATTGATCAACAGCCCTTTCTTCTGATACTGCGGAAACCCCCAGTGCATTTCTTTCAGTTCAAATGCCGGTGATTTTTCTGCTGCAGGACCTGCCAACAACGGATTTATCTGTCGGCTGTAACAAGTCAGGATACCGGCAGGCTGGGAGGGGTAAATATCCCCTGTACGCATTTTCTGTATCCGCAGATCTACGTCACGGATCACCCGTTCAATCTCTTTGGCTGTCCCCTCATCTACATAGAACCGTCCGCACATAATTTTTCTCTCCTTTTCCTGTCGCAGAGTATCCATTCATCCAGCGTGAGCGGGGTATAGTCCGAATACATGCAGAAACAATTAATCATATTCGACGGAATTGCCCGTTTCTCCCCGTCCGGATTCTCACGGATACTGCCCCTTGTTATCTCCTGGAACTGCTCCAATAGCCGCTGGTCATAGGTATCATGCACATGGCCATAGAGCATATATACTTTAGGATTCCCATTTCCGTCCAGACGATACTGCCCGTTATAACACATGATAGGATAGTGGCAGAGAATGACCTTCCGTTTGTTATCCTGCAGTTCCTCATAAGGTTTGATCCAGACAAAACGGCTGGCATTATAATCCTTATTCTTCAGGAACCGGTCATGGTTCCCCTGGATTAGGTAGAGACGTCCATTCAGCTTCCCTAGCAGTTCATTGGTTTCTTCCGCCTTTCCCCATGACAATCCTAGCAATTTATTTTGATTGCTGGCTGTTTATCATTCGCAATTAATAATCATATTGTATGTAATCAGGCCAGGAAAATCAACTACAGATTATCCCAACTACAGAACCCGCCACTGGCAGCTTCCTACGTATGCTATGGCAAGTAAAAATTCCGGCAGAGTATTAACCCTGGCCGGAATTTTTCTTTTGCAAACCTACGCTCATAAAAAGCAACACAATCAAACACATGTATTTTGTTCTGACGATGATATTTCCCTGCAATATGGCTTCAGAAGGATGTCTGCTTTTTCCAGAAAATCCTTTCTTCCCGTACTCTCCTGATAGACTTCCCACAATACTTTATGTAAGTTCTCCATCCGAGTTCCATAACAATGTCTCTCTAACATTTTCATAAAGGGAAGCACCATTGTCTTACGGAAATCTTTTCCCTGACGCAGGTTGTCGCCTTCCAAAGTATATACCTTCTGGATGCATTCCAGCACAACATCATAATCTGCCTCAAACCTCATAAGTACCTGATCCATTGACCTCTCCATCTCACAAATACCTGACCGTCTTCCTTACATCCGTACAATCAGTCCGTCAAGACTCATCCGGGGCAGTCCTGCCAGATACCACTCATCCCCCATCTCTATCCTGGCCGGAACCCAGGCATTATCCACCTTCAAATCAAAGCTGTCTCCACAATGCAGCCCGCCATAAAATGAATCCAGACCGAACCGGATATCGTACCGTCCGCTTTCCTTGTCATAAAACAATGCTCCTTCTCTTTTTTCACTCATAACGCTATTACCTCCTCTAAAAATTTTGCTTTCATAAAAGTAATAGTGTCATTTTTTCTGAGATTGGAAAATTTCCGGATTTTTTTCAAAATATTTTTTCCGGTAGCGGTAAAAAGTAGTGTGAGATAAGCCCAACTCACGCTTCAGCTCTGCCTGTGTGATTTCGCCTGCAGTTACTCTCTGGTATGCTTTGGCAAATTCCTCTTCTTTGATTGCCGGCGGACGTCCATAATCATCCCATTCTCCCCGGAGTTTCTTCATGGCAATACCTTCACGCTGGCGTTTCTCCTTCTTTTGAATCTCACTTTCACTGATGGAAGCGTAAAGCTCCAGCATCATGTTATTGATCGTCTCCATCATCAGGCGCGCCATGGAATTATCCATCTTAGACAGATCCATCAGTGTTGTCGGAAGTTCCAGCACCATTAGCCGGACATCTCTGCTCTGCAGTTTCCGGATCTGCTCCATAGTATCCCGTTTATTCCTGCCTAACCGATCCAGTTCTGTCACAAGAAGAATATCCCCCTCCCGGAGAACATCTTCCACAAGAACCGTGTATCTCGGTCTATTAAAGTTTTTACCCGTCTGCTGGTCCGTAAAGATATTTTCCAGTTCCAAATCGTGCTCCTTGCAAAATATTTGAATCTCATGAATCCCCCTGTCAAGATGCTGATCCCGTGTACTGATCCGATGATAACCATACGTAGCCATTCTTCCGCCTCCCGCATAAAGCACCATACCAAACCGTGCTTCTTCATATATTTCTACCAGTTCTATACGGCAGACAGCACTAAACGCAACCTTCTAAGTCAAAAAAATCCCCGGAAGATTACTCCTCCGGGATTCTTCATTTTTCTTTTATTCTTATAAAATGGTAACCGTCTCCATGATTTATACCAAAATGTCCACACTTTTTCTGGCATATGCCAAAAGTGGTCATGCATACTTTTGGGTACAAGATTTCCGCCTATTTTTCACTATGCCAAAAAGTATACTTTTTGGCATAGTAGAAAATTTCGGATTAACAGCATGATTTTTCCTCACCTGTAGTCAAAAGACAACATACATGGCGTAATTTGTGCATTTATCTTAATTATCTTTAAGCATTTTATACATAAACCGTCAAGAATCTACGAAACGAATTTTCTTTAGCCTTAATAGAGTTTCCATAGGATGTGGTCGCTTTATGCCGTTCATCCAAAATTGGCTAGTAAATAAGTGAAGCTTTCTAAGATGTATAGTATATGTAATTCTTATATGTATAGCAAAGTGGAAACATACTTTCAACCTAAAATCCTAAAAGAACTTACTCTTCTGGAATTACAAATTTATATCCAACACCCCTTACCGTTTGAATATATTTTGAATTTGCTTCTAATTTTTTGCGCAGACTATATACGAGACAATAAATAGTATTATCAACATATATTGGTAATATATCACCATACACTTCTTCATAAATTTGTTCTTTTGTAAACACCCACCCAAGATAATTGACTAATAGACAAAGCATTGCAAATTCTTTAGGACATAATGTAACTAAATGACCGGAAACCATTACCAATCTACAACGTAAATTTATGATTAAATTTTTATATTCTATAATATAGTCTTTACAAATCTCTTTTGGAATCATCTAATTGTCCCCTAATGTAACTCATCGTTTCTTTTTTCATATATTATTGAAAACCTTATTTAAGATAATCGAATTTATACATACCAGCAATGGAAGTCCGATATTAAATCTTGATACAAGAAACCTAAAATGGATTTAGGATAGAAATCTTGACCGGTGCAATAAATGCTGCCATTTGGACCTCCTGGAGTTTATATTATTTCCTTTTTGAGTTCTTCATATGCAATACGTTCTCTGGTAAATCCCTGACCATTCACCTCGTTAATCTGATTAATGGTAAGAAACGCAAACGGATCTGTTTCACAGACCATCTCTTTCAAAGCAAATAGTTTGTGTCTTGGAATCACACACATAACTCCTTTTTGTTCTTCACCGCTATATCCCGTCTGTATGTGAAAAAGCGTCACTCCGGCTTCTATGTCCTGCAATATTTTTCCCTGAATCTTTTTATACTCTCTTGAAATAATCATCACCTGCATAGAAACCTTTCCATTCGGAACAACTTTATCAATCACAACCGTTGCCAAAAGAGTCAGTATAATCCCATAAAGTATTTGCTCCATATCAGAGAAAGAAGCCTGTATGCCTAAAACCACAAAATCTACCATATACACCGTGACGCCGACTGAAAGAGAAGTTTTTTTGTTTGCTATCAGGGCAATAATATCCGTTCCCCCCGTCGATCCTCCGACCCTTACCACAATCCCCATGCTAACGCCTACAAGAAGTCCTCCAAAAATGGCAGACAACAGTATATTGTCTGTCATAGTTGTGATTCCTGGAATTTTCTGTAACAGTTCAAGAAATAAGGGATAGATAAATGTACTCAATAGAGTTTTCTTTACGAATCCTTTTCCCAGAATAAACCATGCTATGATAAGCAATATACTGTTCAAGCTAAAGACGATGATTGAAGTCCGAATTCCCCAAAAATGATTCCCGGCAATTCCCAAGCCGGTAGCTCCTCCCATCGGAATCCCTGCCGGAACAATAAAAGCAACCACGGCAAGCGCCAATATTGCATTCCCGGCTGCAACGCCCAATAAATTCATTAATTTTTCGCTAGTGTTCTTTTTCATTTTATCATCATCTCTATAATCTTCTTATTCGTTTCTTTCATTCCTTCCTTGCCGAGTATTCCTATATTTTCAATCGTCCGATCAATTCCTTCCGCCACAATTCCTTCCCCCGCGCAGAATTCCTGTTCATTCAGATACATATAATAACCGACAATTCCTGCTTCTACAGATGATGCGATTTTCGCTGCGCAAGACGCTTTTGCACCGTCACAGACAATGCCGGATACAATTGCAAGCGCATTCACGACCGTATGCTTGATTTCCTCATATCCTCCTCCATGCAGATAAGCAATTCCCGCTCCTGCGGCGGCGCCTGCGCTGACCGCCCCGCAATATGCAGATAATGTCCCGATTCCTGCTTTTATATAAATAGCCGTAAGATTAGACAACAATAATGCCCGATAAATCTTCTCGATATCACAGTTCAAACTTTCTCCATAAACCAATACCGGAACAGAACAGGTAATGCCTTGATTGCCACTTCCTGAATTGATCACGACCGGCAGTCCGCAGCCGTTCATTCTTGCATCAGAACCGGCTGCTGCCATCGCTTTTGCGTGTACTTGCACAGAATCACCTTCCATTTTAAGCAGTATACTTCCGATATTTGCCCCATAATTTCCGCGTATACCTTCCCTGGCAATCTTCATATTGCATTCTATCTGTTTATCCAGGGTTTCTTTCACATCCTCAATATCTGCACATCGGACAAATTCCCATATATTCTCCATGGAAAGAACGTCCCTGTTCGCTTTTTCTATTTTCTCGTCTTTCAAATCGTCACGGATGAATTCCCAGTTCTTTTCTATCTGAACAATATTGGTATGATAATCCGTAATCCTGACGCTTGCCTGGGAATGTTCCTTATAAACACATACGGACAAATCAAATGTACGCCCTGTCTCCTGATATTCAACTTTGATATCTGCCTGTCCCAAATAACCTTTAATACGCTCTATGTCCTCCGACTCTATCTCCGAAAGAACTTCCAGTTTTTTGTTCTCATTTCCACAGACAATGCCGGCCGCGGCTGCGGCCTCTATTCCTCTTAAACCGCCGGTATTCGGAACAACAACGCTTTTTACGTTTTTAATAATGCTTCCGCTTGCCTTTACTACAATCTTTTCCGGCAATTCCCCTAATACCGCCCTTGCTCTTGCCGCCGCATAAGAAATCGCGATCGGTTCCGTGCATCCCATGGCTGTAACCAGTTCTTCTTTCAGAATCTGCACATATATCTGATAAATATTATCCTCTCTTTTCATTCTCACATCTCCACTTCAAAAATGCTTTATAGCCTTTCACCGCCTGATAAATATCTGATTTGCTGCTCACTTCATACGGCGCGTGCATATTCAGCACCGCCACGCCTGAATCAACAACATCCATGCCGTAATTAGCCATTATATATGCGATCGTACCGCCTCCCCCGATATCTACTTTGCCTAATTCCGCAAATTGGTACGCCGCCCCGGCTTCTTCCATGATTCGGCGTATTTCTCCCAGATATTCGGCGTTCGCGTCATTGGATCCACTTTTACCATGGCTTCCTGTAAATTTATTAAATGCAAGCCCCTTCGCAAGATATGCCGCGCTGCGCTTTTCAAATACTTCTTCAAATTGTGGATCATATGCCGCGCTTACATCGGAAGAAAGCATTTTAGAATTTGCAAGCGCTCTTCTTACCTTAATGTCCGACTCTCCTTCTGTCAAAGCGATCAACTCAGCTACCACATTTTCAAAAAAACGAGAATGCATTCCTGTCGCGCCGACGCTTCCGATTTCCTCTTTGTCCACTAACAGACAGCACGCCGTACGACTGCTGTCTTCTACACTCAACATAGCCATGATAGAAGTAAATGCACAGATACGGTCGTCCTGCCCGTATGCCAGTATCATACTGCGGTCAAATCCTATATCTCTCGCCTTTCCTGACGGTACAATTTCCAGTTCCGCAGAAGCAAAATCTTCTTCTCTAATCCCATAAGCTTCCTCTAGGATTTTCAGAACATTGGCTTTCACCGTTTCTTTTTCTTCTTTCAAGTTCTCATCCCGTTCAATTGGACAATTTCCAACCAGGATATCCAGTTTTTCTCCTTCGATGACTTCACCCGCTTTCTTTTCCAGTTGCTTTGAAGCCAGATGGACCAGCAGATCCGTAATGACAAATACTGGTTCATCTTCTCTTTCGCCGATACTGATATTCACACAGCTTCCGTCTTTCTTGACAACCACTCCATGAAGCGCTAACGGCTGCGTCACCCACTGGTATTTTTTTATGCCCCCGTAATAGTGTGTGTCCAGATATGTAAAATCATCTTTTTCATAAAGCGGATTCTGTTTTATATCAATTCTCGGAGAGTCGATGTGGGCGCCAAGAATATTCATGCCTGCCGAGATCGGCTCTGCTCCCATTCTAAAGAGCACAATACATTTTTTCATGCAGACAGCATAAATTTTTTCCCCTTTCTGGATTTGTCTCTCTTCTGACAGGTATTCCTCAAGATTATGATATCCCGCCTTTTCTGCCAGTTCTACCGCCAGTTCCACACATTCTCTTTCCGTTTTCCCTTTATCCAGCCAGGACTTATATAATTCACAGATTTTATGAAGTTCTTCTTTCTCCTCTGCACTGTACGTCAGCCAGATATTCTTATTCTCCTTCTCCATCTTTATCGTTTCTCCTTAATATTTACTCCATCAGTACCGTTACATTGTCGAATTGGCCGGCCGCCTCTTCGATCCTCGCTCTGTTTCCCAGAACACAGACGGTTCCCTCTTTGGCAAAGCTCTCCATCGCCTGACGCCTGTTTTTCAAATCTTCTTCCGACGCCTTTAACAACCCTTCTCTGACCTTTGCCCTGACCTGCGGTTCTTCCTGCCTCAGATACCAGGAATCCATTCGTTTTGCCTGTACATATGTTTTGGGAGTCCGGTCATATCCGGCAACTGCGCCAATCTTATAATTCAGAAGCTCCTGCTCTCCTAATTCAAGCTCTTCCAGCCACCTTGAAGCGCTGCGAAAGGCTTCTATCGTCCTTTTTACGTTCGGATCTCGATAGGAACTCATGATCCAGCTTTGATTTGGGAGTACAGACATCTGGCAGCCGTAAGCCCCTCCTTCAGCGCGGATCTTTGCCCACAGATAATCGAAACTCACCATTCTGCCAAGAAGATAATCCTCACCGGTATATTCCCCGATTCCTCCAAGCGCAACATAGGATACCTCCGACGGAATGATAAATGCCTCTGATTTCCCGGGAAGCAATTTATCCTGATACCATCCGGGTCCCCTTTCCCTTGCACTGCGGCAGAACCCGGAAGCTGCGATCAACTGGCGGAAATCGCCGTAAGCTTTCTCTGTGCCTGTAAAACTCATCACCAGATTAGATTTACGGCAAAGCTTCTCCTGAATTTCCTTAAGTTCTCGGATCATCTGCCCCTGGTCCGCGTCAAAGTTCTTCAGAAGCTTTCCTAAGAACTGATAATAGTGAATTCCGTTATAGCGTTCCCTTGCCGCTCCTTCCAGCATATAGTGTGCGGCCGCACGTCCGGACGCATAGCTGTTCCCACTGGTAACAAATCCCCTTTCCAGTTCCATCCTGCTCTGCCTGATTCTTTTCAGAATAATCTCCGGATGCTCCAGAATGGTATCATACAGCAGCTCTTCCCCCAGTTTTACCGCTCTCAGAAGATTCTGTTCCAGACAGCTGATATCCATCACAAATTTAAGCCTGACATGCCGGATATCATCTGCATTGGTGTACGCTTCCAGATAAGCCCTTATATTTCCAAGCCACATATTCTTCTCAATCACTAATTCTTCCAGGCTGTGCGTTCTCGTAGGAAGACTGCCCAGAAGTTCGGAAAACAGCTTCGCATAAGGAACTTTCTCCGGCTCCAGATCACTGATATCAAAATAGCAGCTTTGATATGCCACTCCTTTTGAAGGGATCTCTTGTTTCAAATATGTAATACCGGATTCTTCCTCTGCCCTTGTGAGCGGTTCCTCCTTTTTATAAAGCAGATCATCCGCAGACAGACCCGGCAGGTCTTCTGTCTCTTCTTCCTGCCCTTTCTCTTCGGCCCTTTCAAGAGGTTCCAGGGAAACCTCTGCCTCATGATCATTTTCCAGGAGGATTTCCCTCAGAAGTGATTCAAAATATCCTTCCTTTACAAGGGTTCTCATCTTCCTATATGTTTCTTCAAATTCTATCATCTCGCAAGGTCCGGTTCCCTGCGCCCATCCGCCGGCAATATCCAGTACATATTCAATTCCCTCCGGCTGGCCCCCGCCTTTTTCCCTCATCCAAAATTCCAGACGGTTGATCGCCGAAACCAATACCTCTTCTCCGATTCCTTCTCTGCAAAGTCTGTCCGCCTGTTCTGTGATAACCGTTTTCAACCGGCCGGCAGTTTCTTTGTCTGTATTCTTTATTTTAACGGCAAGATAGGGCTGTCTGATACCATCCATGATAAAATACTGAATCTCCGGGATTCCCAGGCTCTGAATAAGCCCTTTCTTCATCGGCGCCTCGTCTTCCCCCATAATCGCCTGCATAAGGATATAGACTGCATTCATACGTTCCCGGTTGTCAAAATCACCCAGACTATATGTGCATGACGCAAACACACCCTGATTGCCGAACTTCTCCTTATCATACAGCTTATTTCGGATTCCCTTTACGGGTTTCTGCAGCATAACCGGCTTCGCAGGTTCTGAGCGTTTCATTTTTCCCAGATAAACTTTGTCAATATACTCAAATATTTGTTCCGTATTCATTCTCCCATATAGAACAATACAGCAGTTGGAAGCATTATAAAATGTCCTGTAATATTCCAGAAATTCCTCATAAGATAGCGCGGGAATCGTATCCGGGAATCCTCCTGAAACAAAACGATAAGCCGTTTCCGGAAACATTGCCTTAGACATTTCATCCTCTAATATACTGTCCAGGGACGAGAAAACTCCCTTCATCTCATTATAGACAACGCCGTTAATCTCCGGAGCTTTTCCGTCTTCGTACTGAAAATGCCAGCCCTCCTGTTCGAAGATCTCTTTATCCGTAAGAACATTCGGACAAAATACCGCGTTTAGGTAAACGTCCGTCAGATTCATAAAATCCTTCTCATTCTCTGTACAAAAGGGATATACCGTATGATCCGGATATGTAATTGCATTGACAAATTCTGCCATGGAATGTTTCATCAGATTGACGAACATCGTTTTATCCGGATATCTGCGGGAACCGTTCAGCACAGAATGCTCCAGAATATGGAAAACTCCCGTACTGTCCTTTGGTATGGTCCGAAATCCAACCAGAAAGCTCTTTTTAACGTCCTGATTGTCTATGACGACGACCTGCGCTCCGGTTGACAGGTGCTCCATCTGAATAATATCTCCTTCGACCTCCCGCACATACTTCTTTTCTTTAACTTCAAATCCATAGATTTTTTCCCCGATTTCCATATCCGTTCCCTCTTAATACATGAATTCTGTAATCTTCTCTTTTATTTCCTCAACTTCCATCACGCCTACGTTCTCAAACTTCTTTTCACCGTCTTTGTAGAATTGAACGGTTGGAACCGCAAAAATACGATTCTCTTTGCCAAGCTTCGGATAATCTGTGGTGTTCACTTTCACGATATTGATAAACGGAAGCTCCGCGTCTAGCTCTTCCAAAATACGGGAAAAGGCTTTACACGGTACGCATGTTGCGGAAAAGAAATCCACGATCACAAACCCTTCCTTAATCTGCTCCTTAAAACTCTCATCATCCGCATATTGAATTGCCATCTACTTTTCCTCCTTAAAAAAATTCTCTGTCACGTATTCTTTTACCTTATTGTAATAATAATTTACATAAAACATAATTTCCGAATATTCATAAGTATTGATCTTTTCTGCATTTTCTTTCGTTTCATGCCAGAATTTCACGTACTCTTCCATATCGTCCCGGTATTGCTCCATCGTATATCCGACGCCGTCTTTTTCTGCGTATTCCCGCCCCAGAAGATAGCCGCAGAGCCTGTCCCATGAATCGTTCTGCACGCTTGCGAATAATTCATGATAGCTTGAGAACGGCATCTTCCCTTCAAATTCCTCTGGCGTCATGGTTTCCAGATTCAACCCCTGTTCTCTGGAGATTTCCTTCAATCTCTTAATTTCATGATCTGTCATTTCTTTCCAGTCAGCCTTCTTAAGATCGAACGTACTGGCCTCAAATACTTTGTTCATCACATACTGAACGGCTTCGTATCCCTCGTTTTCCGCAATCTTTTTTTTCTGTTCCCGGATCAGACGAGCCTCATATTGTTCTACATTGCTCACTCCTTCAATTCCAAGAGCTTCTATCATCCCGTCCGTGATCACAGGAATCTTTTTTTGCTGAATGGAACGAACCGTTACGGTCACTTTCTCCCCGTCGACGTCCAGCACACCGGCCGTCCCTTTTTTCAGCCCGACGCACATCGCTTCCAGCTTCTTGTGAAAGAACCCCTGCCCTACCATAATTTTCAGGTTCTCTCTGTTAAAAAACGGATTCTCCGATTCCAGATCGCATACAATGAACGCCCCGTCCGTAACTTCTCCGGTTTCTTCCCAAATGCTGTTCTTGTTCTTTATAAAATCTATTTCTTTCTTGTACGCCTTCTCGTCAAGCTTGAATACTTTCTTGTACATACTGATATCCACCTGATCATATTCGGCAAACGATAAAACTTTTGACTTCATCTTTCTCCTCCTAAAGCGTAAGCTTCGCATATTTACTTTTTAAAAGCTGGAGCACTTCCGTATATTTCTCGCGGCTCACCATAACTTCCCCCGCATATCCTTCGAAAATCAGAGCAAAATTTTTCGCTTCGTTATCTGCCCGGACATAAGATACTCTGGAAAGATTCACGATAAAAGACTGGTAGCACCGGTAAAAATTATACCCTTCCAGAATCTGTTCCAATTCATTCATAGAATATCCGGAAAGGAGCATTTCCTTTCCGTCCACCATCACCATCTTGTTCTTTCGGTCCGTCCGTTCGATAAAGAGAACCTTATCAATATCCACAAGCTGATATCCGTTTCTCGTCTTGATCATCATAGAACGGTTCACGGATAACCGTTTGTATTGGAGCAGCTCAAACAAATACTGCAGTCGCTTAACCACCCGCTGAAGCACACGGTTATCAAACGGAAGCCGAAAGTATTCATCGCAGCAACAGTCAAATACCTGCCCCGCCTCTAACTTTTCTTCCGAATACAGCGCCACCAGGACGTCCGGCTTTATCTGGGACAGATTGTATGCCAGAAAAGAGCCGTCCCCGCTGTATCTTGGATTCCCTGTTTTGATATTGATAAATACCGCGTCCACCTCGTTCAGGCAGATATATTTATTGGCTTCATTGATTCCGTCAAAGGTATGCACAATGTCAAATACATTATAAAACGCCAGTAATTCTTTCAGCTCTGTACACAATGTTTCATCATTTTCTACCAGAACAAGCCTCATTTTCATCAATCAATTCTCCTGACCAAATTCTCCAAACGCTTTTTCTAACGCCTGCACATCGCCTTCATAATAGGTTAATAAAAGTGCAAAAGGACCGTTTTTCTTCGGCATAATAATCGTACCGGCTCCATATAAATCAATCTCGCCTTTCGTCCTGAGACTCTCATATGCCTGATACTCGCCAGATTCCGGATCCAGATTCTCCAGATCCCACCAGTATATTTCGGCTCCGTCATACTTTAGCGCAAGCGTACACAGACCTTCCGCACTGAGCGTCACTTTACTGTCTGCATGGATCAGCCCCTTCTCCTCCAGAAATGAGACGAGTTCATCCACCGTTTTATTCCAGACAGGCGCTTCCCTGTCTTCTTCTTCAGGCACGGCCGCTTCTTCCTCCTCCTTTGGAGGCGTAAAGTCTTCGGACGACGCCACATATCCCACCATCCCACAAAACAGTAACACGAAAAGCAGGGAAGACACAATCGTAAATTTCTTCATAATCATTCCTTCTTTCTTTTAAGATGCCTCAGTGGACTGCAGATATTCCTGATAAGTCCTGCTTACGGCAAATACTTCTTCATGGGTTCCGCAGGCTTCAAGACGTCCGTGATGCATAACGACCAGATAGTCTGCTTCTGCAATCTCGCGCATATCATGGGCGATGAAAACAATCGTATTGCCTTCCATCTTCTTCCTGATACCATGATAGATCTTCATATATGTGTCATGATCCAGACTCGCCCCCGCCTCGTCGAGTATCAGATACTCCGGCTTCGCAATCAATGCCCTGGCAATGGCAATCCTCTGTTTCTGACCGCTTGACAAACGGTTCCCCGCCTCTCCAAGAGTCGTATCATATCCTTTGGGAAGCGCATCTATAAAAGAATCCGCTCTGGCTTCTCTGGCCGCTTTTTTCATCTCTTCCTCCGGCGCTTCTCCTTCTGTGCCATACAGAATATTATCCCGGATCGTACCTGACATCAGCGGATTGCTCTGGAGTACATAGCCAAATTTTTTATGACATTCCCGGGGACTCGTTTTGCTTATCCTGTTTCCTCCAACCCATATTTCTCCCGAATCAGGCTGGTAGAATCCCTGTATCAGTTTCATGACCGTAGATTTTCCGGAACCGTTATCACCGATCACCGCCGTCGTCTTTCCTCCCGGAATGCAAACGGAAAAGTCATGAAGGATTTCTTTTTCGCTCCCATATCCAAAGTTCACGTTTTTGAACACAATATCTCTGTTCTCGGATTCTGTCCAGGAATTGCCTTTTTCCGTATGCTCCTCTTCCATATCAAGAATATCCCCGACATGGACAAGCGCGCCTTTCGAGCCCATCACATTCTGCCACACCGTCAAAAGCTCCGCCATATAGAGATTCACCTGCGTCATATAGGTGCTGAACATATTAATCCCTGTCGCTTCCATTTTCCCGGCGTTAATCAATCTGGAACCGCCCACTGCCATTACGACAGTCGTAAGAAGGGAGTAGAGGGAATTGGTCAGAACCTGAATCTGTTCCATGAAAGCATAGTATATATCTGCCTTATACCGTGAATCGATTGCCGCATATCCGCTTTCCAGCTCTTTCTCTTCCATTACCTGCGCTTTTACATATTTCCCGGCCGACAGGTGTTCAGAGAAAAAGGTGGTCATTTCATTCAACGCCGCATAGCGCTTTTTCATTATGGTAAACTGCAGCTTGCCGACGATGACAAACATTGCCACCGCAACCGGTATGCAGAGCAAAAGGTATGCTGCGAGAGGCGAATTGTATTGATACAAGATCATACAGGCGCGGACAAATCCGAACAGCGACGCAGCTCCTGAGAATATTCCGCTGATCACCAGAGTCGCCTGAGTTACGTCGTTCGTAACGGCCGACACCAGCGAAGACGGCTGTTCCTTTCCGAACTGATCCATCGGAAGATGCAGGATCTTCCTCCACATCGAAAACCTTACCCGCAGGATCACTTTTTGATTGGCATACTCTTCCACAAGCGGCCGCAAAAATCCCAGCAATGCATTAAAAATCGTAAAAAAGACATAGCCTAAAATAACAGAATTATATAGTTCCCCCTTGTTCACACGGACCAGATACTCCGATACTCTCATTCCGACCTCGGCATAAACCACGCCGCTTCCGAATGCGATCAGGTAGAGCCACCAGGGAATTGAAAGCCTTCTGTAAAAGCTCAGAAAAAACGATATTACATGTTTGTTGTTTTTCATCTGCCCTGTCCCTCACTTCCTATTAATTCTCGGTAATATGTATTCTCGGCATATACTTCCGCCGGTTCTCCCTGACAGATAATCTTTCCGTTATGCATTACTATGATATAATCTGCTTTCTGTACGGTCTGTCTGTCGTGGGCAACCATAAGCACGGTTTTACCTTCCATATGCCGTTTCACACTCTTCCATACCTGATCTTTTCCCCGGATGTCCATAGCCGCGGTCGCCTCATCCATAAACAGATAATCCGATTGTTTTAGAAGCGCCCTCGCAAAAGCAATCCGCTGTTTCTGTCCGCCGGAAAGCTTCTCTCCCTGCTCGCCTACATCCGCCAGGAATCCCTCCGGCTGTTCCCTGATAAAATCCATGATTTCCGCGTCCGTACATGCTTTTTCCAGTTCTTCATCCGTGACTTCTCTCTTAATTCCGAACAGGATATTGTCGCGGATCGTTCCTGCAAACAATGTACTTTCCTGCGTTACGTATGAGATCTCGCTTCGGAAGCTCTTGAGCGAATACCGCGCGGTATCTTCGCCCCCAAATAAAATCTTACCTCCCGAAACCGGATACATACGCTCCACCAGATTCAGAAGCGTCGTCTTTCCGCTCCCTGACGGTCCGATAAGCGCCGTCACGCGTCCTGCCGGAATCTTCAGATTGAGTTTGTCGAACAGGAGTTTATCTTCATAAGAGAAATCAACCTCTCTTAATTCAATATCGCCGCAAAGATGCTCCACATGCTCGCCGTTCTCTATATCTTCTTCCATTTCTTCCATAATCTGGGCTACCCTTCTGGTCGCTCCCTGGGAACCCTTGAAGGTTGTCCAATATACACAGTACGCGCTGAGCTGATTAACGATGTTCACCGCGAATCCATAATAGGCGATCCATTGGGTGAGGGTTAACGCGCCGGATGAATAAAAGCTTCGGCCTACCATCACGATCACAATAAACTGCATAGCGCCCACCAATGCATACATCGGAGTTGCGAATCCCAGCCACGCATTCAGAATCGAACTCTTATAGAACCCTTTCATCTTCTCCTGCCCTGTCTGAAGCTCCTTTTCTTCTTTTCCGTAAGATTTGATGAGAAGAAGATTATTGGTTTTTTCTGCAATCGTCTGTGTCAGCTCTGCATTTTTTTGATTTACCAGATCCAACACTCCGAACTTCATCTTTCCCATAACAAATGCAATGACTAAATTCAGCGGAAGTACCGCGATCAGAGCAATCATCAGCTTCTGGTCGTAGGATCCGATTTTTCCAAGCGTAATGACCAGCGTGTACGCGGAAGTGAGAATAGCAACAAATACTTGCATGATAAGCTGACTGATCGCCGTGATATCCGTTGTAATACGGGAAATCATTTCTTTGGGCTTATTTTTTTCGTAATATCGGAGCGGCAGCCTGACGGTCTTACTCCAGATCATTTTCCTGATATTACGGTCAATTCGCGCAACACACAAGTTACTCATAATCTTACTGACCGAACTGATCAGCTGGGATAGTAATGTAAAAGCCAAAAACGGAAGAACCACGGTGCCAAAATTCACATTTCCGGCAAATAGTTCGGCCGTGTATTCCGTTACGCTGATTCCTACGTTGGTAAGAAGAGCTGTAATGGCAATATATGCAAGAATCCACAGATAAGGAAGTCTTGCCTTCTGCAGCATGCGAAAAAAGCTTCCCATGCTGCCCCTGTCTTTTCCAAAAACCCGTTCCATATTGTTTCCCTGCCTTTTCTTAATTTCAGAGCATCTGCTTTTGTACTTTCACAGTTATATTTGAGCTGCTATTCGTTTTCCAGCGTTTCGAACGCTTTGGCCGCGTCCTGTTTCTTTTCATAGTCCTCTGAAAATGCAATCGCGTAAGCTCCGTTTGCCGCTTCCGTCTCAAGAACCGCGGCGCCTCCGGCAAGGACTATCGTTCCCTGGTTAGCAGACATAGACTCATAGTTTCCATATAAATCCGTCTTGTTTTCCTGATCCCACCAGAACAGCCAGAGTCCATCATAATCATATGCTTTATCCGCCACTTTCGTCTCAGTAAACTCTCCGTTTGTATTGTCTGTGAGATATCCTGTTGTTTCATTGATATCAACCGGTTCGCAGTCCTCCAAAATGAATCCTTCCTGCTCAAAATAATCCACCATATCTTCGTATGGAGAAGTGGAGGCATTCACTTCAATTTTTTCTTCTTTCGGCGTACATCCCGCCGTCATTCCACATACGGTTGCTGTTGCAATGATAACTGCCGCAGTCTTCTTCACCTTTTTTGTTCCCATCTCATCAATCTCCTTTTATAAAAATTTTACAATTAGGTTACTTTATTTTTACAACAAAATCAGCAGTTTAACAAGAAGGTTATCCTATTCTGTCCCCGATTTCGTTCATAGTGTCTTTTATCTCTCATCCCACTGCCCCAATTGTTGGGAAATGAAACACCTTTCAACCTCGCGAAGCATCACTTCTTTTCTATAACGTAATTCCAGCATTTCATCTCTGTAATGGCATTTACCATATGATATTAAGTTATAAGGACAAAGGGGTCTGGAAAAATTGTTTGGAGTATATTCTTAGAGATAAGATGAGAAACCGAATAAAACCAAGATACGTCAGTCAGCATTTTAGGATCGTCCTGACAAAGAATAATCTAAAGCTGATACGCTTCCACGAACTCGGGCATTATTCAATGAAGAAAATGAATCAGAAAGCAAATGAACTTTTCTCTGAACTATGCAGCACGAAATATCACATAGAATAGAAAAACCGACGTAAATACGTCGGTTTAAATATGCCGCAGACCGGAATCGAACCGGTACGGGAGATTAGTCCCGCAGGATTTTAAGTCCTGTGCGTCTGCCAGTTCCGCCACTGCGGCATTCCTTATGATGTTCTCACATCATAAATGGGACCTATAGGGCTCGAACCTATGACCCTCTGCTTGTAAGGCAGATGCTCTCCCAGCTGAGCTAAGATCCCGCTTATTAAATTGCGTATAACATTGCCCCTATACCGGTATACAATGTTAACGACCCAGAAGAGACTCGAACTCTCGACCTCCGCCGTGACAGGGCGGCGCTCTAACCAACTGAGCCACTGGGCCTCGTTATGAGCACTTAGCGTCTGTCCTTTAGACGCTTACGTGCGATACATCTCACCGCCGTTAGCGAGGTTTTTCACGAGCTTACCAGGTGAGGCGTTATGTGCACTTAGCGTCTGTCCTTTAGACGCTTACGTGCGATACATCTCACCGCCGTTAGCGAGGTTTTTCACGAGCTTACCAGGTGAGATAAATGGACCTTCGGGGACTCGAACCCAGGACCGATCGGTTATGAGCCGATTGCTCTAACCAACTGAGCTAAAGGTCCATAAAATATAAGTCCCTTATAGGACTAAGCCGATGATCGGACTCGAACCGATAACCTGCTGATTACAAATCAGCTGCTCTGCCAATTGAGCCACATCGGCATCAATAATGAATATACCTCCCCGGTAATCCATCAATGACTCCAACGGGAATCGAACCCGTGTTACCGCCGTGAAAGGGCGATGTCTTAACCGCTTGACCATGGAGCCATAACCTCGGCCACACACTTCTCTTGTGGTGACCGAGATTTATATTACCATAATTCACATCAATTTGCAACACTTTTTTTCATGTTTTTCGCTATTATTCGTATTTTGTTCGTATTTTTTTGTAACCGCTTTTGTAACCGTTCAGACAAGCCGCCCTGCTACATACAGTCAAAGACCCCGATGCAAGCAACGGGGCATCAAATTTGTAGCGCTACAGAGCAGCGGGGTATTTGACCCTCGCGGCAGTCGCCAAATGAGCATGCAAGCATGCCCGCTTGGCTCGTTGCTCGCGGGAATAATCCATTTAAAATCGCTTTGCAATGAGATTTTTCACTCTAATAACTCCAGGAAATCCTCTCTGCTCATATTGCCCAACTGACCCGCGGCGCCTCCGACTATCTCTTCTAACAGCTCCTTCTTCGATTCCTGGATCTTACGGATCTTCTCCTCTACCGATCCCTTAGCGATAAGCTGATAGACCGTGACCTTCTTATCCTGTCCGATCCGGTGTGCACGATCGGTTGCCTGATTCTGGACTGCAAGATTCCACCACGGATCATAGTGGATCACGACGTCCGCCCCGGTCAGGTTCAGCCCCACGCCTCCGGCCTTCAGGGATATCAGAAATACTCTTGTATCATCCTCATTGAACTTCTTCACCAGCTTCAGCCGCTTCTCCTTGGACGTCTCCCCGGAGATCATGTAGAATGACAGTTCTCTCTTCGCAAGCTCCTGCCTGATGATCTCCAGCATAGAGACAAACTGAGAGAACAACAGGATCTTATGTCCGCCCTCTGCCGCCCGCTCAACCAGTTCAAGACACGCTTCCAGCTTAGCGGATCCTCCTTTATAATTCTCAAAACACAGCGACGGATCGCAGCAGACCTGTCTAAGTCTTGTCAGCTCCGCCAAGATCTGAATCTTATTCTTCTGGAATTCTGCTTTATCCTGCCCGGCGATCTGTTGGCGCATATGAACGACCTGCGCATCATATAACTCCTGCTGCTTTTTCTCGAATTTGACATAATGGATCTTCTCGATCTTGTCTGGAAGGTCCTTCAACACGTCCCGTTTCAAACGCCTCAGGATAAATGGAGACGTCATCTTCTTAAGCCTCTCCATCGCCGCTTCATCCTGGTTCTTGATGATCGGAGCCTCAAAATCCCGCCTGAACACTTCGTATTTGTATAGGAAGCCCGGCATCAGATAATCAAAGATACTCCAAAGCTCACTGAGCCTGTTCTCGATAGGAGTGCCTGTCAATGCATATCTGATCTGGCTGTTGATCACCTTCACCGCCTTCGCCGCCACCGTCTGATGGTTCTTAATATACTGCGCCTCATCTATGATCTGATACAAGAACTCTTTGCCCTCGTATAACTCTGTATCACGTTTCAGCAGATCATAAGACGTAACCAGCACGTCGGCCTCCCGGTAAGCTTCTAATTTGTTCCTGCGCTCTCCCTGTGTGCCTGTAACCAGGACAAACTTAAGCTCCGGTGCAAACCTGCGAAGCTCCTCGCCCCAGTTGAAGACCAGGGATGCCGGAGCTACCACCAAGGATACCCCTTCTCTTCCTTCCTGTTTTGCCGCAAGAAGCACTGCGATCACCTGCAATGTCTTCCCCAGTCCCATATCGTCCGCCAGGATCCCTCCAAACTTGAACGCTTCCAGGGTACGCAGCCATCGGTATCCGTTCTTTTGATAGTTTCGGAGCACCCTTTCAAGCTCCTTAGGCAGTTGGAAATCAGAATCATTTACCGTCTTAAAATCCCTGACCAGATTGCGGAAATGGCTGTCGCGCTCGCTGTAGACATTTTCATTTTCTTCCAGCATCTTATCAAGATACAAGGTCCGATACATGGGAAGCTCAATATTCCCTTTGAGAAAATCTTTCACCGACAGATGGAGCGAATTCATCATCTCGTCAAGCATCTCATAGGAATTATCTGCAAGATCCACAAAATCTCCGTTTTTCAAACGGTGATACTTCTTCTTGCTGCGGTAACTGTTCAGAATATCCAAGAGTTCTTCCGCCGGAAGATCTTCCGTCGCAATATCCAGATTCAGAAGTCCGCTCTTGATCGATACTCCCACGGACATTTTCATCTTCTTCGTTACCTTGAGGTTTGAGAAACGCTTGGTACACTGAACCTCCCCCAGGCCGAACAATGCGTCTAACCCCTTCGCCAGCACCTGGTACATGCATTCCTCATCTTTTCCGCAGTGAAGCTCCTGCTTCTCCTTATCCAACTGAGGGAACCACTGCCTTGCAAGGAAGAGGATCTCCCGTTCTTTGTGTTCTTCCCGCACGATATTCCCGTTCCACCTAACCCCTTCGCTCTCAGGTTTAATAAGCGGAAATTCTGTATCTCCGTAACGCACGCCCGGTTTGCAGACAATATTATGATCCTCTGCATCCAGATAGAATATGAATTCCGCTTCCGGCGGCAGATACTCTTCGATCTCTTCCTCATTTTCTTCCGTGATATCTACAATATCCCGAATCTGCGGCAGTACGGAATAATAGAACTCACCCAGGTTATTTCTCCCGATCTGAAATGACAGGCTTCCGCCATCACACTGCTCTGTCAACGGCCGGATACGCTGCAGGAAGCCTTCCTCCATCCTGTATAAGCCGTCTCCCTCAATATAATAAGCCGTCTTCACTCCGTAAAACATATCAGGAAATTCACACTCCACATTGATTCCGTGAAATGTCTTGCTTTTACCTAACAGATTCTTATTAATCGACATAAAAACCCTGGGATTCCTCTCCCGGCAGGTCAGTTCACAGCGCTCCCGGCTGTCCGCATCCCGATTCTCATAGGCTACCGGTTCTCCCGACGCGATCTCATAGAATTGATCCAGGCGCCATCCAAAGAGATGCATTTCATTCTTCTTGGCAGCCGACCTCCTGAAATACGGCCCGGATTCCATCAGACGATTTTCAAACTCTCCTTCTTCCAGCACAAGATTTCTTATAAAGGCAATCCACCGTCTCCCCTGCTCAGTAAAATTCTCCAGCCGATGATTAAGCTCCAGGCTGGTACCATAGCTCCCCATCGCGGAATTTCTTACATCTTCATCTAATTTAAACAGATCTTTCACGATCAGCATCTTCTTCTGCCCGATCTTAAATGAAACCATCAGCTTGCCGTCTTTCTGAACCAAGCGCGGTACAAGCCGAATACTCTCATCATCCCCCATAACCCCTGAGATCGTCTGGTTGGCGTGATCCTTCTGGAATAAGAAGAGAATCTCGCTCCCCCATATGTCCGTCGCATCTCCAAGGCGGTTCTGTTCCAAATATGCCGCCAACATCTGCAGCGCTGCAGCCACATGCTCACAATTATCCATCTGCGTATAATATCTGTAAAAATTCCCTCCAAACATGCTGCAGCTGCATTCTGCAGATATTGCCTGATCCCTGGAAAAAATAATATGAACCTTGAATCTCTTACCCGCCCCCTTCTCCCTGTCCTTAACTTCGCATTCTATAACTCCCATCGTCTCCTCATAACCGTTGATATAGCCGGTATCTATGCTCTTAAGCACAACTTGCTTCTGTGCCAGAAGCTCTTTCCCCCTTTTCACTGCATCCATTTTAAGATGCAGCGATTCCCTGATCTTCACGATATCAAAATATGTATATTGTTCCATGGTTCTCCTGCTCTTTTGCGTGTTGCCGCATAAATCAGGCTCATTCAGCCCTGATTACAGCTTATGTTTTCTTTAATCATATCACATTTACCGCACAAAGTGCAAAAAAGAGCAGAAAATGCTGAATTTTTCCGCTCTTTTTATGATTATGCAAATTTTGCTTTCAACTCTTCCAGCGCTTTCACAACCGTTGACCTCGGACAAGCCAGATTGAACCTCGCAAATCCGTCTCCCTGCTTCCCGAAGAAGTTCCCGTCATTTGACGCGATATGGCATTCCTCCAGCAGATAATCGTGAAGCTTCTCCGAAGGCACCCCTGTCTTACGGAAATCCACCCACACCAGATAGGTCCCTTCCGGCTTGCACACAGTCAGAGAAGGGATCTCACGCTGCACATAGTCGGTAAAATACTTAAGATTCCCGTTAATATACCGGTTCAGCTCTGCCAGCCATTCTTCCGAGTCATTATAAGCCGCCGTAAGGGCCGCTTCTGCAAATGCGTTATTCTCGGCTGCGTGCGATAATTCCAAGACAGACTTATATCTCTCCCGCAAGGCTTCATTGAAGATAAAGCAATTGGCCACATGGATGCTTGCCAGGTTGAACGCTTTGGACGGGGATGTGCAGACAATACACTTCTCCCTGATATCCTCGGACAATGTGGAGATGAATGTATGCTCATGTCCTTCCGAGATCAATTCACTGTGGATATCGTCTGAGATTATGTACAGATCATGTTTTATGCAAATATCTGCAAATGCCTGTAATTCTTCCCTTCTCCATACACGCCCCGACGGATTGTGCGGATTGCAGAAGATCACAGCCTTCGTCTTCCCGGTGATCCGGCTCTCAAAATCATCCAAGTCCATGGTATAATAACCGCCATCATTTTTCATCGGGCTTTCTACCAGAACGCGGTCATTATCATTTACGACCTTAAAGAACGGACCGTATACCGGCGTCATAATGATAATCTCGTCACCTGCTTCTGAGACCGCCTGCACTGCGAAGGACAATCCCATCACAACATTAGGCACATAGCAGATTTCCTCTTTCTTTAACTCCAATCCGTGTCTTCTCTTCATCCAGTTTATGATCGATTCATAATACCGATCCGACAAAAACTGATATCCGAAGGCTCCCTGTCCCGCTATTCTCTGCAGACTCTCCGTGATTGCCGGGGCAACTTCAAAATCCATATCGGCAATCCACATCGGCGTCACATCTGGTGTGACAAAGGGCACATCCCATTTCACACAATTCGTTCCTCTTCGCTCAATACCTTCATCAAAATGATACATCTCTAACCTCCAACATGATGTTTATTCTGCCCGGAATCTTATTCCCCAATCATCATCTTAATGATCTCTTCATTGGTCTCCCTCATGCCTTCCTTCCCGAGACGTCCGATATTCGTAATCGTAGCCTCCACGCCATCTGTCACGATCCCGTCTCCTGCGTAGAACTGCTGCCCTCTCATATACATATTGTAGCCCAGGATACCTGCGTCTACAGAAGCCGCGATCTTGGCTGCACAGGACGCCTTCGCCCCGTCGCACACCATACCGGACACGATCGCCAGTGCATTGACCACCGTATGTACTGCCTCCTCATAACCTCCTCCGCACAGATAAGCAATTCCGGCTCCTGCCGCAGCTCCCGCGCTGACGGCTCCGCAGTACGCAGACAGCCTTCCGATCCCGGTCTTCTGGTGGATCGCTACAAGATTCGACAGTACCAGCGCACGGTATGCCTTCTCCTGCCCGCATTCCTTCCCCTTCGCATATTCCAGAACCGGCAGCGAACAGGTCATTCCCTGATTTCCGCTTCCCGCATTGATAATGACCGGAAGCTCGCAGCCGTTCATACGGGCATCCGATCCCGCTGCCGCCATAGCCTTGGCCCTCGTCCTTACATCCGTCCCATAAGTATCCAGCAGCACACTTCCGATATTCGCACCGTAATCGCCGCGCAGTCCCTCCTCGGCAATGGCCGTATTATATTCGATCTGCCGGTCGATCACTTCCTTGATATCCGCAATGTCCACTGTATTGGCAAAGTCCCAGATGCTCTCCATATCCAGAAGGCTCCTGTCCGTCAGTCCTTCCTCGCTCTCGCCCTCTACCGGAACGGACACAAGTTTCTCGCCGTCCTTTTCGATCAGTACAATGTTGGTATGATAATTGGCAATCCGCACCTTCGCGTAAGATTTTCCCTTGAATACGATCACAATAATATCAAATGTGATCTCATTATCTATATGATCCACGCTGACAGGCACCGTATCGAGGAATTCTACCATCTGTCTGGTCTGTTCCTCAGAAACTTCCGCGATCACTTCCAGCTCCCGCTCCGGCTTCCCGGCAATGATCCCCGCCGCCGCTGCCGCTGGGATTCCCTTCAAGTGATTGGTGTTCGGAACGATCACGCTCTTGACATTCTTAATAATGCTTCCGCTCGCCCCAATACTCATCTTATCCGGAATGCATCCTAAGACTTCCCTGGCCTTCGCCGCCGCGTAAGCCAGAGCAATCGGCTCCGTACATCCCATGGCCGGAACCAGCTCCTCCTTCAAAATCTGAACATACGCCTGGTACTTCTCATCTGATTTCTGCACAATAATCCTCCTCTGTCCCTTTCGACATTTTTCTTTCATTATAAAAAAACAAAAAGAATTTTTCAACTGTTTACAATCTACTATTTCAAAATAATTAAAAGCTACCAATTTTGACTTTTCTCTCTTAGGCACTAAAAGCAGTCATAGCTATCTCTTTGCAAAAATACATGTTCCCTTTTTTCAAATCACTCTTGACAATTCCATTTTATTTCACTAAAATATGTTTTGTATCAAACAGTTTCACAGAGAACAATTCGCAATCGAACATTAGGAGGCCCAAATGAAAAAGCGGGAAGAAAAGATAGGTTTTGAGATACGGAGGCTCGACCACATGCTGGGCAGGAATATGCAGGCCCATGTAAGGGCAGCGGGAATCGACGAGGTCACGCTGATGCACGGCTGGATCATCCGTTATCTGTATACCAATCAAGACAAGGATGTCTTTCAGAAGGATATCGAACAGTATTTTTCCATAGGAAGATCCACCGTCACGAATATTATACAGTTGATGGAGAAGAAAGGATATATTGCCCGAGAGTCCGTAGAGCATGACGCCCGGCTTAAGAAGGTGGTATTGACGGAAAAGGGAATCGATAACTGCGAGATGATCGAGAATCTGGTATCAAATCTTGATACCAGGCTGGTGGAAGGAATCACAGACGAGGAGTTATCCGTGTTCTACTCTGTGATCGAGAAATTAAAGGTGAATCTTACGAGACAGATACACTCTGACGGCAGAAAGGAGGAGTTTGATGATCCGAACTTTATTGGGTGAAGTAAAAGAATATAAGAGAGCTTCGATTGCGACGCCGCTGTTCATGATACTGGAGGTGCTGATGGAGATGACGATTCCGTTTCTGATGGCTTCGATCATAGACGACGGTGTTAATGCAGGGAACCTTGGACATATCTACAAGGTCGGCGGCATCATGGCGGCGGCTGCAGCTATCGGGCTGCTTGCCGGAATCGCGGGAGGGCGATACGGCGCGAAGGCTTCCGCCGGACTGGCGAAGAACCTTCGCGAGACGATGTTCAACCACATCCAGACATTTTCATTTGCCAACATCGATAAGTACAGCAC
This sequence comes from Lachnospiraceae bacterium, assembly GCA_910575835.1. Classification (GTDB taxonomy): domain Bacteria; phylum Bacillota; class Clostridia; order Lachnospirales; family Lachnospiraceae; genus Sporofaciens. Next base: position 17,290 of record CAJTGB010000013.1, on the reverse strand, counting down.
GGCAGGTCTGGTAACGCGTCTCACAACGGATGTGACCAATGTACAGAATGCTTACCAGATGACCCTGCGCATGTTTACCCGGGCGCCGGCAAGCCTTCTGTGCGCCATGATCATGGCATTTTGCATCAACGCGCGGCTGTCCAATATCTATCTTGCGGCCGTGGTGATCCTTGGAATTCTGCTGATGCTGATCATGCGCCATGCGACTCAGTATTTTCAGCAGGCATTTCCCAAATACGACGACATGAACGCATCCGTCCAGGAGAATGTCTCTGCGATCCGCGTAGTCAAGGCATATGTCCGAGAAGAACAGGAGACCGGCAAGTTCAAGAAGGCAAGTGAGAACATTTACCGGATATTCATGAAGGCAGAATGCAATCTGGTATATAACGCGCCGCTTATGCAGTTCACAGTCTATAGCTGCATCCTTCTGATCAGCTGGATCGGAGCGAAGATGATCGTATCCTCTTCGCTGACCACGGGAGAACTGATGAGCCTGCTTGCCTACTGTATGAATATCCTCATGAGCCTGATGATGCTGTCTATGGTATTCGTTATGATATCCATGAGTACGGCAAGTATCCGGCGTATCTCAGAGGTGCTCGGCGAGACCAGTGATATTAAGAATCCGTCCGAACCGATCTATGAAGTGACAGACGGAAGCATCGAATTTCGCCACGTGGATTTTGCATACCGCAGGGACAGTGAGCGGCCGGTTCTTAAGGATATCAATCTTAAGATCCGCTCCGGGGAAGTGATCGGAATCATCGGCGGGACCGGAAGCGCCAAGACCAGTCTTGTGAACCTGATCAGCCGTCTCTACGATGTGACGGACGGAGAGATTCTTGTCGGCGGACGCAATGTAAAGGAATATGATATGGAGGCCCTGCGAAACCAAGTGTCTGTAGTGCTTCAGAATAATGTACTGTTCTCCGGCTCTATCCTTGATAATCTAAGATGGGGCGACGAAAATGCCACGGAGGAAATGTGCAGGGAAGCATGCCGCCAGGCGTGTGCGGATGAATTCATCCGGCAGCTTCCAAACGAGTATGAAACCCACATCGAACAGGGCGGAAGCAATGTATCCGGCGGCCAGAGACAACGGCTCTGTATTGCAAGAGCGCTCCTTAAAAAACCGAAGATCCTGATCTTAGACGACAGCACCAGTGCGGTGGATACGGCTACGGACGCAAGGATCCGCAAGGCATTTTGCGAGGAGATCCCGGACACAACAAAGCTTATTATTGCACAGCGGATCACAAGCGTCAAGGATGCCGACCGTATTATCGTGATGGAAGAAGGCTGTGTGGACGGTTTCGGAACCCATGAAGAGCTGCTTGCGGGAAATGCCATTTACCGCGAGGTCTATGAATCGCAGACCAACGGCGGCGGAGATTTTGATGAGAAGGCAGGTGAATAGATATGCCGGGACCAATGAACAGGGGACCCAGAGGAGTAAAGCCTCAGGTGAAAAACCCCATGAAGATATTTAAAAGACTGATGGCCTATGTGTTCCAGTATTATAAGCTTCATTACATAGCTGTGATCGCGCTGATATTCATAAGTGTGATCGCAAGTGTACAGGGCACTATGTTTATGAAGAATCTGATCGATGATTATATTACGCCGTTTCTTCTGACGGATACGCCGGATTTCACACCGCTGATCCGTGCGATCGCAAGGGTAGCCGCATTCTACGGCGTAGGGATCATCGCTACTTATGCGTACACCCGAATCATGGTAAATGTGACTCAGGGGACACTAAGATCCCTTCGGGATGATCTGTTTGCGCATATGGAACAGCTTCCCATCAAGTATTTTGACACCCATGCCCATGGGGATATTATGTCTGTCTATACCAACGATATAGATACCCTGCGCCAGATGATCAGCCAGAGTATTCCGCAGGTAGTCAGCAGCGCCATCACCATTGTCAGCGTGTTCATCAGTATGCTGATCTTAAATATACCGCTGACGGCAGTAACACTTCTGATGGTTGCCGTTATGATCTTAAGCTCCAAGGCTGCCGCCGGACGAAGCGGCAAATACTTCTTAGAACAGCAGGTGAACTTAGGAGCAGTCAATGGATATATCGAAGAGATGATGAACGGCCAGAAGGTGGTGAAGGTATTCTGCCACGAAGAAGAGAACAAGAAATCCTTTAAGGAACTGAACGACCGTCTGTATGTCAGCGCAGACCGCGCCAATACCTACGCCAATCTCTTAGGGCCGATCACCGCGCAGCTCGGCAATATCAGCTATGTAGTCTGTGCGATCGTAGGCGGTGCGCTTGCCCTGAACCATGTGGGAGGATTCACCCTTGGCGGGCTTGCAAGCTTCCTGACCTTCAATAAGAGCTTCAGCATGCCGATCAATCAGGTAAGCCAGCAGTTGAATGCGGTGGTGATGGCAATGGCCGGAGCACAGCGCGTCTTCGATATGCTGGATGAGGAGGCCGAGCAGGATCAGGGATATGTGACACTGGTCAACGCCGCCGAAGAGAACGGACAGTTAACAGAAAGCACTGCAAGAACCGGAAGATGGGCGTGGAAGCATACCCACCAGGCGGACGGCAGCACAGACTATGTAGAAGTACGGGGTGATGTGGTATTCAACGGAGTAGATTTTGGTTATAACGACGACAAGATCGTGCTCCATGACGTGAAACTCTTCGCCGAACCGGGACAGAAGATCGCATTTGTCGGCTCTACCGGCGCCGGCAAGACAACGATCACGAACCTGATCAACCGATTCTATGATATTCAAGACGGGAAGATCCGCTACGACGGCATCAACATCAACAAGATCAGGAAATCCGACCTGCGCCGATCTCTTGGTATCGTACTCCAGGATACCCATCTGTTCACCGGAACCGTGAAGGAGAATATCCGTTTCGGCAAATTAGACGCAACAGATGAGGATGTGATCGCAGCGGCAAAGCTTGCCAATGCAGACGGATTCATCCGAAGGCTTCCCAATGGATATGACACCATGCTGACCGGTGACGGCGCGAACTTAAGCCAGGGGCAGAGACAGCTTCTTGCGATCGCCCGCGCCGCGGTTGCTGATCCGCCGGTGCTGATCCTGGATGAAGCGACAAGCTCTATCGATACCAGAACCGAACGGATCGTACAGGACGGTATGGATAAGCTGATGAATGGCAGGACTACCTTTGTGATCGCCCATAGGCTGTCGACAGTGCGCAATTCAGATTGTATCATGGTGCTGGAACAGGGACGGATCATTGAGAGGGGAACACATGAGCAGTTGATCGAAGAGAAAGGGAAATATTATCAATTGTATACCGGGAATGCGATCAGTGCTTAATCTTGAAACATTTCACATTCAATGGTATTATAACAATGCAAAGGGAAAGCACCCACTCCAAAGTGGATGCTCCGAGTTTAGGTTAATGATTGTCCTTACGGACACCGCCTATCCTGTTGGCAGACAGGATAGGCGTTTTTATTTTCGCTTGTTTCTCTTATCGAGAAAGGCAAGCAAGTTTTCCTTCTGGCATCATTATAGTACATTATTTACCAATAGGAAAAAAATCATTGGCTAACGAAGCAGACTATAATATCTTATGATTTTGTCGATATTTGTCAATAAAATAAATTTGACGACTATAGAAATTCGTAGTATTATGTATAAAAGAAGGGCGGCGATAATTAAATGACTAATACAATTGATATTAATAACATATCTGCTTATTTAAATAAAATTGTCAAAATCTCTGATCTCAGCTCAATCTACGATCTATGGATGATACTCGTCCGTCCGCTCAATTCTAACCTATCTGATGATGAAGGTATTCTGTCCTTTATTGGGAAAGAACCCAACGAAGAATCTTATTCCCTTTACAACAAAGGGGATGCCATTATCCCTATTTACAACGACAGCATTGAACTGGAAAGTGATATTTATTATGAAGAATAGCTATATCAAATCGTACTTGAATTGCCACAATGAATTCCGTGCATTTGCTTCCTTATATTTATTTGGAACTCTATTCACGAATGTTAATGTAAAGATAGATACTGGCTGCAGTTCCACAACATTTTTAACCTCCAAACTGGGACTGCCAAAAGCGGAATCCCAAAGATTGAAATTACACGACTGTAATGATAAGTCTATTAAGAAAATAATTTCATTTGGCGTCAATGATAGTAAAGCATTTCGTGAAAAATCATTATTAGCATTTCGAACTCATCAGTACGAACATCTAACTTGTGTTTCTTTCGTTCATAAAATCAAGAATCTGGAAATCGCAGGGACTCCCACCAAAAATTCTGAAGTAAAAGTTAATTATGACAGAACCGGAAATATTCTAATTGGTATGGATATTATTTCAACATGGGATACACATATCGGAAAATTAAACAGCGGTGAAACATTATTATTAGCATGCCCCAAAAACTGCTTGAATCATGAATATTACGATGAATTAGAAAGATTTTTTGAACTCAAACCCTTAATTATGTACTAATTAATAGATTTGATAAGCAACATGTAAAGACGGATACCAATCTCTTCATTGATATCCGCCTTTACTCTGATCCTTCAATCATTCTTTTTTTACCTCTTTCTTCTTCGATTACAGTTCCTTGACGTTTTGTCAATTCACCGACCGATTCTGATATTTTGTTTGGAAAAGTTTAAATTCTTGGCGGTCCGTACCTCCTTTTCATAAACTCTTCGACTCCTGATATTAAGCGCCTTCTCTCAGGAATCTTCTCTCAACACTTGTGTTGATGGTAAATAACAATTCATTACTTACAGCTCGCGTCTGTCTTGTAATGCGGTTTTGTTATTTGTTAAATATAAAATATCACACTTATCTTTATTTGTCAATATATTTTTTGTAATTTTATCAATTTTTCTTTTGTTGTTTGTATATTTATTATTTAAATTATATTTTTCAGTTTTTACAGCAGCTCTCACGGCAAAAAGAAAAGGTGTAAAGCCCATATTGAGATAGACTTTACACCTTATAATCATTATTCTTTAATCACATCAAGTTCAGCAAAATTAATTCCTGACGCCGTCAGAATAACTTTTAACTCAATATAGCGTCCCCGGATTTCTTTATAAACTGCCGAATCCTTATTATCAATTAAAAGCATATATTTTTGGACTCTTGCAAATTCTTCTACTGATATTTTCATCATCTCTTTTTCAGTCATAACTTCACCACCTTTTTATAAGTGCCGTTTACTTTGATGCTTTCATTATATCAACCGGCAAATGTGGTGTAAAGCTTTTATTTCCGTTATATCAGATCACATCCGTATATTTCATGATCTTCGTCATGACCGCCATCTTCTTGCCAAGGTTTCCCGCATTTTCCATACCGATCTCATCGTCCATCGTCTGAGACCCGTCCCCCGGGCTCCACAGAGCCGCGCCGGAATAGATGCCGGAACCGCCGTTGCAGATCGTCATTCCCTGTGTGTTATAGAAATTGACAATCGTCTGAAGTGTGAATTCCTGTCCTCCGTTCCTGGTTCCGCCTACCGCGATAGCAGCTCCCACCTTCTTCGTAAAGAAATACGGATCCTTCACACTGATCATCCACGCGGAACGGAACCTGCTGAAAAACGTAGACAACTGTGCGGTAACGCTCATCTCATATACCGGCGAGGCAATGATGATACCGTCCGCCTCGTAGAATTTGTCATATAACTCTGTCATATCGTCTGTAAATACCGTACAGCGGTCTGATTCGTCACGCAGACATTTGTTGCAGTGAACACAGGGCTGCATCTTTCTGGCACGAAGCTCCACCAGCTCTGTCTGCACATCTCCCTGGGCTTCCGCCTCCTTAAGCGCTGCACTAAGGGCTGTATAAGAAGATTTTCTTCTGGGACTTCCGCATATTCCTAATATCTTAACCATGGTTATTCCTCCATTTTGTTCATATGTATATTTTCTTCATATGTCAATGTCTCCCACTCGGAGAACCGGTTCTCAATCTGCACTTCGCTAATCAGTCGGTTGTCCTACCCAGCGCACGCAACACTGCCTCCGGGTTCGCCGGCAGAGAGTCGATCTCAGCGCCGATCGCATTACAGATAGCATTGACGACTGCCGGAGCGCACGGTACTACCGGACACTCGCCAAGGCTCTTGGCCCCGTACGGACCTCCCGGCTCGCCTTCTCCTTCCGCGACAAAGTCCATATAGAGCTTGGGCATATCTGACGCGCTCAGAAGTTGATACTGCTTAAAACATGTCTCCTGCGGATTGCCTTCTGCGTCATAGGTGATATTCTCCATTAATCCGTACCCAAGACCCATATGAATGGCCCCCGCAAGCTGACCTTCCAAAGCCAGGGGATTGATCACTCTTCCCACATCCTGTACCGCGGAATATTCTAAGACCTTCGTCTTGCCCGTCTCTGTATCCACCTGCACCTTCGCAATGTGGACTCCGTAAGAGCTTGGCCCCCTTGGCGCCGGATGGGTCTCTGAGCAGCACAGTTCCCGCATACTGTCTCTCTGACAGTGAAGCATCACCTCTGCAATGGATACGGATCTTCCTTCCTGCGTACTGTCCCATGCTCTGTCGTCATACAGTTCTACCTGCTCAGGGTCTATCTCAAGAAGGTCTGAAGCTTCCTTCTGAAGCTCCTTCTTCATGGATTCCGCCGCCTTCTTGGCCGCCATTCCGACCACGTATGTACCACGGCTGGCATAGTCGCCCAGATGCCACAGACAGGCGTCCGTATCTGCCTCTACCGTATCGATCTTATCAAGCGGGATCCCCAACACTTCGGACACCACCTGTTTCTGCATCCCAACGTTATCATTTCCCATATCATGGGAACCGCTGTACAGGATACAGGTTCCGTCTTCGTTCATCTTCAGCATCAGTGTCGTGACGTCGCGGTGCGCGCCAAAGCAGTTATTGCCGTGGACACCCAGCGCTACCCCTACGCCGATCCGATAGCGTCCGTCCCTGGATTCTTCCTGTTCCTTACAGATATCCTCATAATGGATCAGCTCTTTGGCTCTTCTTAAGCAATCCTTCGGTCTCGGGTTGCCGTGCGGCTTATGGAAGCAGGGATCCAGACTGTCTGGATCTACCATATTGATCTCCTGAAGCCATGCCGGATCCATATGCAGGAAGTTCGCGATCTTGTTGATCTGACGCTCCAGGCCGAAATACGCCTGAGGCGAACCATATCCCCGCATCGCTCCCGCTACAATCGTATTGGTATACACCGGATTCACATGAAAACGCATATTTTCTATCTTATAGGCCTTGAATACCTTATGGGACATTGCGCCGGATACGTTCAGCGCACTGGTGGCGTAAGCGCCGGTATCATTGTAGAACTTCATATCTACCGCATGGATCCTGCCGTCTTTCATGAATCCTGTCTTAATGCAGGCAATAGAACCGTGGCGTACACGGGTTCCGAAGATACATTCCCTTCGGGTATATTCAAGCTTTACCGGACGGCGCGTCATCTTGGAGAGCACTGCCGCCACCGGTTCCACCGTCATCTCAAGCTTGCCCCCGAACGCGCCTCCGATGGCAGGCGCCGACATACGGATCCGGTTATACGGGAGATTAAATATCTGGCTTAAGATCACCCGGAATCCGAATGTATTCTGGGACGGGCTGTAGATCGTCAGCTTGTCGTCATAGCTCCAGTCTGCGATCGCCACATGAGGCTCGACCGCCGCGTGGTGGATCAGCTGTGTGGTAAAACGATCCTCAAATACATAGTCGCACTCCTCCATTGCCTTATCCACATCCCCGGCCTCTACATGTGCCTGTCCTACGATGTTGCCGCCCTCGTGGATTGGATATGCATCCTCCTTGATCGCCTCCTCCACCGTCATCATGACCGGAAGCTCTTCGTATTCCACCTGGATCAGCTTCACCGCTTCCTGGGCGATCTCCAGGGTATCCGCCGCTACCGCCGCCACACGGTCCCCGACAAAACGAACCGTATCGTCGAAGATTCTCTCCGTATTCGGGATCTTATGCTCAATAAACCGCAGCGCGCTGTTGAACCTGGTCTGCGGTGTATTCTTATAGGTCGCAACTGCACGTACGCCCGGCAGACTCTCTGCCCGGCTGGTATCGATACTCTTGATTCGCGCATGTGCCTTGGGACTGAACAAGACTTTCGCATACAGCATGCCCGGAAGTTTCATATCACCCACATATATTTTCCTTCCGGTAACCTTCGATGCAGCGTCACGGATGGGAACTCTCTTCCCGATCTCTCTGAACTTATTACCTTTCATCTGATTCACCCCGCATTCTCTCCGCCGCTAAAATAATCGCCTCCACGATCTTCTGAAAACCTCCGCACCGGCAGATATGCCCTGAAAGCGCCTGGCGTACCTCTTCTTCGGTCGGCGATAAATTCTTATCCAGAAGCGCCTTCGCCCTCATGACCATTCCGGGGGTGCAGAAGCCGCACTGCACGGCTCCCGCATCAATAAATGCCTGCTGTATCGGGTGCAGCCTCTCTCCGTCCGCCACACCTTCGATCGTCAAAACCCTGGCTCCTTCAAGCGTACATCCCTTGATCCTGCAGGAACGCTTCGCCTCGCCGTCTACGATCACGACACAGGCGCCGCAGCCGCCGTCCAGACAACTGTCCTGGCAGCCGCATTTGGTCCCTGTAAGCCCCAGCACCTCACGAATAATATATAGCAGCGACCATGATTCCTGGATCTCCAGTTGTTTCCATTCTCCATTAATTTCAAATTTAATATTTTTCATCGCTTCTATCCTTTAACTTCTCAATATTTATTCAGTCTGTGCTTCCATATCTGCCTGCACTTCATCCTCTGGATCCTTAGGAACCACAAGATTCAATACAAGAGCCATAAGTCCTGATACCAGGATCGGCTCTGTCAGGAACATGTGCATTCCCTCCGGGAATCCGCTTATCGCCGCCGGCGCCATAGAAGCCCCAAGTCCAAGGGCAAGGGACAAGCCGGCGATGGTTCCGTTCCGGAATGACAGGTCCTCCTTCATAAGACGGACTCCGGTAATGGTGATCATACCGAATACGATAACCGTCGCTCCTCCGATCACCGCCTTTGGCATTGTAGACATCAGCGCGCTGAACTTCGGAACCAGTCCAAGGATCAGCATGAATCCTGCTGCTGCTCCGATCACTCTGCGGTTTACCACCTTCGTCATAGATACGATTCCCACATTCTGGCTGTATGTAGATACCGGCAGTCCTCCGAAGCAGGCCCCCAACAGAGTAACCACGCCGGATGCCAGGATACCGCCTGAGAGTTCCTCGCTCTTAGGCTCGCGGCCATAGCCTCCCACAGTCGTTCCTGTGATATCGCCTACGGTCTGCATGACATTGACCACCGTAAGAAGGACAATTGCGACTACCGCTGTCGGCGAGAAGCTGATCCCGAACCGGAACGGTACCGGAATGGTAAGCCAACCGGCGTCCGCAATACCGCTGAAATCAATATTTCCCATAAACAGAGATACTGCATATCCTACCACTACACCGATCACGATTCCCGCAAGCTGAACATATCCTGTACAGCACATATTACAGATAATAACCGTTATCAACGTTACGCCTGCAATGATCCAGTTCTGGAGTGAACCAAAGCCTTCGCTTCCTTCCCCGCCTGCCATATACTTAATGGCGATCGGGTAGAGGGACAGTCCAATCGCAAGGATGATCGTCCCTGTCACAAACGGCGGGAAGAACTTCCTGATATACTTGATTCCGAATCCCATGATCAAGGTCTCGATCCCCGCTATGATCTGTGCCCCGAACACACCGGATAATCCGTACTGCGCACCGATGGCTGTAAGGGTAGGCACGAACGTGAAGCCTACGCTGAATACGGTGGGTACTCTTGCACCGAACATCTTGATCGGATACAATTGAATCAAGGTACTGATCCCCGCCATTAAGAGCGCGAACTGAATAAGAAGCTGACGCTCGGCATCTGAAACTCCGCATGCATTTGCCACCACCATCGGTACTGTGACCGTGCCGACGAACATTGCCATAACATGCTGAAGCGAGATCGGGATGATTCTCGCAACAGACGGCTTTCCTTCATATATAAATAAGGAATTATCTGTATTTATATTATTTGCCATATTATTTCTCCTCTTTTCTCCCGCAGATCTTTGCTGCCATGCACCTGTCAGTCTCCGTACTCAGACTGCGGGAGTATTCCTCTCTGAATGTGCAGCGGCTAAAAGGGCTGCTCAAAATTACCGCTGCACAGATGTATCATATTAATATACGCTGTTCCACTTATGTCCTTCTCTGCGGTTCGTGATATTGCCGCGCACGCACAGGTCTTCCGCGCATCTCTGTACGGAACGGTATACTTCCTTCTCATCCTTCACGCGGACGATGATTCCGTCCTTTACGATCACCTGTCCGTCTACCATCACGCCTGTAATGTTCTTAAGCGAAGAAGAATATACCAGCGTAGATACCGGATTGTGCATCGGGATCGCCTTCGGGCACTCCAACGGATCGAAGATCACCAGGTCTGCCTTCTTGCCTGTCTCCAGAGAGCCGATCTCATTTTCAAGGCCTACTGCACGCGCTCCGTCGATGGTTGCAAGCTCCAGGACCTTCTCTGCGGAGATCGCCAGCGGATTCTTCGTCGCAACCTTATGCTGCAGCGCTGTGAACTTCATCAGCTCTACCATATCCTGAGCGTTGTTGCTCGCCGCGCCGTCTACGCCAAGGCTCACATTGATGCCTCTCTCCAACATCTCCGGTACCCGCGCTACTCCAGAAGACAAATACTGATTGGAGCATACGTTGTGAGAAACCTTGATGTCGTATTTCTGCGCCATATCCATATCTTCGTCGGTCAGATAGCAGCAATGTACCATCAGTACGTTCGGTCCTACGATGCCAAGCTCCTCTAAGAGCGGTGCGTCGTACAATCCATGGAGCGCCTTGGTAGCCTCTCTGTCGAACTCTGTCTCTGAGATATGTACTGTGAAACCGGACTTATATTCATTCGTCACCTTCCACAGCATCTCAAGCATTTCCCTGGAATTGGACCACATAGCGGCCGGAGCCACCCAGATCTTGATTCTTCCGTCCTCGGAATTGTGGTAGGTCTCGAACAGCCTTCTTACATCCTCCTCCACAACATCCTTCTGCTGCATGATTCCCGGATGCACGCCGAAGTTCTCTGCTGAATCCATACATCCTCTTCCCAGGATACCGCGGATTCCAAGTTCCTTGTATGCATCGATGATACCGTCGCACAGTCCTGCACGGTTATGCGGATACATGTAATCTACCATTGTGGTGATACCGCTGTGAAGCCCTTCCATACAACCAAGCATTGCGCCGAGATAACAATCCTCTCTTGTGAGATTTGTCGCTGCCGGGAAGGTCATAGTTGCCAGCCAGTCCTTCAATACCATATCATCTCCAAGCCCCTTAAGGAGTGTCTGGAACAGATGGTTGTGCGTATTGATGAATCCCGGGAACACTACCTTGCCGTCAAGATCTGTAACCTCTGCCACATCCGTGTATTTCTTCTCCAGCGCGTCGCTGTCTCCGATATCTACGATCTTATTTCCCTGGATCGCGATCGCTCCATGATATAAGATCTCTCTTTCCTTATTTACAGTTACAATAATTCCGTTTTTCAGTAAATGATCAATCATTCGTATATCCTCCGTTTTTTATTATCTATTTCTTAATCTGCTGCCTGCCTGATCTCCGCAAGCATCTCCTCTTCTACTACTTTATCCACTCCGTCCTTCGGAAGCAGAATGTTCAATATAAGCGCTGTTCCGGCTACCAGGATGATACTGGACTCACCGAAGAACATCTGCACATATTCTCCCGCGCCTGCCAATGTATCCTTTGCAAAGGAGATCCCAAGGCCAAGCGCCAGTGATGTTCCGCACAGCAGCATGCTGCGGCTTGTGAATCTGCTCCTTGATACAAGGCTCATGCCGGACAGTGCGATCATAGAGAATACCACGATCGTCGCTCCGCCGATCACACAGTTTGGTATGGTAGACAACAGCGCCGACAGCTTCGGGCAGAATGCCGCAACCACAAGGGTCACCGCCGCGCATCCCATAACGAATCTGCTGCACACCTTGGTCAGAGCCACGATTCCTGAACACTGGCTGTAGGTTCCGGTTGCAAAACAATTGAAGAAAGATGAGAAGATGCAGGCAACCGAATTCCCTACGATACCTCCCTGCAGCTCGGAATTCTTAGGCTGTCTGTTCAGTCCGCCTGTCGCCGATACTGTAAAATCTCCCGTCATCTCTACCGCGTTGATGAAGAACAGCAGTATGAATACAACAGCGAAATCCATATGGAATTCCAAGCCGAACGCCATCGGCTTCGGAAGCGAGAACCATGCCGCCTCCGCCACAGGAGTAAAATCCACGATCCCCCACACAACAGAGACCAGATAACCTGCCACCATACCGATCAGGATCGCCGCCGCGTTTACAAGGCCTTTACCGAATCCAGAGCAAAGCATGATCGCCACGATAACGATCCCGCCGATGATCCAGTTATATGCCAGACCCGTATCCGGCGATCCCTGGCCTCCCGCCAGATTATACGCCGCTGTCGGGAAACAGGAGACGCCGATGGATACGATGATCGTACCCGTCACGATCGGCGGGAAGAACCTGCGCACCTTCGGAAGCGCGAATCCTATGATGATCGACACCAATCCTCCGATCAACTGTGCTCCAAACAGAGCTGCCAGCCCGTAATTGACCGATACTGAAATACAGATAGGAAGAAACGTATAAGTTAATCCCATCATAACCGGCAGACCCGAACCGATCTGAACCTTCCCGAATTTGATCGGAAATGCCTGGATCAGGGTTGCTACACCCGCACCTAAAAGTGAACATTGCAACAACAGGGTTGATTCGGCCGTTGAAAGTCCTGCTGTCCCTGATACCAGTAACATGGGAACGATATTTCCCACAAACATTGCAAGCAATTGCTGCAATCCCAGCGGAAATGCCTGCGTAATAGGCGGTCTGCCATCCAATTCATAAATAGCGGTGCTTCTTGAAGTACTTTCTGAAGTATTCGTTTTCATTTTTACCCTTCCATTTTGTCCGAACGGGGCTTCTTCCCGTTCTTAAGACTGCTCGAAACTGCTTTCGGACAGTCTCCAACAACTGACTTCGTAGTGCCCCGCAGGATACCCGCACGGCATCCGGTTCTAATATCTTCTAATGTCACAATACAAATATTAATATCCTGCGTACATGCAGAGAATATATCTTCCCTCTCGTTCGGAATACATGCATAGGTGGTTGACTAAAGTCAGTGAAAGCCAACCGCCTCACAAGGGGCCATGCCCTCATGCCGAACTCTTCATATCTTCTCTTTTCGTCTTTTTTCGTTTCTTACCGGCAGAATAAGAATCTTCCCTCCGGCTTCTCCATTACCCACTCTCCTTTTCTCTTAGCTTGTATACCTTTCACAAATACATCCTGTATCTGATAAGTAACCTCAAATCCTTCAAACGGCGTATAATCTACATCCTGACACAGCGTCCCGGCGCTGATCCTGTGAGGTGCATCTCCCCTCACGATGACCAGATCCGCATCGCCTCCCGCCCTGATCGTCCCTTTTACAGGATGAAGACCGAAGATCCTTGCCGGTTCTGTACACAGAAGACTTACTAATTTCTCCAGGGGAATCCCTCTCCTGCTTCCGTATTCCAGCATCAGCTCCATACGTGTCTCTATTCCCGGGGTTCCGTTTGGAATCCTTGTGAAATCCTCTTTCCCCAGGTCCTTCTGCCCATGAAACCGGAAGGAACAATGATCCGTGGAGACCGCGTCGATCGTGCCGTCCTCAAGCGCCTTCCAGAGCGCCTCCTGATCGGCTTTCGTCCGAAGCGGCGGTGAGAGCACATATTTGGCGCTCTCGAATCCGGGCAGATCGTATAGGCTCTCGTCCAGGAGCAGATATTGCGGACAGGTCTCGGCATAAACTCTCTGACCTCTCTGTTTGGCCTGCCTTATAACCTCAGCCGCTTCCTTCGTGCTGACATGCACGATATAGACCGGTACATCCGCCATTGCTGCGAAGTCGATCACCCTCGATACTGCTTCCTTCTCCGTCAGATTCGGCCGGGACTTGGGATGATTCCTGATGTCGGATGCGTTCTCTTCTCTTAACTGCCGCTGCAGGCGCCTTAACACATCGCCGTTCTCACAGTGCACGCACAGCAATGTATCCAGTTCCTTCATCTCCTGAAGAATCCCAAAGAGCTGTTCGTCATACACTCCGATACCGTCCTGATATGCCGTATAGGCTTTGAAAGAAGTAATACCCTGCTCCTTCATGCGGACAAGCTGCTCCTTCATGCCTTCGTCCCAACCTGACACGGTCATATGGAAACCATAATCACAGTATGCCCGTCCTTCTGATTTCTTACGCCAACAGTTTAAGCCGTCCATTAGAGTCTCTCCCTCGTCATACTCCGGGAAGTCCATGACAGCCGTGGTTCCTCCCATAACGGCAGCCCTCGTCCCGGTCAGATAATCATCCGATGTCATACATTCTCCGGCAGGCATATCAATATGAGTATGCACATCCACGCCTCCCGGCAGGATATAGGCCCCTTCTGCATCCAGGACTTCTTCTTCTCCTTCTGGTTCTAATTCTGTCCCGACTGCTGTAATCTTCCCGTCTCTTATACGCAAGCCGCCTTCCAAGCGTCCGTCTTCTGTTACAATGATCCCATTCTTAATCAGCATTTTGCTACCTCAAGTTCTTTTTAAAGAAATCCAATGCATTCTCAAAAAACATCTTATCTATGGTTCTCTCGGAGATTCCCCTTGTGAGAAGATACTCGGCAGAGCGGGCGAATTTGACCGGGGTATCCAGTGTCTCGTCTATATCCGCACCGTCAAAATCACTTCCGCAGGCGATAATATCTTCGCCGCCAAGCTCCAGCATCCGGCTTACATGCCGGTACATGCTGTCTAAGTCTCCCTTATGGTCGTCCGCCAAGAACTGCTCATACAGATTCACGCCTACCAGTCCCTTACGGTTAATCATCTCCTTGAACTGCTCTTCCGTCAGATTCCTCTTATGAGAACATACGGAACGAAGATTGGAGTGGGTCGCGATAAACGGTTTCTCAGCGATCTCGCACAGTTCCCCGAACCCTCTGTCATTCAGGTGGGACACATCTACGATAATCCCCGCCTCTTCCATCCGCTTCACAGCCTGCCGCCCAAAAGGAGTAAGCCCCTGATCGGTCTTCTGCCCGCTGCCAAGCTCGTTCGGCCCGTTCCACACAAGCGTCATCATCTTGACGCCGTTTGCCGCAAGATAGTCTACGTTATCAAGAGATCCCGCAAGGGCCGCGCCGCTCTCAACCGCCAGTATCACCGCACATCTGCCTTCCGCAGTGATCCGTTCAATATCCCCCGGCGTACATACCAACTCCGCCATCTCACTCTGCTTCCTAAGAAGCATCTCCAGATATTCCTTATGATCACGGAAATACTGAACCGCCTCTTCACCCCTGACATCATCAGGAATGAAAACAGCCATCGTCTGACACAATCTCTCAAACTTATCAAGCTCCTTCAGCGAAAACTGCGTCTTCCCACACAAGAAATCAGATTGTTCTTTCTTATAGTTAACGATCGAATCACAATGCAAATCAAACAACTGCAAACTACCACCCCTTTCAAAAATATAAACACTTCTGCCCGTTCGGCTGGAATCCATTTGTAATATACAGGCCGTTCGAAGATGTCCGTCCTCTAAGCGGACATTCCAGGGCGTCTTTAGCGTAGATGAAATCCACGGCTTACGGAGACTTAGGCATGAAGGCTTTCCTGAATGCCTTAGTCGAAGTTAGCCGTTAGTTCAGCGAAGCGTTGCCCAGTCCGCGTGAGGACGGACATCTCCGAACGGCCGTCCCCACTGCAACCCTCTTCCACCCGAACGCCCAAACATACCTACTTAAGCAGCGCCTTCATCACTCCGTAATAGCTCTCCGTCACCTTCACAAGCTGCTCAATCTCAATATATTCATTGATAGTATGCGCAAGATTCTCCTTAGAAGGTCCGATACCAAGCGTCTTGATTCCTGCCTCGCCTGCATAGTGGCTTCCGTTCGTACAGAAGTTATAATTCGTGATCGTCGGATTCAGCCCAAGCGCCTTCATCTCCTTATACACATCCTGCACAAACGGCTCGTTCTCATCATACAACCAGCCAGGGAAGAATCTCTCGCTGCTGATCTTGTTGCCGGTATAGCACTCTTCTTCCATCTCCACGAAGGACACCTTCGCCTTTAACGCGGAATCTTCCTTCATCATCTGATCCAGCAGCTCCTGGATCGGTGCAAGCACGCTCTCCTTCGTCTCTCCTACCAGAAGGCGTCTGTCATAGGTTGCCCGGCAGTAATCCGGCACTACGGAAGCCCCCGGATACGGTGAGGACTTGATATCCACAAGCTCTAAGATCCCGTCTCCAAGTACCGGATGATTGGTCGGCTTAAGCCCCTGGATCGCCTCGATCACCTTGCACATCTTATATACGGCATTCACGCCCTTCTCCGGGTTTGCAGAGTGCGCCGGCACGCCGAAGGTCTCAACCTTAAGCTCCCCGCGGCCTCTCTGGCCGATCTTGATATTTAACTGGGAAGCCTCTCCGATCACTACATAATCCGGCTTCACATAAGCGCTGATCTCTCTTGCCGCAACTCCCTCAAAGCACTCCTCGTGTACGACGCCTGCCACATAGATATCACCGGGGAAGTTGTAGTCGCAATCCTTCGCATAGTAGATTGCCGCTGCCATCATGGAAGACAGGGCGCCCTTCATATCAGAGGTTCCTCTTCCGTACATCTTCCCGTCTATGATCTCTGCCCCGAACGGATCATGCTCCCACGCGCTCTCATCCGGTACCGGAACGGTGTCCATGTGTCCGTCGAACAGGATCTTCGGTCCGGGCTGTTTGCCCTTGATATGGCAGATGCAGTTCCCGTACTTATCCACATGTACGTCTGTGAAGCCTTCCTGGTCACAGAACTGCTTCATCTCCTCTACCACCTTGTCTTCGTGGCCGCTGTAGCTCTTTGCCTGGATCATCTTTTGGCAAAATGCGACCAGCTTCTCTTCTCTTTCCTTGCTAAGCATATTGATTTCCTCCTTACTTTATGTATAACTTCTCGGAATCTTCAGCCCTTATTTCTTGGGACTTTCAGAACCTATTTTTCAAAAATCACCCACTTTTTTCTCAAAAACACTTGACAAACCAGTCAAAAAAT
>CAJTGB010000012.1 GCA_910575835.1 Lachnospiraceae bacterium | reverse complement strand
CGAAAATAGCGTCGAAAAATAACGGTAATTGTAAAAAAATCGGCACTGGGAATTGATTTTAGAAATGTCGAAAAAACAAGATTTTACATACCAATTTACGACAATACACAGTTTATTTTACAGTCTCTCTGCCCCTTTTTCTATACAAGTAATTTGAACATAATAAGGCAAGGATTTTCTTCGTCCCACATTTCTGTCAGAGTAATAAGTGGCTCAAAACCAATACTTTTATAAAATTTACGTGTCTGTGCATATGGTTAACCTTTCAAGAATTTCTTTAGTGTAAAATGATTTTTTATCACCATTATATATTTCAATAATATGAATATCTTCTGGCATCCATTGTTCCTCCGCTTGTGCAATTTTAAGTTGTTCTGTATACTATATCAAATCCCTGCTTTCTGCGTTGTATATTGACAATACGGCAAAGCCCAAAGAGATTATTGTCAAAATGCCGGGGAATACTGCGTTGCCCGCCATGGTAAAGTCACTGATGTAATCATCCGTTCCGAGACCCAGGCCAAGCATTTTGTCAGAATCCGTGTCCTTTGCCGAGATAATAATGATTGGTATCGCACTGTGTTCTCAGGTTCTTTCCATGACCTTCATGCCGCCCATCTTAGGTATCACCAGATCAAGCAGAACCAGACTGAAATCGTCTGAACGGAATTGCTGACAAGTGCTTTCTCCGTTGAATGCTGTGACTACCTCGAAATTCTCCGTAGTCAGAAATGTTTTCAACATGGAGCTGATTTCCGTATCGTCTTCTACTAATAATATCCTGTTCATTGCAATGTCCCTTTTTCCATGAAAACAACGCGTTGCTGTTTGTCTGAAAATATTATAAATCATATATACGCAAAAAGCAAATATCACAGTTTTGAAAGGTAAAATAAAAGAAAAACTTTATCGCAGGCAGAAGAACCAGTCCAGGTTACATTGACGAGGGTGTTATCCAAAGGTATAATGAACATAATAGAAAGCAGAGGGAGAAGAAATTATGGGTGAACAGGAAAAGCATAAGAGGCGTGTACGGTATGCGGGAACGCATCCGAGAAATTATAAAGAGAAATACAAGGAACTTCAGCCGGAGAAATATGCGGACACGATTTCAAAGGTGATTCAAAAGGGCAGCACTCCCGCGGGGATGCATCTGTCTATCTGTGTAAATGAGATTCTTGATTTCCTGCAGATCAAGCCGGGACAAAGGGGGCTTGATGCGACGCTGGGCTATGGAGGACATACACAGGAGATGTTGAAATGTCTTAAGGGACAGGGGCATCTCTATGCGTTGGATGTCGATCCGATCGAGTCCGCGAAGACGAAGGAGCGGTTAGAACGCTTGGGATATGGGGAGGATATACTGACGGTGAGGCTTCAGAATTTTGCTGATATCGATCTGGTTGCCGCTGAAGCGGGGCGATTTGACTTTGTATTGGCGGACTTAGGTGTTTCATCCATGCAGATCGATAATCCCGACAGAGGATTCACATATAAGGCAGAAGGCCCTCTGGATCTGCGCATGAATCCGCACAAGGGAGTCAGTGCGGCCGAACGTATACGGGAGATGACTCAGGAGGAGTTCGCGGGGATGCTTAAGGAGAATTCGGACGAGCCGTATGCCGGCGAGATATCCAGAACGGTGATGACGCGATTGAAGAAAGGGGATAAGATCGACACAACATTGCAGTTGAAGGATGCGATTGAATCCGCGCTTGGATTTCTTCCGGCAGCAGAGCAGAAGGATGCGGTGAAGAAGGCCTGCCAGAGAACCTTTCAGGCGCTTAGGATCGATGTGAACCGGGAGTTTGAAGTGTTATATGAGTTCCTGGAGAAACTGCCGGATGTGCTGGCGCCGGGAGGGCGTGCGGCGATCCTTACCTTTCACTCTGGAGAGGATCGGTTGGTGAAGAGATCTTTCAAGGAGATGAAGAAAGCAGGAATCTATCAGGAGATATCCACGGAAGTGATCCGGCCGTCGGCAGAAGAGTGCGCAAGAAACGGGAGAGCGCGGTCAACGAAGATGAGGTGGGCGATCCGGGCATGATCAAATAATATTATTTCTTTGAGAATTTCTTGAGATTTTCCTGTTATACTGGTGTTCCATCCAATTCAGGAGTTTGATTTCTGTCCGGATGGAGCACCAGAAACTTATTATTCGATGTATTGTCGGTACACTAGTACACCGAAAAATAAGTTCCTAGCCATATAACGCAGAATGATTTTTTATATGCAAGGCGGAGGAATGAGGCGTAGTGGGCGCTACGCCGATTGACGACAACGACGCAGATGGAAAATCAGGCAAGTTATATGGTTGGTTACTTATTATTCGGTGTACTAGGGGAGAGGAGCGGGATGAAACAGACATTGCTGATTGTGGATGATGAACCGGGTATGGTTGAGATGATGAAGAGCTATTTTGCCGATACTTATAATGTGATGACCGCTATGAGCGGAGAAGAAGCGGTTCGCAGATCGTCGTGCGGCCCGGATCTGATACTTCTTGACATCAATATGCCGGGGATGGACGGCCTAACGGTCTGTGAACGGATCCGCGGGTTTGTCTCATGCCCGATTCTGTTTCTCACTGCGCGGGTGGAGTCTGCCGATAAGATCCGGGGATTTCAGGCCGGAGGAGATGATTATATCGTGAAGCCTTTTGACCTCTATGAGCTGGGGGCGAGAGTTGCCGCGCATCTCAGAAGGGAACAAAGGCGGCAGGAGAATTCGGCGGTACGGTTCTTCGGGGAATTGACGGTTGATTATACAGGACGGACGGTCTCTGTGAACGGCGAGCAGGTTTCCTTATCGAAGAGGGAATTCGATATACTGGAACTGCTCTCGGTGAATGCCGGACAGGTATTCGACAGGGAGAGGATCTACGAGATCGTGTGGGGAATAGACGGGGACGGCAGCAGCGATACGATCATGGAACATATACGGAAGATTCGGGCAAAGCTTGCGGTATATACACTGCATAGCTTCATAGAGACAGTCTGGGGGTGCGGATACCGGTGGAACGGCTGAGAGGGACGAGAATTAAGAATATGAGCTTTAAAAATATGAGTCTTAAGAGGTCGATCTTCGTATTATCGGTCGGATGTGTCGCAGCTTCCCTTGTATTGGTCGTACTGGTATTCTGTATATGCAAAGATATCCAAGGCCGTTATATAGGAATGTTTTATAAGGATTTCCATATAGGGCTGATAACGGAGATCGAAAAAGAGCCGGATATGTACGGACTTAATTTAGAACAGCAAAGGATTCCATGGCTGATGGACGGTATCTGGATGCTGGCATGTGTTCTGCTTCCTGTGAGCGGTCTTGGGATTGCCGGACTATTATTTTACAGGATCAAATTAAAAACACCGATCGCTGTACTTAAGGAAGGTACGGAGCGTATTCTGAGAAGGGATCTTGATTTCTCGGTCGCGGCGTCGTCGGAGGATGAATTAGGGGAGCTGTGCCGGGCCTTTGAGATGATGCGGGCGGAGCTTCTGCGGTCGAACCAGGAATTATGGGAGCAGGCAGAGGAGCGCAAAAGGCTGAATGCAGCATTTTCCCACGACCTGCGCAATCCGGTCACGGTGTTGAAGGGGACGGTGAAGCTTCTTAAGGAAGGAAAACAGGATGACCAGGCTCTTGACAGGCTGGAGAGCTATGCTCTCCGTATTGAAAACTATGTTGAGACGATGAGCGGCATACAGCGGCTTGAGCAGATTCCGGTCCGCCGCGGCAGATATGAGTATGTCAAGCTGCGGGCAGAACTGGAGGATACGGCGAAGCTCCTTGCTCCGGCGTTACAATATACGATCGATGCGCCCATAGAAGGAGAGATACGGCTGGATCACGGGATATTCCTGAATATCCTGGAGAATCTGACGGGTAATGCGGCGCGTTTTGCCGAAAGCAGATTGGAAATACGGCTAAAAGTGAAGGGAGAGTATGCGATTCTCTCCGTACAGGACGATGGATCAGGTTATCCGGCAGAACTGGTGCGCAGCGGTCCGAAGCCGTTCGGGAAAATGAAGGAGGAAGCGTCGCATTTTGGAATGGGATTATATAGCTGCCAGCTCTTGTGTAAGAAACATGGAGGAATGTTGGAGCTTGAGAACCCGGCAGAAGGCGGCGCGTTGGCGAAAGCATATTTTAGGATATAAAACCTTGAGCGTTTTTTGAGATTTATTCGTTACACTCTCTTTATCATCAGATAAGGAGAGTGATTTTTATGCATATCGAAGCAAAGGAATTGTCCAAGATCTATGGAAGCGGGGAAGGGAAGGTGACGGCGCTTGACAGAGCAAGCCTTGTGATCGGGACCGGTGATTTTATCTCTATCATGGGTCCGTCGGGAAGCGGGAAGAGTACGCTTCTGCATCTGCTGTCCGGGCTTGACCGGCCAACCTCCGGCGTATTGACCTACGGCGGAAGGGATATCTATAGTTTTACCGACAGAGAATTGTCGGCGTTTCGCCGCCGGCGTATCGGATTTGTCTTCCAGCAGTTCAATCTGCTGCCGGTCCTTACTGCCAAAGAGAATATTATCATGCCTTTGCTGCTGGATAAAAAGCAGCCGGATACAGAATATCTGGAGAAGATTACGAGGCTTCTTGGAATTGAAGGGCGGCTTATGCATCTGCCCCACGAGCTGTCAGGCGGTCAGCAGCAGCGTGTCGCGATCGCGAGGGCGCTGATCGCACAGCCGGAGATCATATTTGCAGACGAGCCGACAGGAAACTTAGACAGTAAGAGCGGCAGTGAAGTGATGGAAATGCTTGAAAGCATTCAAAAGGAGATGGAGAAGACCCTGGTGATCATCACTCACGACAGCCGGATCGCCAGAAGGGCAGACCGGCAGTTCATGATCGTCGACGGTGTTCTTACGGAGGTGGATGCATGATGAAGTCTTATCTGTCTCTGGCATGGAAAGAAATAAAGACGCAGAAGGTAACTTCCGTTCTGATCCTGATTGCAATGGTCCTGTCGGCAACGGCGACGGCTGCGCTCGGACAGTCGGTCGGTATCTTACAGTTTATGCGCGTCAATCAGGCTGCAAGCCTGAACGGGGACCGTTATGCGTCCTTTCATCAGTTAACCGAAGAGCAGAATGAGAAGCTGCATTCGGACGGGCGGCTTAAGGATGTGGGGAGCATCATCAACTTAGGTTCCGCAGAGATCCAGAACAGCGGGCTTACCCTGCATCTTCGGGAGTACCAGGGGGAAGCGCTTAAGGCATATCCAGACGTTGGGGCGGTAGAGGAAGGAAGGCTGCCGCAAGGGAAAGGAGAGATCGCACTATCGGGAGACACTCTCAAATATCTCGGTCTTGAGGCGCGTCTGGGTTCGGCGGTCACCTTGCCTGTCAGCATTGCGTTGATGAGAGACGACCGTCTGCCTTATGAATATACGGCGGATTTTGTATTGACCGGAATCCTTAAGAATAATTATAAGGGGTATGTAAGCGGTACGCTTAACGCTGTTGTGGGAGAAGGGACAGCGAAGGAACTGCTGCCCGATCGCTATCTGCTCTATTCGGCAGATTTTAAAACCACCGGCACAGAGCAGTTCCAGTCTGTTGTAGATGAGTTGGCGCTTAAGCTAGGGGTGCAAAAAGAGAATATCCAGTATAATTGGGTTTTGTTAAATGCACTCGGCATTGACTATGCCCAAAAAGAGGGCGAAGGGGAAGATAAGGGATTCCCGTTTATGATGGCAGCATGTATTATGGTTGGGGTGTTGATCTTGCTGGCAGCAGGACTTGTCGTCTACAATATCCTTAAGGTAGCCGTGACCAAACGGATCCGTGAATACGGTACGCTTCGCGCCATCGGAAGTGAGAAGGGACAGATCTATGCGTTGGTGACGGTTCAGCTCTTGATCCTGTGCGGGATCGGGCTGCCCTTGGGTCTTGTCCTGGGGATGTTGTCAGCCAAAGGCATTCTGGCTGCCGCGGCCGGATTCTTAAGCCCGGATATATTTCTTGCTGAAAGCACGCAGGAATTGAATCAGGCGATCGCAGACAGCGATGCCAATCTTCTGCCGCTGGTAGTAAGCGCGGCGGTGACGATTTTATTTGCCGTGCTGGCGGCGTTTCCTTCTGCACGGTATGCAGCCCGCATCTCGCCGACAGAGGCCATGGGCGGAAGGAGTACGAAGATCAGGCGCCGCAGCAGAAAGCAGAAAAAGATCCGTAATTTTGAAGCATTTTATGCGCGGCTGAATCTAAGACGGAATCTTGGCCGCACGGTGATCACGGTTCTATCCATTGTGATGAGTATTACAGTCTTTGTTGCGCTTCAGAGCTTCAGCGCCTTGTTGGATGCAAGCAGCGATGTGCAGAAAATGTATCTGGGCGACTATGCTGTGACGAACGAGACGTCCGGAATGTCCCCCCAGGCCGTATCGCAGCTTGAAGCTCTCGGGCTGACGGCGGATCTTGCTGCAGCAAAGTTAACGCATTATATGCAGGATGAAGAGGGGAACATACCGATAGATCTGGATATAGATCTTAATCCAAGCGAGAATTTTCAGATCGCGTCCGTCGACGAACCGCGTCTGAGCAGTTATGTGCCGAAGCTGTCGAAGGAGGATATCGAAGACTTAAAAAAGGGTACGGCATGCCTTGCCGTGAATCCGGTTCCGTTCACTTATCAGGGAGAGGAGATACCGCATACAGAACTGCATCAGGGTGAGACGGTCACAGTGAACGGAGTGCGCCTTCGGATCGCAGGAATCTCAGAGGATCCGGTCTGTATCGGCAGCGGTGAATTCCTAAACGGCGTGCAGGTGATCGTTACCGATTCGTTATATGCTATGCTGACAGGAGACGACGGGTATACGGAGATTTATCCGACTCTTAAGGAAGATGCGGATGCGGAGATTTTTGAGAAATGGCTGGATGAATGGTGCGCCGAGAGCCCGGGGACTTATTGGCTGTCCTATCGGCAGACAGATGCACAGATGGCGGAGAGCTTTGAGCAGATCCGGTTCCTTTGCTGGGGACTGATCTTATTCATCGGACTGATCGGTGTATTGAATATCGTCAATACTGTGTACACGAATATCCACACCCGCATCCGTGAGATCGGGATGCAGAGAGCGGTCGGGATGAGTAAGCGCAGCCTTTACGTGACATTTCTGTGGGAAGGGGCGTATTACGGTCTGCTCGGAGCGGCGCTTGGAGCGGTATTCGGATATATCTGTACGGTATTTATAGGAGCGGCGGTGACAGACGAGATCAGGCTTACTGCATTTCCGCTACTTTCGGTTCTTGAAGCGGCGGCGGTGTCTGTGGCGGCGTGTCTTACAGCGACGGCATTTCCGCTTAGGGCGATCGGGAAGATGAGTATCGTAGATTCCGTTGAGACGGTGGAGTAAAAAGATAGAATGGAATTAAAAAAGGAGTGCATCTATCGCAGATGGACTCCTTTTAAATGTGTGGTGTTAGATCGTCCGTCCGTACCGCTTGGTGATGGCGCGGATCTCATCCTTAAGTTCGTCGGTCAGATCTTCTTTGGTCAGTCTCCATTTCCAGTTGTTCCCGACGGTGGAAGGCTTATTCATGCGGCAGCTGTTATCAAGCCCCATGTAATCCTGTATAGGGATGATGCAGGTCTTGGCGTTGCTGCGCATTACCAGAGAGATGAAGGACTTGTATAGCTGCTCCTTCGGCGTATAATGATCGCACATATAATCCCTTGCGGCAGCCTGTTCTTTGGGAGTGATGGAGTCAAACCAGCTGACGATGGTCTCGTTGTCGTGGGTTCCGGTGTAGGCGACGCTGTTCTCTGCGTAATTGTGAGGCAGATAGTCGTTGGCAGAACCGGTATCTCTGGAATCAAAGGCGAATTCCAGAACCTTCATGCCCGGGAAACCGCTCTCATGCACCAGCCAGCGGACGGAGTCTGTCACGTAGCCAAGGTCTTCGGCGATCACTTCATGACTGCCGAGGTGCTGCTCCATACACTGGAATAATTCTATGCCGGGACCTTTCTCCCAGCGGCCGTTTGCCGCGGAGTCCTCCCCGTAAGGAATGGAATAATATTCGTCAAATCCGCGGAAATGATCGATCCTTAATACGTCATACATCTGGAAACAGTATGCAAGGCGGGAGATCCACCATTCATAATTGGTATCGCGGTGGTATTCCCAGCGGTAGAGAGGATTCCCCCAGAGCTGTCCGTCGGCGGAGAATCCATCCGGCGGGCATCCCGCCACCGCAAGAGGTACATTCCGCTCGTCTAGCTGGAACAGTTCCGGGTGTGACCAGGTGTCGGCGCTGTCCATTGCGACATAGATGGGAATGTCCCCGATCAGACGGATGCCTTTTTGGTTGGCGTAGGACTTGAGGGCGCTCCACTGTTCATAGAACTTGAACTGCATATACTGATGGAACTCGACGTATGGGAACAGCTCGTTATAGTATTCCTTCATGGCGGAGCCTTCGCGCAGACGGATATCCTCGGGCCACTGATCCCAGGAGATATTGCTGAACTGCTCTTTGATCGCCATAAACAGGGCGTAATCAAAGAGCCACCACTTGTTCTTGCGCACAAAATGCTGGTAATCATGGTTCTCGGTGATCCAACTGCGCTGATATGCTTTGTAGAGCAAGGTATAGCGTGCTTTGTAGAGCTTCTCATAATCTACGGTATCCGCTCTGTCTCCGAAGTCGATCGCGTCGCATTCTTCCTGATGCAGCACGCCTTCCTCGACCAGGGCTTCCAGGCTGATGAAGTATGGGTTTCCGGCGAAAGTAGAAAATGATTGATAAGGAGAATCGCCGTAGCCGGTAGGGCCAAGCGGAAGGATCTGCCAGTAGGACTGTCCGGCCTCCTTAAGCCAGTCGATGAAATCATATGCACTTTGAGTAAAACCGCCGATACCATAACGGGACGGCAGACTGGTGATGGGGAGTAGAATCCCTGCTGTTCGTTTCATATATGTTACCTCCTATAGTTCTGCAGCCTGCAGGATTATGCCGCCGCAGAAAATCTCTCTAACATAAATGTACATCTTTTTTGGAAAAAGCGCAATCCCAAAACACCCCAAATCCGTTCATTTTTTTACAATAATGTTAGATTAATTTAACGATATAGAGTATAATCTATAGAACAGAAGAAAAACAGAAAGGAATCAGATCTATGATAAAAAAATACAGATTTGGCACGCCGTTTGAGACGGAAGCCGTTGTAAAAACGATGGAGACAGAACAGGGGACGCCGGAATTCGGAGAGATCAGTACAGAGGAAGGATTTGCCTTCACATACCGGATGGACGGGGAGGATGTCGTCTACGGCCTGGGAGAAGCGAACCGCGGCCTGAACAAGAGGAATTACTGCTATATCAGCAATTGTACGGACGACCCGAACCACACGGAGGCGAAGATGTCCTTGTACGCCGCGCATAATTTTATCGTGATATCCGGCAAAGAGACCTTCGGCTTGTTTTTCGATTATCCGTCGAAGATCACATTTGACATCGGTTATACGAAAGAAGAACTTCTGCAGGTGAGCTGTGAGTATGCGGATCTGTATCTGTATGTGATAACGGGAGAGAGCGCCTATGATATCGTAAAGCAGTTCCGTAAGATCATCGGAAGAAGCTATATTCCGCCGAGATTCGCATTCGGCTTCGGGCAGAGCAGATGGGGGTATAAGACAAAGGAGGATTACCGGAGCGTGGCGGACGGATACCAGGACAATCACATTCCGATCGATATGATCTATATGGACATTGATTATATGCAGGATTTTAAGGATTTTACCCTGAATGAGGAGAATTTTCGGGATTTCCCGGAATTTGTCCGTGAGATGAAGGAGCGGGGGATCCGCCTGATTCCGATCATAGATGCGGGCGTGAAGGTGGAAGAAGGATATCCGGTCTATGAAGAAGGCGTTGAGAAGGGATATTTCTGCAAGCGTGAGGACGGCAGTGATTTTGTAGCGGCGGTGTGGCCCGGGGATACGCATTTCCCGGATGTGCTCAACCCGGAAGCAAGGAGGTGGTTCGGCGGCAAGTACCGTTTCCTGATCGACCAGGGAATCGAGGGGTTCTGGAATGATATGAACGAGCCGGCGATCTTCTATTCACGGGAAGGGATCGAGGAATTGAAGGAGACGATCAAGAGATATGTGCAGGAGGACATGGAGACGATCCCGGTCTGGGAGCTGGAGGGTCTGGTAACAGGAATCGCGAATAATCCAGAGGATTACAGGAGGTTCTATCACAATGTCGGCGGCAGGATGATCCGGCATGACAAGGTGCATAATCTGTTTGGATACAATATGACGCGGGCAGCAGCAGAGGCATTCGACAGGATCGCCCCGGATAAGAGGCTTCTGATGTTTTCCAGGTCTTCTTACATCGGGATGCATCGTTACGGAGGGATCTGGACGGGTGACAACAGATCTTGGTGGTCCCACATCCTTCTGAATCTTAAGATGATGCCGTCGCTGAATATGTGCGGTTTCCTGTACACAGGCGCAGACCTTGGAGGATTTGATAATGACGCCACCAGAGATCTTGTTCTGCGGTGGATGGCGCTTGGGGTATTCACGCCTTTGATGCGCAATCATTCAGCCCAGGGGACCAGAAGGCAGGAGGCCTATCAATTCGGAGACACTGAGGACTTCCGGGGGATCGTGGAGACAAGATACCGTCTGCTCCCTTACCTGTACAGTGAATACATGAAAGCAGCCCTGAATGATGATATGTATTTCAGGCCTCTTGCTTTTGTATATCCTGAAGATTCCTTTGCCGCCGGCGTGGAGGATCAGATGATGCTGGGCGGCGAGGCTATGATCGCACCGGTCTATACGCAGAATGCAAAAGGCCGTTACGTCTATCTGCCGGAGGATATGCTGTTCGTGAAGTTCGCAAAGGACGGCGCGTATACGGAGGAACTTCTGACGCAGGGACATCATTATGTGGAGATCGCGGTCAATGAGGTCCCGCTCTTTATACGGAAGGGAAGGTGTATTCCGCTTGCAGAGGCGGCTGAGTGCATGGAGAAGCTTGATACGGCGAACCTTAAGATGATCGGTTTTGAGCATGCGGAGTACACGCTGTACGAGGATGACGGAATCGGCAAGGACTATGAGAATCCGGCGAATTATAGGGTCTTAAGATGCGATTAAGACGCGATTAAGACGCGGATTATAGATACTTGTTGCTGGTACTGTTTTATGATATAATTTTCATGGATTAATATAGCTTGCCGGACTTACGGCAGGGGTACATTGTTGTATACGAAGAATCGTTACGGAGGTGTTATATGATAACGATCAAAGATATGGCCGATATGCTGGGGATCAGCACGACGACGGTGTCGAATGTCATCCATGGAAAGACAAGCGAGGTCTCGCAGAAGACGGTAGAGAAGGTAGAAAAATTATTAAAAGAATATGATTATGTTCCGAATAACAGCGCCAGAAGCCTTACGCAGAAGTGTTCCAAGATCATCGGCGTTTCGCTGAAGGGCAGGAAGGATCAGTATGATAATATAATAGCGGACCCGTTTTTCAGCGTGCTGCTAGGGGCGATCGAATCAGAGATACGAAGCAGAGGATATTTTATGATGATCTATACATCGGATGATATCTCTGAGCTGATCAGGAATATCCTGACATGGAACGTTGACGGCCTGATCCTTCTGGGGATATTGCATGATGATTTTGTTAAGATCAAGAGCAGGTATAAGAACCCGATCGTTCTGATAGACAGTTATGCGCCCAGGGATATCATGAATTATGTGAATGTGGGACTGGATGATGAGAAGGGTGCTTACGAGATGACTCTGCATCTTCTGGACCGCGGCCACAGAAGGATCGCATTTCTGGCGGATAACATGGAGGGTGTGGATTATATCCGCTATATCGGCCATCAGAAGGCTCTGGCTAAGTACGGACTTAAGGCAGATTCGAAGGACCTGCTGATCATCCGCCCCGGAACGGCTGAGAGGGAGGCAAGTATGGAAGAGCTGTTCTATCTGTCCAGGAATTATACGGTATTTATGTGCTGTTCGGATTACTGGGCAGCATTGCTGATGAGCTATTTCAGCGATCGGGGAGTGAGGATTCCGGAAGATCTGTCCTTTACGGGATTTGACGACGTCCTGCTGTCCAGGATCATCCGGCCGGCGCTTACGACGGTCCGGCAGGATCCTGCGAAGAGAGGACGGCTTGCCGTGAATACGCTGATAAAGATGATCCAGGAGGAAGAGATCCCGGAGTGGGATGTGAAGCTTCCCATTGAGCTCGTTGTGAGGGACAGCGTGAAGACGATCTCGGCATATGGCAGCTACAGTCAGGAGAATGATATGAGCGGCAGTTGTAACGACGGGAATGCAGACGAATAGATCGAATAGATAAATTTAGAGAGAGTAGGTTAGAGAGACCTGCGGACGGAGGTTTTGCCGCGCAGATTGCGCTGCAAGAGAAGCTTTGTTCGCAGGTTTTTTGCGTTGGCTCAGGAGGATATGCAAAAGAATGACTGAAATGACTTTTGCGCATAAGGGAAAGCGTTGTGAAGTTGCATAATAATTATGTCATAAATTTGTAAAAGATAAATAAAAATATGTCTTTAGACATATTTTTTGAAACTTATGCGCAAAAGATATTGCAAGATTATAAAATAAATGCTAATATATCTAGCAAGATACCTTATGCGCAAAAGGTAGAAAATTTTATTTGTTATAACAAAAATAATCAAACTGTGGAGGACAAAATGAAAAGGAAAGTTATTGCAGCATTTTTGGCGGCAACGATGGTATTAGGTTTAGCAGCATGCGGTTCATCAGGCGGAGATTCTGATGGCGGCTCAGGCGGCGGTTCTTCATCTGGTTCAGACGGCAAAACAATTCGCCTGGTAAATGGTAAGATCGAGATAGACGGTACTTTGAAAAAACTGGCTGAGATGTACAAGGAAGAGAGCGGCGTGACGGTTGAGATCGAATCTATGGGCGGCGGTGTTGACATCCAGGGTACGATCAAGGGCTACTATCAGGCTGGCAATATGCCGGATATCTTTGTAAATGCGTTAGGACCTGAGTTCAAGAACTGGTCTGGAATGCTGGTGGATATGAGCGATGAGAAGTGGGCGGCCGACACAGATAACGCATATGTCGACGCTGAAGAAGGAACCATCGGATATCCATATACCGTAGAGGCTATCGGTCTTGCTTACAATAAGAGCATTATTGAAAAGGCTGAGATTGACCCGGCTACGCTTACAGATACGGCAAAACTTGAAGAAGCATTTAAGACTCTGGATTCCAAGAAGGATGAGCTTGGTATCGATGCAGTAGTAGGTTACTGTGCAGAACCTACAAACCTTTACTGGTCAACAGGCCAGCATGTATTCGCGAACTATCTGGATGCAGGTCTTGAGCGCGATGACACTACATATATCGATCTTCTGAACGACGGCGGTAAGTTTGACGAGGAACGTCTCACGGATTTTGCTGAGTATGTCGGTGTTTTGAATGAGTATTCTGACCCGGCGCTGTTGGTTTCCGGTACATACGATCAGCAGATCTTAAACTTTGCTTCCGGTAAATACGCGTTTGTTACACAGGGTTCCTGGATCGGGGCTACTATGACGACAGATGACAAGGATGCCTATGACGCAGCAGGGAATTTTGAGGTCGGAATGATTCCTTATGCGTTCCAGGACGGTATTGACACGATCCTCACAAATTCACCTTCCTGGTGGTCTGTATACTCTGAGGGCAATGTAGATGAGGCGAAGGCATTCTTACAGTGGATGTCAGAAGACACTGCTCAGAAGGTACTGGTTGAGGAGGCCGGATTCATCAGTCCGTTCAAATCCTGTACTCATGTTGCGTCAGATCCGTTTGCACAGGCGATGGTAGATTATATTTCCGCAGAGAAGACTTCATCCTGGCACTGGCTTGATATGAAAGAAGGCTATGCAATGAATTACACCGGTCAGGTATTTGCCGACTATGCGTCAGGCGCTTTGGATACGGAAGGCTTTATAAAGACAATTCAGCAGGTTAGTGAGGCTTGCTACGCGAACTAATTTTACGGGGGCGTAACCCTTGGAATTAGACCACTGTTTAAGAGGTGGACGGCAGCGGCGTGCTGCCGTCCTTTTTGTCATGAAAAATAAGAGAGAGGAGCTGTAACAATGGCTGAAAACTCAAAAAATACAAAATTGTTGTCATATGTTCTTCTGGCCGCGGGCATTGCAGGTCTGGCGTTTGCACTGGTTCTGGATTTTAGCGGCAGCAGTGCTTCTTACAGAGGACCATTGCTGGTGATCGGTGCGGTCGTATTTCTGGTCGGCCTGTATTTCTT
Organism: Lachnospiraceae bacterium; assembly: GCA_910575835.1. GTDB lineage: Bacteria > Bacillota > Clostridia > Lachnospirales > Lachnospiraceae > Sporofaciens. Next base: position 105,690 of record CAJTGB010000012.1, on the reverse strand, counting down.
CCCGACAGTAGAACATCATCGCAGCATTATCAACTTTATATTCCTGTTTCCGCTGCTGTTTACGTTTGCCGTGACAGTTCTTATCCCGTTAGGCCTGGGTATTATTTACTCATTTACGGACTGGAACGGAATCAGACTGACAGGGGTTGTCGGATTCGCCAATTATGCAACGATGTTTAAGGATCCGTCCTTTGTATGGTCTGTGCTGCTTACATTTTTGTTTGTTATATTCAACATGGTTCTGATCAATGTGATCGGGTTTATGCTTGCCTTGCTCTGTACATCGAAGATGAGAGGGATCAATTTCTTCCGTGCGTCGTATTTCCTGCCGAACCTGATCGGCGGTATCGTACTGGGTTATATCTGGCAGTTCGTATTCAATAACGTGCTGATACAGATCACATCCAAGTGGGGGATGATGAATTCTATCCTGGCCAATACAAAGACAGCGTTCGCGGCGATCGTAGTCGTATATATCTGGCAGTACGCAGGTTATATCATGCTGATCTATGTGACAGGACTTACAACCGTTCCGAAGGATGTTCTGGAAGCATCCCAGATCGACGGAGCCAATGCTCTGACGACTCTGTTCAAGATCAAGATACCTATGATCGCGTCCACAGTTACGATCTGTACCTTCCTGACACTGACGTCGGCGTTCAAACAGTTTGATGTGAATATGGCGCTGACAAACGGTACCGGATCGGTTGCGGATTTCATGGGAAGTTACCTGACAAACGGTACGCAGATGCTTGCTCTTAATATCTACAATACGGCGATCACGAAGAACAGTTATGCGCTCGGACAGGCGAAAGCCGTTCTGTTCTTCATCATTCTGGCAAGTGTATCGATCATTCAGGTTCGTATATCCAACAGCAAGGAGGTGGAATTGTAATGAAAATGAAGAAATCAAGCAAAATAATCTTTACAATTCTTGGCACGATAGTTGCAGTTTACACACTGTTCCCGTTCTATCTGGTTGTGCTGAATACCTTTAAGAATGCCAACGGCATCGTATCCAATCCGGTAGGCTTTGGCGGAGTAAGCTTTTCACAGCTAATGGCGAATATTTCAGCTGTAGTCAATAACTCTAATTTTAACTTCTGGTATGCATTCGGTACTTCCGTGATCATCACGGTTCTGTCTCTGGTATTACTGGCGCTTTTCGGCGGTATGGCAGCGTGGGTGATCTGCCGGAACAAGACCAAATGGTCCACGGCTATCTATATGGTATTCATTGCATCCATGATCATTCCGTTCCAGGTCGTTATGCTTCCGCTGATCTCTACATTCCGTGATGTGAGCCAGTTTATCGGGATCTCCATGCTGCAGTCCATCCCGGGTATCGTGTTCGCATACTGCGGATTCGGAGGAGCTATGACGGTATTCATCCTGACAGGTTTTATCAAGGGTATCCCTTATGAGCTTGAAGAGGCGGCGGCTATCGACGGCTGCTCCCCGGAAGGAACATTTTTCCGAATCATCTTCCCGCTTCTGACACCGGTCATCACGACGGTCACCATATTGAATGGTATGTGGATCTGGAACGACTACCTGCTGCCTTCACTGATGCTTGGACAGAACGGCAAGGTCAAGACTCTTCCGGTTGCAGTGCAGGCTTTCGTGGGTTCCTATGTAAAACAGTGGGATCTGATCCTGACGGCGGCGCTTCTGGCGATCGTTCCGATGATCGTGATCTTCCTGGTTGCACAGAAGCAGATCATGAACGGAATGGTAGAAGGCGCGATCAAGTAAATATTTCATATGGAAGGAGTCTGCGATGAATTTGTTTGATATGAATGGCCCTTTGATGTACAATCTGGGGAAATTAGCGAATATATTCCTGTGTAATGTATTATTCTGCCTGTTTTCCCTGCCGCTTTTTACGATCGGGGCGGCACTGTCGGCATTGTTTGCCTGTATGCAGGCGATCTGGGACGAGGATGAGGATGATATCATTGCGAAGCAGTTCTGGAATGCTTTTAAGCAGAACTTCATGCAGGGGACGGCGATCTGGATGATCTGCCTGTTGGCTGCTGCGTTCCTTGGGATCTATTACTTTATCGTGAGCGGTATGACAGGTATGATGGGAAGAGTATATCGGATCAGCTTCTTCATGATGTGCGTGATATTCCTCTTCGGATTCCAATACCTGTTCCCTCTGCAGGCAAGATACCGAAACAGCGTCAGAAATACGCTGAAGAATGCGTGGCTTCTAAGCATCGCGGCGCTGCCGTGGACGGTTCTCAGTATCCTGTTGACTGCGGGAGCGGTGTATCTGTCCTTCTTCATGAATCCTAACGGCGTCAGCCTTGCGGTGTTTCTGTGGGGAACGCTTGGATTCGGGATCGTTGCTTATCTGAACAGTATCTTCTTTAAGAAGGCTTTTATGATGATCGATCCGGAGAAATTAGAGGCGCCGCATGAAGCTCCCGGCGAGGCGCTGTTCATCGACGAAGAACACGCAGGCTTCTGAACATAAAAACGATTAATAACTAGGAGGAGAATGATTATGGCTTCGATCAGTTTTAAAAATGTAACAAAGACCTATGATGGAGCGGCATCTCCGGTCGTTCCGAATCTGAACCTGGAGATCAAGGATAAGGAATTTATTATCCTGGTAGGTCCGTCGGGATGCGGGAAGTCTACCACTCTGCGTATGATCGCAGGGCTTGAAACCATTACAGAAGGTGAAGTATATATCGGGGACCGGCTTGTGAATAAGGTTCCGCCTAAAGACAGGGACATTGCGATGGTATTCCAGAACTATGCGCTCTATCCTCATATGAACGTGTATAAGAATATTTCCTTCGGCCTGAATCTCCGCAAGGAGGACAAAGCCGAGATCGACCGCCGTGTGCATGAAGCGGCGAAGATCCTTGACCTTGAACACCTGCTGACCCGCAAACCTAAGGAACTCTCCGGCGGTCAGCGTCAGAGGGTGGCGCTCGGCCGTGCGATGGTCCGCAACCCGGCTGTATTCCTTCTGGACGAGCCGCTGTCTAACCTGGACGCCAAGCTGCGCGCTTCCATGAGAACGGAGATCGCCAAGCTTCATCAGAAATTGGACATTACTTTTGTGTATGTTACCCATGACCAGACGGAGGCTATGACGATGGGCGACCGGATCGTGGTTATGAAGGAAGGGATCGTCCAGCAGTTTGACACGCCGCAGGTTCTCTATGATACGCCGGATAATCTGTTTGTTGCCGGATTTATCGGAAGCCCGCAGATGAATTTTATGGATGCCGATATCGTTAAGGAGGGCGGTAATCTCTACGCAATTGTCAGGAAGAACAGATTGCTTATACCGGATTTCAAGAAGAAAGCGCTTGCGCCGTATGCTGGGAAATCTGTAATCATGGGACTGCGTCTGGAGGATTTCCTTCCGAAGGAGAAGATGACGAAGGATAATACTCTGAATGCAGAGATGAATTTCAGTGAATTGATGGGGGCGGATTACCACCTGCATCTGACGGTTGAGGATATTCCGGTGACGGTGAAGATCGCTTCATCGGAGAAGCCGCTCGAAAAAGGGCCGGCTAAGATAGCGGCTAAGATGGAGAAGGCGCATTTCTTCGATAAGGAGACAGAGAAGGCGATCTGTCATTAGCGAAAGATAACTGGTAAGCTGTTACACGAATGTATGTAAAGAGGTAGATAAAATGGTTGAATGGTTAAAAAATGCAGTATTCTATGAGATCTATCCGCAGTCTTTCGCGGATACGAATGCGGACGGAATCGGGGATATCCAGGGGATCATTGATCATCTGGATTATATTGCTGAGCTTGGATGCAATGCGATCTGGCTGAATCCCTGCTTTGAGTCGCCGTTTTTGGACGCGGGATACGATGTATCTGATTATATGAAGGTGGCTCCCCGCTATGGAACCAATGCAGATCTTAAGAGGTTATTTGATGAGATCCATAAGAGGGATATGCATGTGCTGTTGGATCTGGTTCCGGGGCATACCTCATGGGAGCATGAGTGGTTCAAGGAATCTTTAAAACCGGAGAAGAACTCCTGCTCAGGCCGGTACGTGTGGACGGACGATGCATGGACGGAATTCGAAGGAGATGAGAACATCCGGGGATTCCTTCGGGGAATGAGCCAGAGGAACGGCTGTGTGGCGGTGAATTTCTATGCGCATCAGCCCTGTTTGAATTACGGATGCTATAAGGTAGAGAATCCGCACTGGCAGCAGCCTATGGATTCAGAGGATGCGCTGGCAACCCGCGAGGCGATCAAGGATGTGATGCGGTTCTGGCTTAAGATGGGCTGTGACGGATTCCGTGTGGATATGGCAGGTTCGCTTGTGAAGAACGATCCCGAGCAGGAAGGTACGATTGCACTGTGGAGCGATTTCCGTGATTTCCTGGATAAGGAATTCCCGGAGGCGGCCATGATCTCCGAGTGGGGACAGCCGGACAGGTCGTTGAGATCCGGGTATCATATGGACTTCATGCTTCACTTCGGACCGAGCCACTATACGGATCTGTACCATGCGGATAACCCGTATTTCTCCCGTGAGGGGAAGGGCAATGCGAAGGCGTTCATCGATTATTATAAGAAATGCTATGAGCCGACCAACGGCAAGGGTATGATCTGTATGCCGTCCGGCAATCATGATATGGAGCGTCTCACCAACTGGCTGGACGATGAAGAGGTGAAGATCGTATTCGCGTTCATCCTGTCGCTGCCGGGCGCGCCGTTCATCTATTACGGAGATGAGATCGGCATGCGGTATCTTAAGGACGTGGTGTCCGTGGAGGGCGGATATATCCGTACAGGTTCCCGTTCTCCGATGCAGTGGAACGGCGGATTGAACGCGGGATTCTCCGAGGCGAAGGCGGATGAATTGTACATCCCGATCGATCCGGATGAGAACCGTCCGACGGCTGAGAATCAGATGAAAGATCCGAATTCTGTATACCATGAGGTGAAGAAGCTGATCGGCATCCGCCAGGCGACGAAGGTGCTTCAGAGCGAGGCGAAGGTGGAATTCGTCTACTGCGAGGAGAATGCATATCCGCTGGCGTATAGAAGATTCAATGACGAGGAATCAGTGCTGATCGTCGTCAATCCATCCGGGAAGGACGCAAGCTTCGCTTACGATGGGAAATTAGGCGAGGTGATCTATCAGAACGGCAAAGATGCTGTGCTTGAGAATGGAGTGCTAACGATTCCGGGAGCGGCGGCTGTGTTTGTAAGAGAAGTGAGATAGTAGATATAGATTTAAATGCGGCAGACTGCGGGAATGAGTTTCCGTGCAGTCTGCCAGAGGAAAACCTCTGAGGATTTTTTTTGGGATTTTATCGATCCAATTTATATGATATCTTACAAGTTTTCTTATAACACGCAATTGCATATTTATGAATCGTCTGCATTCCATTCTGCTTTAAGGCTTCAACATATCCGTTAGCTTCAATCTGCTTCATAGCTTCATAGCAAATCTGGTCATATTTTCCATTTTCAGCGTATTTAACTTCAAATATACATCCAATTTTCAGCGCCGGAACTTCCAGCCTGATATCAGTATATCCCGTTCCTGATTCTGCGTTCGAAGCGACGCTCCAGTTTCCTTCTGCGCGCAGTAAACCAAGCAGCATGCCATGAAAAAAGTTTTCTTTCATTTCTTTTCTGACATACGTGTCCCGGATACTGATCGACACAGCCATGAATTCGTTAAAGATTCGCTGTACTTCTTCATATTCGCCTGCTTTTATCGCTTCACAGAATTGCTTCCATTTGGAGGTGTCGTTTGTGATCTTCATTTTGAACCAGGAACGAATCCTCTTTTCATAGATTCCTCGTACTTCCCGATTAGGAATTACAAGCTTATGCACGCCGTTCTCAGGTTTAGCAGCATCGGTCAAGTATCCTGTCGCAAAAAGTACGCTCCACAGATAAGTCTGACGGGTCTCAAGATCATCGCTGTCGAGATCGGTATAAGTCAATTCCGGAATCAGAACCTTCTCGACTGCTTCACCAGAAATCAGAGACTCTATCTGACTCTTAGTCGTCTCTGTTGCCGTCGCCAGAATATCCTGTACAATTGTGTTACTGCTGCTGTTTTCCCAATGGGCTTCCATTGGGGCATCCTTTGCCTCTGAAAATTTGTCACATTGATTGATTACATCCCATGGACAATACACGTCTATCTGTCCGAATCTATACCCATCATACCATTCCTTCATTATATCATATTTTTCTTCCAGACTATAATAATGGAGGAGAACCCTGACTTCATCTGCAGTAAATCCAAAATATTCTGCAAAGCGTACATCAGATATCGTTCTTACTTTAAAATTATTCAGCCCCGTGAAAATACTTTCTTTTGCGATCCTCAGACATCCCGTGATCACAGCAAAATATAGATAGGGGTTTGTCTTAAATACCTGACTGAACACAGAGCGAATCAGTCTTACCATTTCCGGATAAAAACCATCCTGGTATGATTTGTCAAGAGGGACATCATATTCATCGATTAAGACAATGACCGGAGTCTCATAGTGTTTGAAAAGAAGTTCAGTCAAAACTCTCAAGCTTCTGTGAAGATCGGATGCCTTTGTGAAATCCTCTTCCAACAGATAATCCAGCCGTTTCTTATCAGCATGTGTCAGTCTGTCACTCTCCAAAAGTTCCCGAAAACGTCGGGCTTCTTCGCTGATCACACTTCCCAGCATGTCATATGCTGTCTGAAATTCCGTACCTTCAACATCCTTCAAACTGACGGAAACAACCGGATATTTCCCCATATACCGCTTACAGATCTCAGTTTCTCTGGAAATCTCTAATCCATCGAACAGCGCCGGGTCTGTTCCGATCTCAAAGAAACTCTTCAGCATATCCATGTTCAGACTTTTGCCAAAGCGTCTGGGTCTTGTAAACAAATTAATGCTTCCTCTTGAGTTCAGCAGATCACGGATAAATCCTGTCTTGTCCACATAGTAGAAATCATCTCTCTTGAAATCCTTAAAATATTCAATTCCGATTGGTAGTTTCTTTCTGGTTTCCATGATATCTGCCTCCTTAGCTTGCGGCTTATCAATTCTGTTATTGACAGTATAACATAATTATTTGATTTTAACAGTGCGATTTTAATAGTGGGAATTATTTTATTAATGCACCGCGATTTGTAATGGAAGTCTTGTCAGATTCTACGGAAAAATATGATCGGACAGAAAAAAAGTATATCTATCAAGAGCAGGATATTGACGAATATTGGATATTAGACTGGAGAAAGAGGAAGATAGAGATTTATACTTTAGATTATGAAGATGACTTTCCTCATTACCGTCTTTTTAAAGAAGTTACACGGAATAACAAAGATGAATTAGAAATAATACATTTCCCTAATATCAAGATTAATTTTGATGATTTATTTGATGGCATAGAATAAAAATAAAATTATAGTCACAGACACTACACTGGTATGGGACGCAGTAAAATTGCATTTTACTGCGTCCCATACTGACTGGAACAGTTTATTCCAATGCTTAACTCTGCGGCAGCACAACAACCTTCACAGAATCATTCGCCATCTGTTTCTTGATGGCTTCTTCTAACTGTTCTGCCGGATACCTGTGTGTGATCAGCGGCTTTAAGTTCAGGCGTTTTTCGCTGATCAGGCTGGCCGCGCGGTACTGTGTATCTGGATTGACGAAAGACCCCTTGATAGTAAGCTCTTTCTGGAATATATCGATCAGAGGCAGTTCGAAGGTGGCGGTAGGATTCGGTACGCTGAAAAGCAGGATCTTGCTTCCCTTTCCGGCAATGTGGACTGCCTGTCCGACTGCTACCGGTATGCCGACACACTCGATGACAACGTCTGTATAATCCTTGCCGATCGCTGACTGGAGCTGTTCCTTCAGATCACCTGCCATAGGATCGATGGCTGCGTCTGCGCCTAAGGAGATGGCAAGGTCTCTGCGCATCTCTACCGGTTCGCTTACAACGACCTTGGAAGCGCCGCTGATTCTCGCAAGCTGTGCCATGATCTGCCCGATTGCTCCGCCGCCGATGATGCAGACGGTATCGCCCTGGGTGATACCGATATTGTCAATTCCCCGCAGGCAGCATGCAACCGGTTCTGCCATAGCAGCTTCCTCGTAATCTACGTCCGGTGACAGCAGGATCGCCTGTTTCTCGGGCACGGCACAGTAGGCTTCGAAGCCTCCGTTCTGATTGACGCCGATTGCGCTCATGGAAGAGCAGTAATTCTTCTTGCCGTTCAGGCAATAGTCGCAGTTCCCGCAGTACATATTCGGGTCAACGGTTACCTTGTCGCCTACTTTTATGCGGGAGGTTCCCGGTGCACATTCTACGACTTCCCCGGAGAATTCATGGCCGAGGACTACGGGCACGGTGGCCTCTGTTGCACCTGGCGAACCATGGTAGATATGGACATCCGTGCCGCAGATGCCGCATGCCATTACCTTGATCAGGATCTCGCCCTCTTTGAGAGAGGGAGTCTCAAGCTCACGGGTCTCGATAGTTTCTTTTCCTAAAAATACAGCAGCTTTCATTTTGATCTCCTTGTATATTCTTAAAGGCGCAATAAGCCAAATGTCCGGTATGCCCGGGACATTCGGCGGTTATTGCTTGATTGATATGTTGTTACTTATTGTATCATATTTATCTTATTAGTACAAAAGCTTCGTATGGTTTTATAGTAATTTCTCCCTTGCTGTAGTCATTTTCCATATTGGAGATCAGGCAGGAGCGGCCGATGAATTCTTCTGGTATGGTAAATGCAGTATCCTGATCGGTAAAGCTGCAGACTACCAGCAGTTTTTGATCGTCCATGGTTCTGGTGTAGACGAATAATTCTTCGCTGTCTTCCATCAGAGGCTCATACTTGCCGTATACCATGATCGGATTCTCTTTCCTGAGAGCGATAAGCTTCTTGTAATAGTGGAACACGGAGTTCGGGTCTTTGGTCTCGGCTTTCGCATTGATCTCTTTGTAGTTCGGATTGACTGGGATCCACGGAGTCCCGGCAGTGAAGCCGGCATGGTCGCTGTCGTCCCACTGTACCGGAGTTCTGGCATTGTCACGGCTTCTGAAGATGATGCACGGCCAGAAGTCTTCATGGGATACCTGTCCGCTTAAGCACCATTCCTTGTAAGCGTTGATGCTCTCGATGTCGCGGAAATCATCCGGGCTTTGGAACGGATAGTTTGTCATGCCAAGCTCTTCGCCCTGATAGATGTAAGGGGAGCCCTGCATCATATGGAGGCAGGTAGCGAGCATCTTGGCGGAAGCTTCACGGTACTTAGGCCTGTCATCTCCGAAGCGGGAGACGGCTCTTGGCTGATCGTGGTTGTCCCAGAACAGGCTGTTCCATGCCTTGCCGTACAGATCCATCTGCCAGCGGCTTAAGATTGCTTTTAACTTGGTAAGCTGCCATTTCTTGTCATCCCATTTGCCGTATTTGCCATGGTTATCCACGTGGTCGAACTGGAATACCATATTAAGCTCGTTTGTGTCTTCTCCTGCATACTGCTTGGCCAGTTCGGTGGTGACGCCGGGAGTCTCGCCGACCGTCATGATGTCGTATTTGGATAATACTCTTTCGTTCATTTCTCTTAGGTATTTGTGGATGTTAGGGCCGTGTATGCAGTACGGGGAGTAATCGCCGTAGAAATCGGTCACTTTGCCGTCCGGCATTTCCTCGGTCTTAGAGATCATGCTTATCACGTCCATACGGAATCCGTCAATGCCTTTGTCACACCACCAGGTCATCATATCGAAGACTTCGTCGCGGACTTTTGGGTTATCCCAGTTCAGGTCCGGCTGCTTTTTGGAGAACAGATGCAGGTAATACATTGCGGTCTCTTCGTCATACTGCCATGCGGAACCGCTGAAACAGGAGCCCCAGTTATTGGGAGGCGTCTGAGCATCCTTTCCCTCTCTCCAGATATAGTAATCCCGGTAGTCGTTTTCTTTTGACTTGCGGCTCTCCATAAACCATTTGTGCTCGTCGGAGGTATGGTTTACCACCAGATCCATGACTACGCGAAGACCTCTTTTGTGGGCTTCAGAAAGCATCTCATCGAAATCCTCCATGGTTCCGAATTCATCCATGATCGCCTGATAATCGCTGATATCGTAACCGTTGTCGTCGTTTGGCGATTTATAAATGGGAGAGAGCCAGATCACGTCGATCCCCAGGTATTTCAGATAATCCAGACGGCTTGTGATTCCCTTAATGTCTCCGATACCGTCTCCGTTGCTGTCCATAAAGCTGCGAGGGTAGATCTGATAGATCACAGCCTCTTTCCACCATGTTCTTTTCATAATTCCTATCCTTTCTATAAAAATGTCTGTTCTATTCTATAAAATGTCTAAATATCTATCACATATTTTCATGCGCCGGCTGCATTTCCAGAATGACTGCCTGATAACCCAAAAGCTTCAGTGTATTGCCTTCCTGTGCAAGATCGTGATAATTATTCAGCAGTATCTTCTTATATCCGCCGGGAAGGATGACTTCCTGTTCTTCCTTCTGATAATTGCCGATCACCAGCAGGGTCTTATCGCCCTTGCGGTAATATGCCATCAGATTATGCTGTTCTTCAAGGTATGGCTCCAATGTACCGTACACGACCGTCTCTTTGTATTCCGGCGCTTTGCGGAGTGCGATCAGCTCTTTATAGAAGCTTCGCACAGAATCAGGATCGTGCTGCTGGGCCTTGGCATTGATGGAAGTGTAATTCGGGTTCACCTTAAGCCACGGTTTTCCGGCTGTAAATCCGGCATTTGCCGCGTCGGACCACTGCATTGGCGTCCTGGCGTTGTCGCGGCTGAATTTGGCTACGGCTCTCAGCGCGTCTTCCGGTGTCAGGCCCGCATCCAGGGCAACCTGGTATTCATCCAAGGTGGAGATATCGTCGATCTCGTCGATAGAAGAGAAAGGCATGTTCTCCATTCCAAGTTCCTGTCCCTGATAGATAAACGGAAGTCCCCTCAGCATGAAGTTCAATGCGGCGAGCATCTTCTTGCTCTGTACATTGCAGTCGCCTTCAGGGATGTAACGGCTGACGCCGCGGGGTTCATCATGGTTCTCGATGATATTGGAGAGAAAACCGATCTCCCCGATCTTAGCCTGGGATTCAAAGCAGCATCTCTTATAATCGTCCGGCGTGATGGGCGCGGCGTCGTACCAGCCCTTGTCGCTGCTTCCGAAGATCGTCTCGTTAAAATCAAACATACTGGAGAAATAGCCGTTCTCACCGATGAAGTCAGGAATCTCTTCCGGTTTTTCGTTGAATACTTCGCCCACTGAGAATGCGTCGTATTTCCTGAAGGTGCGTTCCTGCATCTCGCCGAGGAATTCTCCGATACCATTGGCTTCCCTCAGCATGAACTGGATACTGCACAGTCCGTCCGGCCGGTCAGGTTCATAGTTTTTAAAGGGGCTTGCCTTCTTGATATTGATGATCGCGTCAATGCGGAATCCGCCGAGACCTTTGTCAAGCCACCAGTTGATATTCTTGTAGACCTCTTCGCGAAGTTCGGGATTCTCCCAGTTCAGATCCGGCTGTTTTTTGTGGAACACATGCAGGTATTGCTTGTCTGTTCCGGGCAAGTCTTCCCAGACAGGACCGCCGAAGTAAGAGCGCCAGTTGGTAGGAAGCTCCCCGTCCTTCTTATCCCGCAGATAGAAGAAGTTGCCGTATTTGCCGTCTGGCTCCTCGCAGGCCTTTTTGAACCATTCGTGTTCGTCGGAACAGTGATTGACCACCAGATCCATCAGGATGTACATATTTCTTTTTTTCGTTTCTGCGATCAGCTGTTCCATATCTTCCATTGTACCGAAGCGCGGGTCGATATCATAGTAATCGGAAATATCATATCCTTCGTCGGCCAGTGGAGAAGGGTAGCAGGGGGAGAGCCAGATAATGTCTACTCCCAAGTCCTGCAGATAATCAAGCTTGCTTATAATACCGGGAATATCGCCGATTCCGTCCCCGTTGGAATCGTAGAAGCTCTTTGGATAGATCTGATAAGCTACTTTGTCATGCCACCATTTTTTAGTCATAATCATACCTCCGCTTTTGCTGTTCTTTACGACTTATTATAGTTGCATGCGAACCTTTTGTCTTATATTTATCTGATACAAAATTACGAAATATTGACTTTTTGTTGATTCCGGTATTGCAGCGGGGTAGTGTCCGTGTATTTCCTGAACGCGCGGAGAAAGTTCCCCAGATTATTGTATCCGCATTCCAGGCAGACCTCCGTGACAGGCAGGTCTGTCTCTTCAAGCAGCCTCATGGCCTGTTTGATGCGGTATTCGTTGATATATTCCATAGGGGAGCGTCCGATGGATTTCTTAAAAAAGCGGCAGAAATACTGCTCGTTCATGTGCACCTGACCCGCCAGATCTTGAATGTAGATCTTCTCTTTATAATTCTCCCTGACGTAGGTAAGAACCGTTTTGAGGCTTTCTACACGTTTGTCTAAGTTTCTCTCGGTCGGTGTAAATAGCCGGTAGTGAGAGAGGACGGCGAGGATGCGCAGGAGGTGGGATTTGATGAACAGTTGGTTGGTCACGTCGTCTGTGACGGCTCCGCATTCTAAGGGGGACTCTTCATCCAGCGGATGCCCGAAGGAATGCATGGTCTCGAAGAATGCGCTGCGGATGGGGGCGAACCCGGGATGATCGGGCAGGATGCAGCGCGGGAACAGCATCTTCCCGTTCTGGATAGGCTGTATCAGTTCCATCTGTGCGGCGTCATAGGAATCGAAGCTTAGCGCTCCAAGGGAGAAGACGATGGCGTCTTCCCCGGGACTTCCGGCCTTCTCTGCAAATATGCTGTGCAGTTCACCGGGATTGATAAAGAACAGCGCTTCCGAACACACGGAAAACTGTTCCATATTGATCTCAAGGCGGAAATCACCGCCGAAAAAGTACAGGATCTCCACCTCATCATGCCAGTGATGCTTAACAAGCGGCCCTTTCCCAAGGGAGCGGGTCTGATAGATCGCGCAGGGGAAGGATTTGGTGCCGTGAAGGCTGAGTTCTTTTAATGTAGGTGATAATAACTGCATATAACGATCCTTTCTGATTAGCTTGGTCTTACCCGATGGCTGTCAATGATCAGACGTACGGAACGATACAGGAAGGGCTTGTACTGTTCGATAGGAAGAGGCTCCTGATACAGGATAGAGTTATATCCGGCGGAGCCTGCCAGTTCCACGATGGTGAAGAGCATCACGTCAATATCCTGGTATTCATATTTGTCCTGACGGACCATCTCAAGGAATGTCTCATAGAAATCATTGTCCGTGCGTTCTCCGGTCAGAAGTACGGAGCGTAAGGCCCCCATGACAAGATTCTTGGAAATGAAATTCAAAAGGGGAACATTTAACACCAGAGTATCTATAATATGATTCATAATGAAGATGAGCTGTTCGTCAAGCCCGGCTGCCGGTTCTGGTTCCCGGTCAAGGGCAAGCTTCGCCGCATGGAACAGCTCGTGAGTCTTGTGGGCGATGAGCTTGTTGCGGATATCGTATTTGTCCTTAAAATACAGATAGAAGGTGCCCTTCGCAACCCCGGCCTTCTCTACGATATCGGAGATGGCGGTAGAATTGATCCCCTTCGTGACAAAGAGTTCGTAGGCGCTGTTAAACAGTGTTTCTTTTTTCTTTTTTTTATTTTCATCAACTTTCCCCATTATAATTCCACAATCCTTTCATAGCGGTCTGCATGGATAACACGGCCTTTTAGGAGTCATGACCATGGCTTATTATACCCATATAATAAAAACATTTTCAAGTGCTTTTTGATGAAAATGACCAAAAGTCAAAATTTTTAGAAAAAGTATTGACTGTTAGTCATTTTTGTAGTATAGTGCATATTGTAAGAAATGACCAACAGTCATAAAAGTAGTAAAAGAGAAAAGGAGCAGGTGATTATGGTTCAGTTTGGGAAAAAGGTGGTAAAGTTTCGGATACCGATATTGATCATCAGTATATTGCTGCTGATACCTTCAGTATTGGGGTATGTGAATACCAGAGTGAATTATGATGTTCTGACATATCTTCCGAAGGATATCGAGACCATGAAGGGGCAGGATATTATGGTGGAGGATTTCGGAACGGGAGCCTTCTCCATGTTCATCGTGGATGGCATGGAGAGCAAGGATGTTGTGAAGCTTAAGGAGGACATTGAGAAAATCGGGCATGTGGAGAATGTCTTGTGGTATGATTCCGTGATGGATATCTCAATTCCGGAGAGTATGCTCCCGGATGAACTCTATGAGGTATTCAATTCCGATACGGGTACGATGATGGCGATCTTCTTCGATGAAGGAACTTCGGCGGACGGTACGATGGGTGCCATCGAAGAGATCAGGAAGACGGCAGGGAAGCAGTGCTTCTTAAGCGGTATGTCCGCGATCGTGACAGATACGAAGAATCTAGCCGAGAAGGAGACGCCGCTCTATGTATTGATCGCGGTTGCGCTGGCGGTGCTGGTGCTTGGCATTACAATGGAATCCTTCTTCGTGCCGGTTCTGTTTCTCTTAAGTATCGGGATGGCGATACTATATAACCTGGGAAGCAATTATTTCCTGGGAGAGATCTCATACATTACGAAGGCTCTGGCGGCGGTGCTGCAGCTTGGAGTGACGCTGGATTATTCCATATTCCTGATGCACAGCTATGAAGAGCAGCAGATACGGTATCACGGAGATAAGAAGCGGGCGATGGCGCACGCGATCTCCCATACATTTTCATCGGTAGTAGGAAGCTCGGTCACGACGATCGCCGGATTTATCGCACTGTGCTTCATGAGCTTTACCCTGGGGCTTGACATCGGAGTGGTCATGGCGAAGGGCGTGGTATTTGGAGTGATCGCCTGTGTGACGGTTCTGCCGTCCATGATCCTTTGCTGTGACAAGGTGATCGAGAAGACGAAGCACAAACCGCTGCTCCCGGATATCGGGAAACTGTCTCAGAAGGTAACGAAGCGTTATCTCTGGTATGTAGCGGCATTTCTGATACTGCTGGTTCCTGCGGTTTATGGAAATAACCACACAGGGGTCTACTACAACCTGGATGAGACGCTGCCTAAGGAGCTTCCCAGTATTATTGCAAATGAAAAGCTGAAGGAAGATTATGAAATGAATACGACGCATATCCTTCTTCTCGACAGCTCTGTACCGTCTTCGGATGTAGGAAAGATGTTAAAGAAGATTGAGAAGGTGGACGGTGTCAAATGGGCGCTTGGACTGGATAAACTGGTCGGCCCGGGGATCCCTTCGGATATGCTCCCGGAGTCGGTCACCAGTATGCTGAAGACGGATAAATACCAGATGGTAATGGTGAACTCTCTATATAAGGTAGCGTCGGACGAGGTGAATCAGCAGATCGCCGAGATCAATGAGATCATGGATCAGTACGACGAGAAAGCGATGCTGGTAGGAGAAGGTCCGCTTACGGCAGATCTGATCACCATCACGGATAAGGATTTCAGGACGGTAAGCGTGGTATCCATCGGAATTATATTTATCATCATATTGATACTGTTCCAGTCCATATCGCTGCCGTTTATCCTGGTGGGCGTGATCGAATTCGCGATATTCGTCAATATGGGGATTCCGTTCTATACCGGGACGAAGCTGCCATTCGTGGCGTCCATCGTGATCGGGACGATACAGCTTGGTTCGACGGTGGATTACGCGATCCTGATGACGACCAGATATAAGCGGGAGCGGAGCCAGGGCAGGAGCAAATACGACGCGGTCACGATCGCGCATCAGGTATCTGCACAATCCATTATGGTGAGTGCGCTGAGCTTCTTCGCGGCGACCGTCGGCGTGGGATTATATTCGAACATTGATATGATCAGTTCCTTATGTATCTTGATGGCAAGAGGAGCGATCATCAGTATGGCGGTTGTCGTGCTGATCCTTCCGTCCATGTTCATGGTATTCGACCGGGTGATCGTGAAGACCAGCAGAGGATTCCTGCCAGGGAAGATAAAGGCTAAGAAGAAAGAGAAGCATACGGATTCCATGACGGAGTGTCCGCAGTAAGATACGGAGGCTGTAACAGTCAGGTTGAATACAGGTAGACAGACGGCTGGTAAAGATAGATAGTTTAAAAAGTTATTGTGAGATCAGGAGGTATTATTATGAACAGGAATAAAAAAGTGATAGCAAGAGCGATGGCTGTTGCGGTGGCAACAGGGGCGGTCGGAGCATATAATTATCAGACGTCCGGTACGGTGGCTATGGCAAAGGAAGAGACCGCAGAGATGCTTGAACAGGCAGCCGGATCGGTACTGGAAGGTAAACAGGGAACCGAAAACGCACAAGGGACGAAGAGCAGTGAAGATACGGAAGGCGTCTTCAAGGAAGAATCCGTCTATGTAAAGGCAGACGCCGCCGGGAACGTAAGCAGCGCCACCGTGACGGAATGGATCAAGAACCCGGAGAACGGAGAATTAGCGGATGCTTCCGGGCTGAAGGATATTCGGAATATTAAGGGCGATGAGGAGTTCACAAAAGGAAGCGGTAAAGATTTGAAATGGAAATCAGAAGGGAACGACATCTACTATCAGGGAACGTCCGATGAAAAACTGCCGGTGGATGTGAAGATAACCTATAAGCTGAACGGGAAGGCTGTCAAAGCCGAAGACCTGGAGGGGAAGACCGGCAGGGTCGAGATTCATATCGATTATGAGAATCATGCAAAAGAGACGGTTGAGATCAACGGTGAAAAGTCGGAGATGTATACGCCGTTTACCGCCGTGACAGCGATGATGCTTCCGAACGACGAGTATACAAACGTCACGATCGACAACGGTAAGATCATGTCGGATGCGGATAAGAACATTGTTGTAGGGCTTGGCTTCCCGGGGCTGACCGAGAATCTGAAGCTTGAAGACGCTGATATCGATATCCCGGAGAGCATTACGGTCACGGCGGATGTTGAGGATGCCTCAGTGGGGCCGACGGTCACGGTTGTTTCCGCCGAGATCATGAATGAGTTTGATCTGAGCGGCGTCAATGATTTTGACAGCCTTGAAGACTCTCTGAACGAACTGGAAGACGCATCCGCACAGCTTGCGGACGGTTCGAGAGACGCGTCGGACGGGGCGAAGAAGCTTGCGGACGGTTCGAGGGAAGCCGCAGGCGGGGCAAGCGAGCTTGCCGATGGTTCCAAAGAAGCGGTAAGCGGAGCGAGGAAGCTTGCGGACGGTTCAAGGGAAGCTGCAAGCGGAGCAAGAGAATTGGCGGCAGGTTCTAAGGAAGCGGAAAACGGGGCGAAGGAGCTTGCAAAAGGATCTAAGGATGCGGCGGCAGGTTCCAAGGAACTGGAGGAAGGATCGAAGGCTGTGACAGACGGAGCAGAAGAGCTGAACAGTAAGAGCGGTGAACTGATCGGCGGAGTCGATGCTTTGGCCGACGGAGTGACCAGTTATACGCAGGGAGTGGGACAGCTGGAAGGAGGAGCGGCGCAGGTAAGCGATGGAGCAAACGGGGTAAAGGAAGGAGCACAGAAGCTTCAGGGAGCCGTCAGTCAGGTCAGGAACGGAGCCGACGAGCTGGTTCAGGGATATGCGCCTTTGTACGCAAGCCTGTCGGGTGCGGGTACGCTGAATGAAGGGGCGCAATATGAACTTGGAATGGCGTCGGAACGGCTGTATGAGGCAGAATGTATCCTTGGGAATATAGGGATATCGCAGGCGGAAGCAAAACAACCGGATATAATAGGACAGGAAAGCGCGGTACAGACGATCATGGCGGCATATGGAGATGTTGTGGATGAAGGTACGATACGTGCGGCGGTTTACAGTATATATGCAGAGCAGCCCGCGGATATATCGGCGGAGGTGAATACGGCGATCGCCGGCGCGGCAAGCGCGATATCGGAGGCAAGCGGCCATGTGGCAGGTGCCAGGGGAGCGGCGGATCAGGCGGCGCAGCAGACGGCTGATGTATCGAATGCATTCTGCGGATTATATCAGGGAACGCAGAGTTTGCAGGCGGGGCTCTGTCAGATCGACAGCGGAGCATCTTCTCTGGCTGAAGGAGCCAATGGGTTAGCAAACGGAGCCGCAGATCTGAAAGCCGGCGTTACGGTCTTGAACCAGTCCGGCGGACAGTTGGCGGCAGGGGCGTCTAAGCTTATGCAGAGCGGTCCGGCGCTGTCAAAAGGAATCAGTCAATTGGCGGACGGTGCTAAGCGGGTATCGGACGGGGCGAGTGTGTTGGCAGCAGGTAATCAGAAGTTAGCAGACGGAGCCGGAGCGCTTGCGGATGGCAATCAGAAGTTGGCGGACGGAGCCGGAGCTTTGCTGGCGGGTAATCAGCAGCTTGCAGACGGAGCCGGAGCCTTGCTGGAAGGCAATCAGAAGTTAGCGGACGGAGCCGGAGCGCTTGCGGCGGGCAATCAGCAGCTTGCAGACGGAGCCGGAGCCTTGGCAGACGGCAATCAGCAGCTTGCAGACGGTATGTCAGAATTCAAGAGCTCCGGTATCGATAAGCTGACGGACGTATACGATAACGATATCCAGTCCGTAAAATCCAGGATCGACACAATGTCAGAACTTGGCAGGAAATACCAGTCCTTCGCAGGGATCAAAGAAGGAATGAGAGGAAGCACCAAGTTCATCATAGAGACAGAAGGGGTCAAATGATATCATTCTTTTTATTCCGCTAAAACTTCCTTTCGTTCCATTCCTCCCAAGAATTCGGAAAGCCCTGCCGATATATCAGATAAATGCCGGTATAAGGCTGATCATGAAAGGAGAAATGAGAATGGATATTGGAGTAACAGATCAATTGAGCTGGTGTGAATTGGCAGGTCTGTATCAGAAGAAAGGCTTGTCCGACGCAGTCAAGGGCATGAGTTTTGCGAAGCTTGCGGCCGCAAGGATATCCGAAGTGAGCGCAGAGCAGCCGGCCGGGCCGGGCGCTTTGAAGGAAGGAACAGGAGGGGGAGCAGCCGGAAGTTATATGGGCGAGTCGTATGAGGAGCGGTTGAGCAAGATTACCGATAAAAATGCTGCAAATGCATTCCGAAAAGCGTATGCATTGAAGATGGCAGGAGGCACGGATTATATATCGGTCCTTAGCAGGGCATATGCTTCTGGAATTACGGGGGCGGCGAATTTTGCCGACGCCTTCTCGCAGTACAGTGTCATAACCCATGTTGGGAATGCAGATATCTCTCCCTCTAACTGGCAGAGGAATGATTTTCCTTTTTGGAAATATTTCCGGCCAGACACCAGCGCGGACGCGTTGAATGACTGGCGGCCCACTGGTCCGAACCCGCCCCAGACCCGAGGAGATCTGCAGAGGAATTACGGCAGTATCGGTCCCGGACGGATCGCGGTTCTTGTGCCGGAGAGTTTGCAGCAGAAGATGGACGCGGATCCTGCCTATGCCCGGCAGATCATGGCAAAGCTGCAGGAATGGAAGGCAGATTACGACCGCTGGGATAACACGGTGGCAGCTTCTTATGGAATGGATGTGGCAGAACATCAGGTCAGTAAAAGCTATGTATTTGACTTAGATGAGAACGGAGACGTAAGGAACTGTACGGTTACCAGCAGCGGCGGCAGACTTACCGGTCCTACGAAGGAAGAGCAGGAATTATTCGAGGCCGAGCAGGACAGGAAGTATCAATTGCGCGTAAAATATATCCGTATTATGGAAGAGGGCGCCGACAGGCGGAGACTGCAGGAGTATGAGAATATGCATTATCTTCAGAGCCGGCTTGCAGGGAAGGATTTGTTCCTGTGATTATAAGATCAGACAGAAAAAAGAGCGGAAGGGAGAGGAGCATTTATGGATATCTCTGGCATCTATGCTGTGTTGGCGGGTGTGGATAGGCATACGGGTAAAATGCAGAAAACAGACGTCGGCACATTCGTTTTTAAGGATTTGTTACAAGGAGCCGGGAGAACAGCGGATACATCTAAAACAGAAATATATCAGGAATATCTGAAGCAAAGATATGGCAATGTAATGATTCAAAGCGTTGGGAAAGACCAGCAAAGTATCGACAGTATCGGGGCGGCAACGTCAGGAACAGGGAATGTCGTGATCGCGCCCAATATCCTGGAGCAGATGGTTAATGATCCGAAGAAAGCGGCTTATTACGAGGAAAAAATACAGCAATATTATGCTTCGCTGCCAAGATGTCAGGCACAATTATCTCTTATGGGGCATGAGATCCATTCTTCCGGCATCGTAATCCATCCAGACGGTACGGTCACACACTATGTAAGCGGTGATCTGAAGCCGGAGGTAAGGGCGAGGATCGAGGCGCAGATGCGGGCCGAAGCTGAGGCGAAGGCAGAAAGGAAGAGATACGCAGAAAAAGCGAGGATCGAGGCACGGATGCGGGCCGAGGCTGAGATACGGGCAGAAAGGAAGAGATACGCAGAAAAAGCAGTGCCAGTTCAATTTTAAATTCAATTTTAATTCGATATCAGTAATTGAAAAACAGTTCGTCTCATGCTATAATTAAAAAAGTGTATCCTTATGGCAAGGATGCACTTTTATGAAGTTGACTGCAATGGACAGACGTCAGGTAATAATTTGATAGATTGATAATGATATGGAGTTAAAGGAGAGCAAAATGCAGGCATATACGAATTTTGCGGAGGTATATGATATTTTTATGGATAATATACCTTATGAGGAATGGGCGGAGTATCTGGATGAGATACTAAAGGAATATCATATTCCTAATAATATGGTCTTGGAGCTTGGATGCGGGACAGGCAATATGACGGAGCTGCTTGCGGATAAAGGGTATGATATGATCGGCGTGGACAATTCTGAGATCATGCTGGAGATCGCTATGGAGAAGAGGCTTAAGAGCGGCCATGATATTTTGTATCTTCTGCAGGATATGCAGGCTTTTGAATTATACGGTACGGTCGGCGGGATCGTGAGTGTCTGCGATTCCATCAATTATGTTACAGATGAAAGAGAATTAAAGGAAGTATTCAGCCTGGTGAACAATTATCTTGATCCGCGGGGCATTTTTGTGTTTGATTTTAATACGGAGTATAAGTACCGGGAGCTTCTCGGAGACCGGGTGATCGCGGAGGAGCGGGAAGAGTGCAGCTTTATCTGGGATAATTATTATAACCCTGAGGACAAGATGAATGAGTATCAACTGACATTGTTTGTGCAGAACGAGGATGATAAGGATCTGTACCGGAGATATCAGGAAGTTCATTATCAGAGGGCCTATACGCTGGAGAAGATCAAGACTCTGATCGAGAAGGCAGGGCTTCGTTATGTTGCGGCTTATGACGCTTATACGAAGAAGGCGCCTATGTATACCAGCGGACGTATCTGTGTGATCGCACAGGAATACGGCAAGTAACAGCGAAGAGAGGTTAAGAGGGATGGAAGACTATATTGTAAGGGCCACGGCGGCAGGGAACCAGATCCGTGCGTTTGCGGCGACTACAAGGCAGACGGTGGAGACGGCAAGACGGCATCATGACGCCAGCCCGGTGGCTGCTGCTGCGCTGGGAAGACTCTTGACGGCAGGAGCGATGATGGGCAGCATGATGAAGAATGATACGGATATGCTGACCCTCCAGATCCGGGGGAACGGGCCTATAGAGGGACTTACCGTCACGGCGGACAGTCATGCCAATGTGAAGGGATATGCGGGGAATCCGGGTGTGATGCTCCCGCCTAAGAACGGGAAGTTAGATGTGGGAGGAGCAGTCGGAGTGGGGCTCCTTACCGTTATTAAGGATATGGGGCTTAAGGAGCCGTATTCAGGGCAGACGATTCTGGTATCCAGTGAGATTGCAGAAGATCTGACCTATTATTTTGCGAATTCGGAGCAGGTGCCTTCTTCGGTAGGACTCGGAGTATTGATGGAGAAGGATAATACGGTGCGCTGTGCGGGAGGGTTTATCATACAGATGATGCCCTTTGCCGAGGAGAAGATTATCTGTCAGTTGGAGGAGAATCTGAAAAATGTCTCTTCTGTGACTTCGCTGCTGGACAGGGGATATACACCCGAGCAGTTGTTGGAGGTGCTCTTTGAGAATCTCGGACTGGAGATCACGGATACGATGCCGACGCAGTTTTACTGCAACTGTTCTAAGGAACGCGTGGAGAAAGCTGTGGTGAGCATTGGCAGAAAAGAGATCCAGGAGATGATTACGGACGGGGAAGACATTGAGGTAAAATGTCATTTCTGCAATACGGCATACCGATATACGGTGGAAGACCTTAAAAGGATCATAAATAATACCTATAAAACGGAGCGGGCAGCAAGAAGGGAAGAATGGTAGAATGAGAGACGGATTTGTAAAGGTAGCGGCAGCTACGCCGGATATCCGGGTCGCGGACGTGGCTTATAATACGGAACAGATATGTGCGCTGATGGATGAGACGGCAGAGGCGGGAGCGAAGGTAGTCGCATTTCCTGAATTGTGCGTGACAGGGTATACCTGCGGGGATCTCTTTGCACAGGATGTTCTGCTTCGGGATGCAAGGGCTGCGCTTCTTAAGATCGCAGAGCACAGCAGGGGAAAGGACGCCTTATTCTTCGTAGGGGTCCCTCTTTTTATTGACGGTGAACTGTATAATACGGCGGCGGCGCTGAACGGCGGGAGGATTCTGGGGCTTACGACCAAGTCATTTCTGCCGAATTACGGAGAATTCTATGAGATGCGCCATTTCTGTCCCGGACCGAAGAAGGCAAGAGAGATTCTCTTTGAGGGCGGGAAGATTCCTTTCGGACCGCAGATCTTGTTTGCGGCGTCATCTATGGAAGCTCTGGTGGTATCTGCGGAGATCTGTGAGGATGTGTGGTCGCCGGTACCGCCGAGTATTGAGGCGGCAAGGGAGGGAGCGACTCTGATCGTCAACTGTTCAGCGAGCGATGAGACCATCGGGAAGGATTCTTATCGCAGAAGCCTGATCGGAGGCCAGTCTGCACGTCTGATCTGCGGATATATATATGCTAATGCGGGGGAGGGCGAGTCCACGACAGATCTGGTGTTCGCAGGACACAACCTGATCGCGGAGAACGGAACGATATTGAAGGCAAGCAGGCGATTTGTGAACGGAGCGATCTATTCGGAGATCGATCTTATGCGCCTGTTAAGTGAGCGGCGGAAGAATACTACGTTTAAGGCCGCGGCAGAGCCGGCGCTATGCCGTGTCCCGTTCGACGTTCAGATAGAAGATACGAAGCTTACCAGAGATATATCTTCCAGGCCCTTTGTGCCGGATGGGGAGAAGGAGAGAGCCGGGCGCTGTGAGGAGATCCTTACGATTCAGGCGATGGGGCTTAAGAAGAGACTGTGCCATACCCATACGAAGAATGCGGTGGTGGGAATATCGGGAGGTCTGGATTCCACACTTGCGCTTCTGGTGTCTGCGAAGGCATTTGACATGCTTGGTCTTGACAGGAAGGGGATCACGGCGGTGACGATGCCTTGCTTTGGAACGACGGACAGGACGTATCAGAATGCCTGCAAGATGTCGGTGAAGCTTGGAGCTTCCTTGCGGGAGATACCGATCGCAGAGTCGGTGAAGCGGCATTTTGAAGATATCGGGCATGATATGGAGGATCACAGCGTGACCTTTGAGAACGCTCAGGCAAGAGAGCGTACCCAGGTCCTTATGGATGTGGCGAACCAGAACGGCGGACTGGTGATCGGGACCGGTGATATGTCGGAGCTGGCGCTTGGATGGGCGACCTATAACGGGGATCATATGTCTATGTATGGGGTGAACGGATCCGTGCCGAAGACACTGGTGCGCCATCTGGTACATTATTATGCGGATACCTGTAAGGATGAGGAACTCCGGGCAGTTCTCTATGATGTGCTGGATACGCCGGTCAGTCCTGAGCTGCTGCCGCCTAAGGACGGGAAGATCGCTCAGAAGACGGAAGATCTGGTGGGGCCTTACGAGCTGCATGATTTCTTCTTATATTATCTGCTGCGGTTCGGGTATGAACCTGCGAAGATCTACCGGCTTGCCAGGTATGCGTTCGCCGGCGAGTATGAGGATGATACGATCTATAGATGGCTTGAAACATTCTTAAGGAGATTCTTCTCCCAGCAGTTCAAGCGTTCTTGTCTGCCGGACGGACCGAAGGTCGGAACGGTGGCGCTGTCTCCGAGAGGAGACTTAAGGATGCCGAGCGACGCGTGCGCGGCGACCTGGCTTAAGGATCTTGAGAGTGTGCGGTGACATTGGTATAAGAGAATAGAGAGAAGTGGAGAAGGGCTGTCATAAGATGACAGCCCCTTTTTCGGCCAAAGACTTAAGAACTCATTAATTGTTATCCAGAGGGATCTTCAGGATTTGCCCGATATTGATCACATCCCCGGACAGACCGTTAAGCTTCTTGATGGCGTCGACAGTGGTGCCGTATCTGCGCGAGAGAAGCCAGAGGGTGTCTCCCGCCTGTACAGTATATTCAAGGTAAGGTTCGGCCTGTGAGGAGGGGATTTTTAGAACCTGCCCGATGTACAGGGTATCCCCGGTCAATCCGTTGAGCTTCTTGATAGCGTCGACAGTGGTGTTGTATCTCCGTGAGAGAAGCCAGAGGGTGTCCCCGGGCTGAACGGTATATTCGAAGGAATTGCTTCCGGGGCCGTTGGAAGGCAAATCCTGCATGATCCGGCGGTAGGCTTCATACAGTGCATTCCAGGTGAGAGGCCCCACTATACCGTCGGCGTTCAGCTGCACGGCTCTCTGGAAGGCGGTAACTGACTGCTGCGTCCCCCTGCCGAAGATACCGTCCTGAACCGGAGCCGGGATCTCAGGATAATACTCGGCTATAAGGTCCAGCAGGTATTGAAGGATGATTACATCGGGGCCGGAGGAGCCTTGCCTGAGAACACTCCCGGGCGGAACGGTCCCGATTCCCAGAGTCTCGCCTTCGCTGTCTAGTTCTGCCAGCCTGGATACGGCGGTATAGAGGCTTGAGAGCTTATACCAGGTGCTTCTTCCGACGATACCGTCAGGCGTCAGGTTGAAGACGCTCTGGAACTTGACGACGGCCGCTCTGGTACTGTCTCCGAATACGCCTGCCTCATCGGTAATAGGCGGTATGGCCGGATAATTCCGCCTGATCCGGGCAAGATAGGTCTGGATCGTCTGTACGTCCAGCCCAGAGCTTCCGACTCTGAGCGCGGTCCCGGGATAAGAGTTCAGGATGCCGGTGATGATGTTCGTCTCGGCGATCTCGATGTCGTCGGGATAGTAGGATCGAAGGATCTGTATGGGGGTAAACCCCTGATCCGCCAGCGTTACAGTCCCCCACTGCGACAGCCCTTGGCAGGTTGCGGTGGTGCCGTTGCAAAAGGAAGTGAAGTAAGGTGCGTTCTGTCCTTGTCTTCTGACATACTGGTTGAAGATCTTATCCACGATCCTGCTGATGGAATCATAGATTGGGCGGCCGTATACGAAATACTGGTCGTAAGCGGTGCTGTTTGTGATGTCGAAGGAGTATCCGCGCGCCCGATACCATTCTGTGTATATTCTGTTTAAAGCGAAGGTGATGATCGCGTAAATATTCGCGGTCAGCGAGTCTTGGGGCCAGGTAGGATAGATCTCGCTGCTTGCCACGTTCTTCACATAGTCAGGAAATGATACCTGCACGTTTGAGGCAGAGGAGCTGGGCGTTCCGAGATGGACTGTGATCGGATCAGGGATCACCACCTGGCGCAGTACATAAGGCTCGGTATGGGGATCGATCACGGTTCCTTTCTGTTCAACTGTATCGTTCATTGCGACGGCAGGCCTGCCGATGGAGATCTCTTTTGTGACGGGTGAACGCTGTGCATTAAGCATCGGAGAGAGGGAGAGAGGAAGAACGGCCGTTTCCCCGTCAAAGATCGGGATATCGGTGACGGACAGAGTATTGAAGCCGTCGGCCTGTGCCAGTACCGAATAACTGTTGTAAGGCTCTTTGTTGTAATAGGGATTCTGGGAGAAGCTTTTATCTTTGGTTTCCAGAGAGATCGGCGGCGTCTGTCCGTTTTCATCTGTCCGCAGATCATAGAGTGTGTTCGCATCCGCATCCAGTATCCTGATCTGTACGCCGCTTAGCGGGACGGCTTCATGGACGGTCCGCGCCTGTATGAGTAAGTAACCGATTGCCATAGGGTTCATTGCTCCTTTTATAGTTATCGTTCTATCTATATGTAGGATGGCCCGTACATTATGCGCAAGGCAGGAGTGTATTCTTTTGTCTGCAAATGATAGAATTTGTCGATTAAAACCAAGGGAAACGGGATATATAGACGGTTAAAAAGAATAGATAATAATCACATTAATAATTGACAAAAAGTTTAATAAGAGTATAATAAATTCAGCGTTTAAGTTTAGTAAAAATTTATTTTTAGTTTAGAAACATTGTGGCAGGCATGGATACTTGGTACGTTGCTTTGCGGGTAAAAAGTATAAGGAGCAGGAATCATATGGAACTGGAATATGTGAACGAACATATCGGGAATAAGATTAAGGATCTGCGGAACAGGAACGGGCTGACGCAGCAGGAACTAGCCGACCGGACGGAGCTTACCAAGGGATTCATCTCTCAGCTGGAGCGGGGGCAGGTGTCGCCGTCCATTGTGACGCTTCTTGATCTGATCGAGTGTCTGGGGACGACAGCTTCCGAGTTTTTTAAGGAAGCGGAGCAGGAGCCTGTTGTGTTCTCCGAGGAGGGATTCTTTGAGAAGGTGGACGAAGCGGGCAACAGTATCCAGTGGATCGTACCGACGGCCCAGAAGTACCGGATGGAGCCGCTTCTGGTGGATCTTAAGCCTTATCAGGGCTTAGAGGAGGATAAGCCTCATGACGGAGAGGAATTCGGCTATCTGATCTCGGGGAAGCTTAAGCTGTACCTGGGAGATGACGAATATACGGTGAATGCCGGGGAGAGCTTCTATTACCCGGCAAAACGGAGACACCGCATTGAGAATCCTGACGGAGTGCCGGCCAAGTTCATCTGGGTCAGCACGCCGCCTACATTTTAGATATCAGATATGGGGGAAGAAGATGGAGCAGACGAAGAATATTATCGAATTAAAACATATCACGAAGACCTATGAGGACGGCTACAGCGCGGTGTCGGATTTTAACCTGGAAGTGAAGCAGGGGGAATTTATCACGTTCCTTGGGCCTTCCGGGTGCGGGAAGACGACGACCTTACGGATGATCGCCGGGTTCGATATCCCGACGGAGGGGGAGATCCTGCTGAACGGCAAGCCGATCACCAGCCTTCCGCCGAATAAGAGGCCCATTAACACGGTATTTCAGAGATATGCGCTGTTTCCGCATATGAATATCTATGAAAATATCGCCTTTGGACTGAGGCAGAAGAAGACGCCGGAGAAGGTGATCGCCAAGAAGGTGAAGAAGGTATTGGAACTGGTGGATCTGGAAGGATTCGAGAACCGGAAGATCGATACTCTGTCCGGCGGGCAGCAGCAGAGGGTCGCTATTGCAAGGGCGGTGGTCAATGAGCCGCAGATCTTGCTGCTTGACGAGCCGCTGGGAGCGCTGGATCTGAAGATGCGCAAGGAGATGCAGCTTGAGCTTAAGGAGATGCACAGGGAGCTTGGTATTACCTTCATCTATGTGACCCATGATCAGGAGGAAGCTCTTACCATGTCGGATAAGATCGTGGTTATGTCAGAGGGGAAGATGCAGCAGATCGGTACGCCGGAGGATATCTATAACGAGCCGATCAATGCCTTTGTGGCGGACTTTATCGGAGACAGCAATATATTTAACGGGATCATGACCGGGAAGCTTAAGGTCCGGTTCTGCGGCGGGGAATTTGCCTGTGTGGATGATATTGAAGAAGGGACCCATATCACGGCGGTAGTGCGTCCGGAGGATGTGACCCTGACCCGTCCTGAGGAGGGGAGGATCAGAGGAACGGTGACTTCAGTGATCTTCAAGGGGATACACTATGAGATCACGGTGGAGTCCGGGAAGAATGAGATCGTCGCTCAGTCCGTGCATTCTGCCAGGGTCGGCGACCGGGTCGGCGTGCAGGTGGAACCGGACAATATCCATGTTATGATCGCGGAGGATCACACCAACATCTTCGCGGCAGAGATCAATAAGAATTATGAGCTGGAATATAACGGGACGGTTCTTCCCGTTGATCTTACGAATGTGATCAAGGGAAGCGTGATGTCAGAGGACGGAACTCTTCTTGACGCCAAGGGACTGGAGATCGATCCGAAGAAGGTACGGATCAAGATCTCCATCAAGCCTCAGGATATTGAACTGACTGACGATCAGGAGGAAGGACTGGTACAGGGCTGTATCAGCAATCTGATCTATAAGGGCGATCATTACAGCTATGTGATACACACGGATCTGGAACAGGATTTTGTGGTAAATGATGAATACCTGTGGAATATGGAAGATCAGGTCGGCTTGATCATGCCGGTAGAGAAGATGATCTTCACAGTAAAGAAATAGGAGGAAGGCAGATGCACAGACGTACATTTTCCAGAAAATATCTGGGAATTCCGTATGCGGCTTTTTTGCTGCTCTTTGTTGCGGCTCCCCTGATCGTGTTGATTTATTATGCGTTCACCAACGGGCAGGGAGAGTTTACGGTTCAGAATATGACGGGATTCTTCTCTGATCCGAATACTTTGGGAACGTTATGCTACAGCTTCGGCGTTGCTTTGGTTACTACGGCGGTATGCCTTCTGCTCGCATACCCTCTGGCATATATTCTTGCCACCAGCAGATTAAAGGGGAAGTCCGTCATTGTCCTGATCTTCATCATGCCGATGTGGATCAATTTCTCCCTTCGGATCACGGCGCTAAAGGAGATACTTACCTGGATTGAGGGGAATCTTGCCTATCATCCGTTCCTGAATACCGTGCTTGGCATGAGTTATGACTTCCTGCCTTTTATGATCCTGCCGATCTATACGGCCATCTCCAAGCTTGACGGAGCTTTGCTGGAGGCGGCGAGGGATCTGGGGGCGGGAGAGGCGCAGGCATTCCTTCGGGTAACGCTGCCCTTATCTCTGCCCGGGATCATGAGCGGAGTGTCTATGGTATTTCTTCCGGCAATGACGAACTATGTTGTGCTGGATATGCTGTACAACAGCACATATATTATGGGAAGCCTGATCGGCAGCTATTTTGCTGCTTACAACTGGAACGGCGGTTCTATGATCGCACTGATCCTGCTTGGGATCATCTGCCTGTTTACGCTTCTTACCGGGGGAACGGACGATGAGAATAGGAGAGGAGGAGCGCTGTTATGATAAGAAGAATCTGTAGATGGACGGTTATTATCCTGATCCTTCTGTTCCTGTATCTGCCGATCCTCATCCTGGCGGTGTACAGCTTCACGGATGCCACGAACATCGGGGCGATCCGGGGATTCTCCGTACACAATTATGTAACGCTGTTTACGACGCCGGAGCTTAGGGATATGATATTCGGGACTGTGGTGCTGGCGGTCGGTTCGGCCGTGATCGCTACGATCCTTGGAACTATGGGAGCCATCGGAGCATTCTATTCCAGGAAAGGCATGGCTTCGGCGATCACAACGATGAATCAGGTGCCGGTAGTGAATGCGGACGTGGTGACAGGCTTTTCTATCTGCATCCTGCTGGTAGTAGTGCTGGGGATCAGTAAGGACACGTATATCCCGCTGGTGGCGGGGCATGTGACTCTATGCGCGCCTTTTGTGTTCCTGGCTGTGATCCCGAAATTAAAGCAGATGGATCAAAGCATCTATGAGGCGGCGCTAGACCTTGGAGCTGCTCCCTTTACCGCGCTTATTCGGATCGTGATCCCGCAGATATTCCCAGGGATCATCTCCGGGTTTGCGATGGCGGTCACGTTATCGCTTGACGATTATTTTGTTGCTACTTATACGAAGCCGGCAACTTTTGATACGATCAGCACCTATGTGGTAAATGCGACCAAGGGCGCGCAGACAAACATTAAGACGGCGCTGTGGGCGCTGTCCACCGTGATTTTCCTTCTGGTGGTGCTGTTTTCCCTGGTGATGAATATCAGGGCTAATAGGGAGAACTAACACACTGAGGGAAAGAAAGTTAAGGAGAGGAAGGCTGTATGAAGATAAGGAAATTTAGCAGAAACAAACTTGGGACTGCAGCTCTGTTTCTTTGTGGGTTCCTGCTTTTGTCCGGCCCGGTTACGGTGAATGCGGCGGATGGCGACGGCCAGGAAGAGGAAGTTACTCTGCGCGTGTGCAACTGGGAAGAGTATATAGACCTGGGAGACTGGGATGAGGAGGAGACCATAGATCTTGACAGCGGCGATATCATTGGGGTGAATACCATGATGGAGGATTTTACGCAGTGGTATTATGAGACGTACGGGATACGGGTCAAGGTAGAATATTCCACATTCGGGACGAATGAAGACCTGTATAATATGCTGACTCTGGGAGATACCTATGACCTGGTCTGTCCGTCGGAATATATGATCATGAAGCTGATGACAGAGGATCAGCTTGTGCCGCTGTCGGATGGATTTTTTGATACTGCTGACAAGAACAATTATTATATCAATGGTGTGTCGCCCTATATCAAGTCCATATTTGAGAAGAATGA
Organism: Lachnospiraceae bacterium; assembly: GCA_910575835.1. GTDB lineage: Bacteria > Bacillota > Clostridia > Lachnospirales > Lachnospiraceae > Sporofaciens. Next base: position 75,088 of record CAJTGB010000012.1, on the reverse strand, counting down.
GATCGGGGGAAAACCGTGGGCGGACTACATGGCAGGCTATATGTGGGGGATCACCGGGATCGTGTATAATCCTGAACTGGTGAGCGAAGAGGATGCTTCAAGCTGGAAGATTCTGAATGATCCGGCTTACAAAAGGCAGGTTACGGTCAAAGACAACGTGAGGGATTCTTACTTTGCGGCGGTAGGCGCCATCAAATCAGAGCTTCTGAATTCCGAAGAATTCAAGAATGATCCGAATTACCAGAAGAAACTGGAAGAAGAGATGAATGATACTTCTAAGGAGACGATTGCCGCTGCGCAGGAGTATCTGCAGGATGTGAAGAACAAGGCGTACTCCTTCGAGACGGATTCCGGGAAGGCGGATATGGTGACCGGGAAGGTGGCCGCCAACCTGCAGTGGTCCGGGGATGCGGTATATACCATGGATCAGGCGGATGAGGATGATTTTCCTCTGGCGTTCGCAGTCCCCTTGGAATCGACGAACATTTATTTTGACGGATGGGTGATGTTAAAGAACGGGATTGGAGATGATGAGGCGAAGCGGCACGCGGCGGAGGCGTTTATTAATTTTAATTCCCGGGGGGACAATGTGGTTCGTAACATGTATTATGTAGGATACACGTCCGTGATCTCCGGCGGGGAGGATATGAGGGTCTTTGAGTATGCCGACTGGTGCTACGGCGCCGAGGAGGATGAGGAGGAAGTGTCGGAGTACGACATAGGATATTTCTTCTCACAGGATGAAGACGGAGAGTATGTGATCACGGCGCCGTCAGATCAGGTCTACCGCCAGTTATTCGCACAGTATCCGACGCAGGATGCGATCGCCAGGTCTTCGATCATGGTCTGCTTCGACGATGAGCAGACGAAAGAGATCAACCAGATGTGGATCAATGTCCGGTGCTGCAACATCTATGATATTTCGGTATGGGTGTGGGCGGCTGCAGCGATCGCAGCGTGTATCCTGGCTGTCTTGGGTGTCAGGAGAGTAAGGAGACAGAAGACAGTGTACTGACTTATAGCTGGTACTCCATCCGGCCGGATATCGGAGTACCGGCAAAGGTCACGAAAGGGAATAAAAAGAGGAGGTATCCGTGAATATGGGATTCCTCCTGTTTTTATGCCGTTTTCTGGATTCAGTGTGTTAGTTATCTCTAATCCAGCTTGATTCCTTTAAACAGATCGCCGAGGCTGGTTCCGATGCTCTCGGACTTAGGAATGTGAACCTTCTCTGCCGGCTCTTCCTTCACCTCTTCCAGAGCCTTCATGCTGAGACTGATCTTACCGTCCTTCAGGCCGATGATCTTGACCTTCACCTCTTCGCCTTCCTTCAGAACGTCTTTTGGAGCTTTCACGCGCTTCTGGCTGATCTGGGAAACATGTACCAGACCGGACAGGCCGTCTTCCAGACGGACGAATGCGCCGTAGTTCTGAAGGCTCTCAACGGTTCCGTTCACAACGCTTCCGATCTTAACGTTGGCAATCTTCTCCTCCATGGCCTTCTTCTCCTGCTCCTTGAGGATCTCACGGGCAGACAGAACCAGACGTTCACTTGCCTGGTCTACATCAATGACCTTCACTTCGATATCCTTCAGCAGATATGTCTCCAGATCTTCGATGTATGACAGGGATAATCTTGACGCCGGGATGAATCCGCGCAATCCCTCCACCATGGCGATCGCTCCTCCGTTGACGATTCCTTCGATTTTGACGGGAAGGACGGTTCCCTTTTCCTTGTAAGATGCTACAAGATTCCATGGGTTGGCGTCATCAAAATGATCTTCCAGGTCTGCCATGGTCTCTTCAGTGCTGACATCGGCAGCTTCATTTGCTGTAGTTTCTTGTAATAATTCTTCACTCATAGTAATATTCCCTTTCGCTTTTGAGACTCGTACGCTTCCACATACTTTTTTAATTATAACATAAAACAGGGGAAATGTTCAATTTATAGTTGACGAAAGTCGAAAAAAATGGCACTCTTATTAGTAAAGTATTCCGGCGGGGACTTAAAATGGTAATTTATGCCGGGAAATCTGGTTTGAGGATGTGATTATAATGGGAAAGAAGACGGGAAAAGTATATGTAGTAGGACATAAGAATCCTGATACGGATTCTATCTGTTCTGCGATCGCGTATGCGAATCTTAAGAAGCAGCTGACCGGCAATGAGTATACGGCAAGAAGGGCGGGACAGATCAATGAGGAGACACATTATGTTTTGAAGCGGTTCAAGGTAGATCCGCCGGAGCTTCTCTCCAATGTTAAGCTTCAGGTGAAGGATATTGATATACATAAGATAGAAGGTGTGGAGCCGAATGTTTCTATCAAGGATACATGGGAGAAGATGAAGGAACAGAATGTAAAGACTCTTCCGATCCTCAAAGAAGAAGAACTGGTGGGGGTGATATCCACGGGAGATATCGCGACTTCTTATATGGATGTCTATGATAACTGTATCCTTTCGGCTGCCAAGACACAGTACCGGAATATTGCGAAGACATTGGACGGGACGCTGATCTGCGGGAATGAGCACGGATATTTTACAAAGGGAAAGGTCACGATCGCAGCGTCAAGCCCGGAATTGATGGAAGAATTCATTGAGAAGGACGACCTTGTGATCCTGGGGAACCGCTATGAGTCGCAGGCATGCGCGGTGGATATTGACGCGGGCTGTCTGGTCGTGTGTCAGGGCGCAGAGGTGTCAAAGAGGCTGATCAAGAGAGCAGAGGAACAGAGCATCGTGATCATCAGTACGCCCCATGATACCTACACGGTGGCGAGGCTGATCAATCAGAGTATTCCGGTGAAGCATTTTATGACCCAGGCGCCTCTCACCGCCTTCCGCATGACGGACTATGTGGAAGATATCAAGGAGGCGATGACGAAGAAGAAGTTCAGGGATTTTCCGATTCTTGACAGGCACGGAAGGTTCAAAGGATTTATCTCCAGACGGCGTTTCCTGGATGTCAGCAAGAAGAAGGTCATACTGGTGGACCATAACGAGAAGTCCCAGGCGGTAGACGGTATCGATGAGGCTGAGATCATTGAGATCATCGACCATCACAGGCTGGGCAATATCGAGACCATGGGACCTGTGTTCTTCCGCAACCAGCCGGTAGGCTGTACGGCGACGATCGTATACCAGATGTATGAGGAGGCCGGGGTGAAGATCACGCCCACGATCGCCGGCCTTTTGTGTTCGGCGATCATCTCTGATACGCTGTTGTTCCGTTCTCCGACCTGTACGCCGGTGGATGAGAAGATTGCGAAGAAGTTGGCGAAGACTGCGGGGATCGATCTGGAGCAGATGGCGGGCGAGATGTTCAAGGCGGGAAGCAGCCTTGCGGGAAAGAGCGCGGAAGAGATCTGCTTCCAGGATTTCAAGCAGTTTACAGTCAATGACATTATCTTTGGAGTTGGGCAGATCAACTCGATGAACAAGGAAGAGTTAAAGGAGATCAAGGATGTACTGCTTCCGCAGCTTACGGAGGTACTTAAGGAGAACAGCCTTCAGATGATCTATTTCATGCTCACAGATATTCTGGATGAATCTACGGAACTTCTGTGTGTTGGAAGCAATGCGAAGGAATATATCATAGATGCGTTTGATCTGAGAGAGGATACGGATAAGATCGTATTGAAGGGCGTGGTATCCAGGAAGAAGCAGCTGATCCCGACGCTGGTGGGAGTGCTGCAGCAGGAGTAGGATGACCAGTACACTGGCAAGGAAGAGAGTGAATTATGAAAAAAGGGCAGAAGAGAGGTAAGGCGGATAAGACGGAGAACCCGGGCGGCCGGCAGGTATGGCGGCCGGGGAATATGCTCTATCCGCTTCCGGCGGTGATGGTAAGCGCCGCGGATAAGGAGGGGAACGCCAATATCCTGACGGTTGCGTGGACGGGAACGATCTGTTCGGACCCGGCGATGCTGTATATATCCGTAAGGCCTGAGCGTTATTCTTATCATATGATCAGAGAGACCGGGGAATTCGCGGTCAACCTTACGACGGAGAAGCTTGCCTATGCAACGGACTGGTGCGGAGTCAAGTCCGGCAGGGATGTGGATAAGTGGAAGGAGATGTCGCTTACGAAGGGCGAGGCGAAGAAGCTTGCCTATGCGCCTGTGATCCTGGAAAGCCCGGTCAATATCGAGTGTAAGGTGACGGAAGTAAAAGAGCTTGGATCTCACCATATGTTCCTCGCCGAAGTGGCGGCGGTTCAGGTAGATGGGAAATATATGAAGAAGAACGGGAAGTTTGAGCTGAATTCCACCGGGCTTCTGGCGTATTCCCACGGAGAGTATGTGGGGCTTGGAAGAGAGCTTGGGAAGTTTGGGTGGAGTGTAAGAAAGCAGTGATATAAAGGCTTTACACTTAAATCACCAGTTGATATAATAAAAGTACCAAAGTAAACGGCGCTTATAGAAAGTAGGTGAAAGATATGCCATCTGCAGCAGCTATAATAAAGGACTATATCACTGAATTTTCCAGACTACAGGATTGGATGATACCAGTAAAAGAGACGAATCCAGAGACGTATCAATCTATGCATAAGAGATACATTGAATTAAAAGTGACACTTTCGAGTTTGGGTGTTAATCTGATGGAACTTGACATAGTCAAATACCCCGCTGCGAGCAACAGGGTATTTGACCCTCGCGGCAGTCGCCAAATGTGCATGCAAGCATGCCCGCTTGGCTCGTTGCTCGCGGGAATAAAGGAGTAATCATAATAAGGTGTAAAGGCTTTACCTGGCGTCTTTACACCTTATTTCTTGTTTTTGTCTATAAAAAGCTTAGTCGTCTTTTCCAAGCAGCCAGTCTGGCAGATATTTGACTTGGATTCCGTTATAGTTGCCGATTGTGAAACGTTCTTTCGTAAGGACAATCTTTTCGTAGTTGTCACGGATATTGATAAGGGGCGCCATTTCCCGATGAAAGGTTTCTTTTGCAGTCATATCCGCAGTGACTTGGAAGTAGGTATAGGCTCCTTTTTTTTCTGCAACGAAATCCACTTCTGTATTTCCGACCTTACCGATCATCACGCGGCAGCCCCGGCGTAGTAGTTCAAAGTAAACCAGATTCTCGAGGGAGAATCCAAGATCGTACTGCCTTCGCGGCAGTATATGGTTCCGCAGGCCGAGATCGACAATGTATAGCTTTCGGTTTGCTTTTAGGAGCTGTTTTCCAACGACATCAAAACGTTCTGCCGGATAGAAGATAAATGATTCTGTGAGAGCTTCTACATAATCTCCTACGGTATTGGGGGAGATTTTTCTGCCGTTTGAGGTGAGATAATTCGTAATACTTCGAATCGAAACCGGATTGCCTGCAACATTGGACAGATATTTTGCAATTGTTTTCAACAGAGTGATATCAGTAATCTTTCTCTTAGATGGATCAGTTTCTTTTCTGGACTGTCTGTCCTCGATATCTTTTACAATAACCGTGTTATAGATTCCTTCCAGATAGGTTTCTACCTTTTCAGAAGTACGGTCCATAACGGCGATGTAGGGCAGCCCGCCGTCCCGCAGGTATTCTGCAAGACCGCGTTCCTCATCAATGCCGGTGATTTCCAGAAATTCCTTAAAAGAGAGCGGCAGCATCTTGATCTCAACGTATCGTCCGGTCAGGAGCGTGGCCAGGTCGCCGGACAGCATATAGGCATTGGAGCCGGTAATATATATGTCAACGTCCGGCTTTACATACAGGCTGTCGACCACCTTCTCGAAGGACGGAACCTTTTGAATCTCGTCCAGGAAAATATAAGTCTTTTTGCCAACGGTCAAATGGTCTTTGAGATAAGCATATAACTTCTGATAGTCCAGAAGCTCTTCGTATTCCAGTTCTTCAAAGTTGATGGAAATGATCTGCTCATTCGGAATTCCGTTGGCCTTTAACCATGTTTGATATTGTAAAAGCAAGGTAGACTTTCCGCAGCGGCGGATTCCGGTGACAACCTTGATCACTTGCTCATCTTTCCACTGAATCAAACGCTCCAGATATTCTTTTCTTTCTACCATTACGATCACCTCCATTAAATAGTGTTCCTATTTTAGCACATAATATTCCTGAAATCAATTTATATGCCGAAATCGGAATAAAAATAAGAATATCAAACATATTGTCCCGGAATAGATAGCAGGATGGACTGAATTGTTCTACCCCTCCAACTGTTTGATCTTAGTCCGATAAATGCGACGAAGCAGCACGGTTGACATAACGACCGATACGATCTCCGCAATAGGTATGGACCACCATACCATAGACAGTCCGAATGCCTTGGCGAATACATAGGCAACCGGAAGGATTACGAAGAGCTGTCTTGCAGCGGATACGATCAGGCTGTAAACGGCATTGCCGAGAGCCTGGAATACAGATCCTACGATAATGCAGTATCCGGCGAACAAGAAGCTCAGGCTGATGATCCGAAGAGCCAGGACGCCGATATCAAGCATATTGTCTGAGGCGTCAAACAGGTTCTTAAGAAGGAAGCCCGGAAGAGTCTGGAAGATGGCAAGTCCGATCAGCATGATGGATACAGCGACAGCGACGCTGAGTTTTATGGTCTGTATGATACGTTCTTTATTCCTGGCGCCGTAATTGAAGGCGATGATCGGGATCATTCCGTTATTCAGCCCGAAGACGGGCATGAAGATGAAGCTCTGCAGCTTGAAGTATACGCCGAAGACGGCTGCGGCGGTGGAAGAGAAGATCAGAAGGATCTTATTCATCCCAAAGGTCATGACCGAGCCGATAGCCTGCATAATAATAGAAGGGACGCCGACCTCGTAGATGACGGCGATCGTCCGCATGTGCGGGCGGAAGCCCTTAAGGCTGATGCTGATCTCCTTATTCCTGGTAAGATTGAAGTAGAATGACATCAATACTGCAATCACCTGCCCGGTAATGGTGGCTATGGCAGCGCCGGCAACCTCCAGCCTTGGAAGGCCGAACAATCCGAAGATCAGGATCGGATCCAGAATAATGTTGATGATCGCCCCCGTTCCCTGGGTAATCATGTTATAGATGGTCTTGCCGGTGGACTGCATCAGCCGTTCCAGCGTGATCTGAAGAAAGATCCCGGCTGAGCATACGGTGATGATGGTCAGATATTGTGTGCCGTATGCGACAATAGTTGGATTGTCTGTCTGTGCCGCGAAGAAATAATGTGATCCAAGTCCGCCGATCACGGCAAAGATGATACAGCTTGCGATACCAAGGAACAGGCCGTTCTTGGCCGCCGTATCAGCCGCCTGATAATTCTTCTCGCCTAAGTTCCTTGACAGCAGGGCATTGATGCCGACTCCGGTACCGGATGCGATCGCGATCATCAATGTCTGTATGGGAAATGCAAGCGATACGGCGGTCAGAGCGTCTTCGTTCAGCTGTGCAACGAACATGCTGTCTACAATATTGTAGAGGGCCTGTACCAGCATGGAGATCATCATGGGTAAGGACATAGTGATCAGCAGTTTCGGAACCGGCATGGTTCCCATCTTATTCCCGCCTGCGGCGGGTTCTTTTGTATGTTGTTCTGACATAAGTTTACCTCCTGGTTGATATATTTTCATTGATTTGCGAAGCAAAAGCAATTATAGCATTACAAAATTTATATTGCAATGGGTTACATACGGATTTGCAGTGTGACATATAAATGAAAGAAGGATAGTAAGAAGATATGAGTCTGAGGTAATGCCGATATGAAGAAAAGAGAATATTATGAAATCAGAGTATTATGCGGACTGTTCTATATGATTTGTCTGCTTCAGTTTTGGGGGATTTCGTTTCATCAGACAGACGGCCGGAGCCCGGAGAAGAATCAGGAGAAGATTCGGGAGGAGGCGCAGGAAGTAAGGGAGACTGTGGACGGAGATATTACTTCTGTGACGAAAGAAGCGCCGAAGATCGCGATCACATTTGACGACGGGCCGAACAGTCATTGTACCGGGCGGCTGCTGGACGGATTGAAGAAGAGAGGGGTGAAGGCGACATTTTTCCTGATCGGTAAGAATGTCAAAGAGAATCCTGATCTGGTGAAACGGCTGGATGAAGAAGGGCACCTGATCGGCAACCACACGTATAATCATGTGGAGATCACCAGGATATCGGACGAGGAGGCGAAAAAGGAGATCACCGATACCGACGAGGCGATCTGTGCGATCACGGGAAAACATGTGGAATATATGCGTCCGCCTTTTGGCTTGTGGCAGGAGGAATTAGAGCAGGAATTGAATGTGATGCCGGTCATGTGGAGCGTCGATCCGCTGGACTGGACAACGAAGAATGTAGATGAAATTGTAAATAAGGTAGTGACGGAAGCCGGGGAAAATGATATTATTCTATTGCATGACTGCTATGATTCCAGTGTGGACGCCGCGCTGAGGATTATTGACACATTACAGAAAAAAGGGTTTGAGTTTGTAACGGCTGATGAATTGATCATGGATTGATCATAGATCGATCCCAAGAAGGAGAATGCAGGTGGAAGAGAAGAGGACGGCGGACGGGTCTGTGGGAAATGAATTTGCAAGAACAGAATTATTGATAGGAAGGGACAGATTATTCAGGCTTCGGCGCGCGTCCGTCATGGTACTGGGTGTGGGCGGAGTGGGTTCGCACTGTATTGAGGCGCTGGCCAGAAGCGGGGTGGGAAGGCTGATCCTGGTGGACAATGACAGGGTATCGCCAACCAACATCAACCGGCAGTCTATTGCGCTTCACAGTACGGTCGGACGTTTTAAGACGGAGGTTATGAAGGAGCGTATCGCAGATATCTGCCCGCATACGGAGGTGATCACGCATGAGCTCTTCGTACTGCCTGAGAATATAGAGGATATATTTGATCCGAGACCGGATTATATCATAGATGCGATCGATACGGTGACGGCGAAGCTTGCCGTTGTACAGAAGGCCGTAGAATATAGGATCCCGGTCATAAGCAGTATGGGGACGGGCAACAAGCTGCATGCAGAGCTGTTTGAGATCACCGATATCAGCAAGACCAGCGTATGTCCGCTGTGCAAGGTGATGAGAAGGGAGCTTAGGGCCAGGGGAATCGATCATCTGAAGGTCCTGTATTCTGCAGAAAAACCTGTCGTAGTACCTGTAAGTACCAATATACAGGAAGAGGGCGGCAGGCGGCCGGTGCCCGGGAGCATATCCTTCGTTCCTCCGGTGGCGGGGCTTTTGATCGCCGGAGAAGCAGTGCGGGATCTGGCGGGCATTCTCTGAGGAATGGACGGGATTATATCGGAAGAACAAGGAGGAGTATAGGAAATGGACCTATTTGAATATGCGAGAGAGAAGAATATGGACAAGGAGGCTCCGCTGGCATCCAGGCTTCGTCCTTCATCGTTGGACGAGGTGGTAGGGCAGCAGCACATTATCGGGAAGGATAAGCTTCTGTATCGTGCGATCAAGGCGGACAAGCTTGGTTCTATTATATTTTACGGACCGCCGGGAACGGGAAAGACGACGCTTGCGAAGGTGATCGCCAATACGACCAGCTCAGAATTTACCCAGATCAACGCAACGGTGGCCGGGAAGAAGGATATGGAGGCGGTAGTGCATCAGGCGAAAGAAACGCTTGGAATGTATCAGAAGAAGACGATTCTGTTCGTGGACGAGATACACAGGTTCAATAAGGGACAGCAGGATTATCTTCTGCCTTTCGTGGAGGACGGTACGATCACCCTGATCGGCGCTACGACGGAGAATCCGTATTTTGAAGTGAACGGGGCGCTGATCTCCAGATCCAGTATCTTCGAACTGAATCCTCTTGAGAAAGAGGATATCAAGACGCTGCTTCACCGGGCGGTCTATGATATGGAGAAAGGCATGGGAAGCTACCAGGCGGTGATTGACGATGAGGCGCTTGAATTCCTTGCGGATATCTCCGGCGGGGATGCGAGGAATGCGCTGAATGCAGTGGAGCTTGGAATCCTTACGACTGAGCGTAATGCAGACGGCAAGATTCATATTACTATTGATGTGGCGGCAGAATGCATTCAGAAAAGGGTCGTGCGTTATGACAAGACGGGAGACAATCATTATGATACGATCTCTGCATTTATCAAGAGCATGCGTGGGTCAGACCCGGATGCGGCGGTCTTCTACCTTGCGAAGATGCTGTATGCGGGCGAGGATATCAAGTTTATCGCACGGAGGATTATGATATGTGCATCCGAGGACGTAGGCAATGCGGATCCTATGGCGCTGACCGTGGCGGTATCGGCGGCCCAGGCGGCGGAACGGATCGGAATGCCGGAGGCTCAGATCATCCTGTCTCAGGCAGTTCTGTATGTGGCGGCCGCGCCGAAGAGCAATTCGGCGTGCAGTGCCATATTCAGCGCCATGGAGAGCGTGAAGAACTGTAAGACGACGGTCCCGGTGCATCTGCAGGATGCACATTACAAAGGAGCACGGAATCTGGGGCATGGGATCGGATACAAGTACGCCCACGATTATCCGAAGCATTATGTAGAACAGCAATACCTGCCGGAGGAGATCCGTGACGCCAGGTTCTATGAGCCCGCAGACAATGGGTATGAGAAGAAGATCCGGGAATGGATGGAGTATATCCGAAGTTAATGAAGACAAAGAAGTTGTCACGGCACTTGTGTTTTCGGCAGGGAGACGTTATAATCGAAGCATAGTAATTACATTAGGAGGGAATACTAATATGAAGGTGTATGATTCAGTAAAAAAAGAAGAGGTAGAAGTTAACGGAACCAAAGGGCTGATCGATATTATGAGAGACGGCCGCCAGGTCGATCTGTATCTGAAGGAAAAGAAATCAGATGCAGACGGCTACATGAGCTGGGATGTGGAACATTGGTCCAGCATTGATGTAAAGAGATTCATCCGCTGTTATTCTCTGGAAGGAAGAGTATTAGGAGAGTCCACGGGACATAATATCTATGACCTTGAGAATGAGTTCAAGCCGGAAGAGGCAGCGAAGATAGAGCTGAGTTAATATGAATAGTATGGAATGCCCCGAGACCGGTAAGACAGGTGCGGGGCATTTTTTTGCGCTGCGGATTTTGCTGCGTCTTAAACTATAAAAAAAATATAAAGAGTGTTGACAAAAGCAGGGGGGAGTGATAAATTAATATTCGAAGATGTTAGCACTCAAAATTATAGAGTGCTAACAGAAGAATCCGAAAGGAGGAGGATAGATGGCAACAGAACACGGGCTTAGCGACCGCAAGATGAAGATTCTGCACGCAGTCATCAAGAATTATCTTGAGACCGGCGAACCGGTGGGTTCCAGAACGATTTCCAAGTACACCGATCTTCATTTGAGTTCTGCGACGATCCGCAATGAGATGGCCGACTTAGAAGAGCTGGGATACATTATGCAGCCTCACACGTCAGCCGGACGTATTCCTTCGGATAAGGGTTACAGGTTATATGTAGATATGCTGATGGAGGAGAAGGAACAAGAACTGAATGAGATGCAGGAGCAGATGCTTGATAAGGCAGATCGGATGGAACAGCTTCTCAGACAGGCGGCCAGGGTTCTGGCCAGCAATACGAATTATGCTACCATGGTTTCTACTCCGATGAGCAATTCGAACAAGATCAAGTTCATTCAGCTTTCTATGGTGGATGAAGAACAGGTGATCGCGGTGATCGTTCTTGGCGGCAATGTCATCAAGAATAAGATCATCAACGTAGGAGAACCGCTCAGCAACGAGAACCTGCTGAAGCTGAATATGCTGCTGAATACGACGTTGAACGGAATGTCTATTGAGGAGATCAATCTTGGATTGATCGCGCGGCTTAAGGAGCAGGCGGGAATTCACAGCAGTGTGATCAGCAATGTACTGGATGCAGTGGCGGATGCGATCCAGGTTGAAGAGGATATGCAGATCTACACAAGCGGTGCGACGAACATTTTCAAATATCCGGAACTTAGTGACAATCAGAGCGCACAGGAGATCATCAATGCATTCGAGGAGAAGCAGCAGTTGACGGAACTGGTAACGCAGACGTTGGCGCAGGAGGATAATACAGGGATCCAGGTGTACATCGGAGATGAGACTCCGGTCCAGACTATGAAGGATTGCAGTGTTGTTACCGCGACTTATGAATTAGGTGACGGCATGAAGGGAACGATAGGTATTATCGGACCAAAGAGGATGGATTATGAGCATGTGCTAAAGTCAATGAAACGGCTTCAGAACGAGCTGGATCATATGTTTCATAAAAAAGAATAAAGAAAGGTGGAATTACCCTTGGAGAAGCATAAGGAGAAAAGCCAGGAAGAGATGGTAAAAGAGGCTGTGGAGGAAGCGAAGAAGGCGGCAGAGGAGAACGATTCGCAGGAGACAGCAGAAGATTGTGAGGCGAAGGCGCCGGAAGATACCGAAGAGGCAGAAGATAGCGAGGCATGCGAAGAGACAGAAGACGGCGAGGCGGACGGCAAAGAGGATGGTAAGAAGTCAGGCAAGAAGCTGTTTGGCAAGAAGAATAAAAAGGATAAAAAGGACGAGAAGATAGAGGAACTGACAGACAGGCTCACTCGTCAGATGGCAGAGTTTGATAACTTCCGCAAGCGTACTGAGAAGGAGAAATCCCAGATGTACGAGATAGGTGCGAAAGATATCATAGATAAGATCCTCCCGGTGGTTGACAATTTCGAGCGCGGACTTGGAGCAGTCAGGGAAGAGGAGAAAGAAGATCCGTTCATTCAGGGAATGGAGAAGGTGTATAAGCAGTTAATGACTACACTGGAGAGTGTGGAAGTCAAGCCGATCGAAGCAGTCGGCAAGGAGTTTAACCCGGATTTCCACAACGCAGTGATGCATGTAGAAGATGAGAATTTCGGCGAGAATATCATAGCTGAGGAATTCCAGAAAGGTTACATGTACCGCGACACCGTAGTAAGACACAGCATGGTGAAAGTTGCGAACTGACATTGAGCACTTAGCGAGGTATTTGCGAGCTTAGTGCGAAAGTCGTTCGAAGAGCTTAGCGAGGTATTTACGAGCTTAGCGAATCGAACATGAAGTTTATGGTAATCAAAGCAAACATCCATATTATGGAACAATTATAATGGTAAAACAGGAGGAACTAACAATGGGCAAGATCATAGGTATTGACTTGGGTACAACAAACAGTTGTGTAGCAGTTATGGAAGGCGGCCAGCCAACAGTCATCGCCAATACAGAAGGCGCCAGAACCACACCGTCTGTAGTAGCATTTTCGAAGACAGGAGAACGTCTGGTAGGAGAGCCTGCGAAGCGTCAGGCGGTTACCAACGCAGAGCGGACGATTGCTTCTATTAAGAGAGAGATGGGAAGCGATTACAGAGTAACGATCGATGAGAAGAAATATTCTCCTCAGGAGATCTCAGCTATGATCCTTCAGAAGATGAAAGCAGATGCAGAAGGCTATCTGGGCGAGAAGGTAACGGAAGCAGTTATCACCGTACCGGCTTATTTCAACGATGCACAGCGTCAGGCGACTAAGGATGCGGGTAAGATCGCAGGTCTTGATGTAAAGCGTATCATCAACGAGCCTACGGCAGCAGCGCTTGCTTACGGTCTTGACAATGAGAAAGAACAGAAGATCATGGTATATGACTTAGGTGGCGGTACTTTCGACGTATCTGTCATCGAGATCGGCGACGGAGTCATCGAGGTATTGTCTACGGCAGGCAACAACCGTCTCGGAGGAGATGACTTTGACCAGAAGATCACAGACTATATGATCGCAGAATTCAAGAAGCAGGAGGGTGTAGACTTATCTACAGATAAGATGGCGCTCCAGAGATTAAAAGAAGCGGCGGAGAAGGCGAAGAAGGAGTTGTCCTCTGCAACAACGACCAATATCAACCTGCCGTTCATCACTGCAACGGCGGAGGGTCCGAAGCATTTTGATATGAACCTGACAAGAGCCAAATTCGACGAACTGACACACGATCTGGTTGAGAAGACCTCTGAGCCGGTGAAGAGAGCGCTCTCTGATGCGGGAATCAACGCGTCCGAACTTGGCCAGGTATTGCTGGTAGGCGGTTCTACACGTATTCCGGCCGTACAGGAAGAGGTTAAGCGTCTGACCGGCAAGGAGCCAAGCAAGTCGCTGAACCCGGATGAGTGCGTAGCGCTCGGTGCATCTGTTCAGGGCGGTAAGCTTGCGGGAGACGCAGGTGCAGGAGACATCCTTCTTCTTGACGTAACACCGCTGTCACTGTCTATCGAGACTATGGGCGGCGTGGCTACAAGGCTGATCGAGAGAAATACGACGATCCCGACCAAGAAGAGCCAGATCTTCTCTACGGCGGCAGATAATCAGACAGCCGTTGATATCAACGTTGTACAGGGTGAGAGACAGTTCGCAAGAGATAACAAGTCCCTTGGACAGTTCAGACTGGATGGAATCGCACCGGCTCCGCGCGGAGTACCGCAGATCGAGGTTACCTTCGATATCGATGCCAACGGTATCGTTAATGTATCCGCAAAAGACCTTGGAACAGGCAAGGAGCAGCATATCACCATCACAGCGGGTTCCAATATGTCTGACGAGGATATCGATAAGGCTGTTAAGGAAGCGGCGGCTTTCGAGGCTCAGGATAAGAAGCGCAAGGAAGGAATCGACGCCAAGAACGAAGCTGATTCACTGCTCTTCCAGACAGAGAAGGCTCTCGGCGAGGTAGGAGATAAGATCGACGCGGCAGATAAATCCGCTGTAGAGGCAGACTGCAAAGCTCTCAGAGAGGTTCTTGATAAGGTGAATATGGACGATATCTCCGATGCTCAGGTTGCCGAGATGAAGGCTGCCAAGGATAAGCTGATGGAGAGCGCTCAGAAGGTATTTACCAAGATGTATGAGCAGGCCGGAGCGGCAGCGCAGGGAGCAGGCCCGGATATGGGAGCAGGCCCGAACCCGGGAGCAGGTCCGGCGCCGGAAGGATTCCAGGGTGATGATGTCGTAGACGGAGATTACAAAGAGGTCTAATAACTAAGCGGCAGATGTTCTGCGGAATCGGACCGGGCGGCAGCCTGGTCTTGATCCCGCAGAATTTTCCATGAAAATATACCCGTCCGGGTATGGTTTGAGACTTCGATTCAGGAAAGAAAGGGAAAGACGATGGCAGAATCAAAGAGAGATTATTATGAAGTGCTGGGCGTCAGCAAGGATGCTGACGATTCCACTTTAAAAAAGGCATACAGACAGGTCGCCAAGAAGTACCATCCTGATATGAATCCCGGTGATGCGGAAGCTGAGAAGAAATTCAAAGAAGCTTCCGAGGCCTATGCGATCCTGAGTGATCCGGAGAAACGCCGTCAGTACGATCAGTTCGGTCACGCGGCATTTGAAAACGGCGCCGGAGGCGGAGGCTTCGGAGGCTTTGACTTCAGCGGTGCGGATTTCAGCGATATCTTCGGCGATATCTTTGGGGATCTGTTCGGCGGAGGACGGCGCGGAAGAGCGAGCCAGGGGCCGATGAAGGGAATGAATATCAGGAAGAGTGTCAGGATCACTTTTGAAGAGGCGGTATTCGGCTGCGAGAAGGAATTGGATATGGTGCTTAAGGATCCGTGTACCAAGTGCGGGGGAACCGGAGCGAAGCCCGGAACATCGCCGGAGACGTGTCCGAAGTGCCAGGGCAAGGGTCAAGTCGTCTATACACAGCAGTCCTTCTTTGGAATGGTGCAGAATGTCCAGACCTGTCCGGATTGTAACGGGACCGGTAAGATCATCCGGGAGAAGTGCCCGGACTGCGGCGGTACAGGATATATCTCCAACCGCAAGAAGATCGCTGTGACGATTCCTGCGGGAATCGACAACGGTCAGAGCGTGCGGATCCGGGAGAAAGGAGAACCGGGTGTAAACGGAGGACCGAGAGGAGACCTTCTGGTAGAAGTGGTCGTATCAAGACATCCGATCTTCCAGAGGCAGGATATGCATATCTTCTCCACAGTTCCGATCTCATTTGCCCAGGCTGCATTAGGCGCGGATATCCGGGTGAAGACGGTGGACGGAGAGGTGATCTACACGGTGAAGCCGGGAACCAAGACAGATACCAAGGTGCGTCTTAAGGGCAAGGGAGTTCCGTCCGTGCGGAATTCACAGGTGCGCGGAGATCACTATGTAACACTTGTGATTCAGACGCCGGAACATCTGAGCCAGGAAGCGAAAGAAGCGCTTAGAAAATTCGATGAATTGTCAGGAAATACGCTGAACTCGGTATCGGGAGAGAAGGAGACGAAGACCGTAAAGAAGAAAAAAGGATTTATGGATAAGATGAAAGAAGCCTTTGATGATTAATATCATCAAAGGCTTTTCGCTTACCTGTCTGTCTATTGACTTTTGGACTCAAAATGATATAATCTAATACTAAGAAGTTATTATAAAGAAAAGTTATTATAAAGAGTGGTGATAAAATGGTCATATTATTAATAGGCGGCGGCAGTGTGCTGATGAATGCGATGATCGATAAACTGAATAAGAATGGTCACCGCGTTTATTTGTTGACTGGTCAGAGGGCCAGCCGTTTCTCTTATAAGCATGTATTTGAGAAGTATGATTTCCCTTATGAGAGTGAGAGTATCAAGGACATCTTCGAGAGTATCAGGCCGGATGTAACGATGTTTATGGGCGCTTATGATACGAACTATGATTGGGAGAACAAGGGCAGGCAGGAGTCAGTGCGTTATGTGGCGGGAGTTATGAATATCCTGTTAGCATTTAGTATGGTTAAGACGGGACGGCTGATTTATTTTTCCTGCGAGGAAGTATTTGGTAACGCGTATATTGATGATATTGGAGAGGAAGAACCGGTGTCTCCTAAGGGATTTAAGGCGCTGGCGTTGGCGCAGGGTGAGGAGGTCTGTGCGAATTATCACAGAACCCAGAGTATGGATACGGTGATAGTCCGTTTTGATCACATGTACTGGGTGCCGGAGAAAGGGGGACATGAGGATTCTCCTTGCTTTCATATGATTCTGGAAGGCCTGAAGACTGGGAGGATATCTGCTAACAGCAGGAATTCATTTTCTATGATTCATATGAAGGATGCGATTGAATTTGTGTATAAGGTGGCTGTAGACGCCAATCTGCAGCATGCGTGCTATCACATTTCATCCATGGATGAGATTAATGAAATGCAGCTGGCCGAATTGATTGTCAGATATATGGGGGAAAAAGTTGAGATTGTGGATAACTCTGTAGGAGAAAATCACCGTCTGCTTTTGAATGGAAAAAGATACCAAAAGGTATATCCCATGAAGATCTTTGTGCAGTATGATACAGGTGTACAGAAGATTGTACAATATATGAAGAACCACAGAGAGTCTTTTCTTAAAGACGAAGACATTGGTGGCGGGAAATTTGGGAAGCTATTACATAATGTAAGGGTAATCATAAGAAAGTTAATTCCTTTTGCAGAGAACTGTATATGTTTTATTCCTTTTTTTATGCTGAATAACCGGGCGGTAGGAAGCCAGTATTTTAGCAGGCTAGATTTTTACCTGCTGTATGTGCTTTTGTTTGCGATTGTGCACGGACAGCAACAGGCGTTGATTTCCGCCGTATTTGCGGTCTGCGGGTATTGTTTTCGGCAGATGTATAATCGCACAGGTTTTGAGATATTGTTAGATTATAACACATATGTATGGATCGCGCAGCTGTTTATCCTGGGAATGGTTGTAGGGTATATGCGTGATCAGCTGAAATATATCAAAGAAGAGAATGAAGAAAAGATAGGATATCTCCATGGGAAGCTGAATGACATCGAAGATATTAATGACAGTAATATTCGTATGAAACAGAGTTTTGAAATGCAGGTCATGAATCAGAAGGACAGTCTTGGCAAGATATATGAGATTGCTTCCCGTTTGGATGCATACGCGCCTGAAGAAGTATTGTTTTATGCGGCAGAAATGCTGTCAAAACTGATGGAGAGCAAGGATGTAGCGATCTATACGGTAGCAAACGGAGATTATGCCAGACTTTTTTCATCGACTTCTAAGGAAGCACGTAAATTGGGCAATTCCATCAAATATACATCCATGGAGCTTATGTATAATGAATTGAAGGAACGCAGGGTGTATATTAATAAGACACTGGAAGACAAACTTCCGCTCATGGCAAGCGCTGTGTATGAGGCGGAAGAGATGCAATTGATATTGATGCTCTGGGGGATTCCGTGGCAGCGTATGACGCTGGCGGAGGCCAACCGGCTGACGGTCATAGGTGCATTGGTTCAGAATACAGTAGTGCGTGCCAACCGTTATCTGGAGGCATTAAGAGACCAGCGTTATGTGGAAGAGACGAATGTGTTGGACGAAGAGGCGTTTGCACATTTGACGAAGGCTTTTTTTGAGGCAAGAGATAAAGGGCTGACAGAATGTTCTCTGCTCGAGGTTGCAGGAATTGGCAGGTATGACAGGAAGGAGGCCGCTGTAATACTCAGTTCTCAGATGCGGCAGTCGGATTATCTGGGGATATTGCATGGAAACTTATACGCATTATTATCTAATACAGATCAGGAGGGTGCGAGAAGTGTTATGGAGCGTTTTGCTTCAAAAGGATACCATAGCGAGCTGAAAAGGGAGGCAGTATAATGCCGGATTGGAATGAGAGGATATTTCTGATAGTAATTATTTTAAACGTTTTGACGGCGGTTGTCTATTTTCTGTGGGGAGCTTTGGTGGTTGCCTCAGTTAAGAAGCAACAGGAGAATGAGGGAGAGAGGCTGTCTGACAATAGAAGAGCTTTTATGCTTAAGTCCATCGTAATGCTTTTATGTCCGGTCATAGGTCCTGTTTTCTTTTTTGTCTCATACCTGATGGATAAGCTTCTCTTTTGGACAGCTCCGGACCTGGAGGATGTAATTTTCAGCAAGGAACGAGTAAAGACGCAGTTAAAGGCGGATGAGGAAAGAGCGAGGAATATGGTTCCGCTGGAGGAGGCGCTTGCAATAAATGAAAAAAAGGATCTGCGTCTGGTCATGATGAATATGGTCAAAGGAGAGGTACAGGATTCTCTGGCGGCGATTGCGTTGGCGTTGGACAGCGAGGACTCAGAGTCCTCCCACTATGCTGCGTCTGTTATGACTGATGAGCTGAATGAATTCCGTACAAAAGTACAGAAGCTGCTTCATGGAATCCAAAATGAAAAAGAAGAAGAGACAATGCTTGAAGAGATGCTGATCAGCTATATGAACAAGGTTTTAAAATTGCAGATATTTACGCCTGTGGAGCAAAAACGGTTTGTAAATATTATGGCGGATACAGCAGAGAAAATCCGGGAGAAAGATATATCGAAACTAACTGAAGAGCAATGTGAGAACGTATGTATGAGACTTCTGGAAATAAAGGATTTCACAAATTCAGAAAAATGGTGCGTCTGGCTAGCTGATCAGTATCCGGAACAGCTCAGCGCTTATACGTGTAAGTTAAAGCTCTATTTTACTCTGCAGAATAAAGAAGCTTTTTTTACGACGCTGAATGAGTTGAGGCAGTCGGAGGTGGTGATAGACCGTGAAACACTGGAATTGATACGGGTATTCAGTTAAGAGTAATTTTAGAAAAGCGAGAGGATAAAAATGGTATCACGTCGGAATTATTTTGCGATTACTATCGTTATGTGTATCATAGTCTTTTTATTTCTGTCTACCGGAGTCATAACGGAGAGGTGGAACGACTATGAAGTGAATTTTCATTCAAAAGACATTAGGAAATTGCCTTCAAGCAGCGGGGCATATTCGGCAAAAGGAAATACGAAGGACGGAATTTTGGAGCAACCGGGGGATTTTATTGTATATATCGGTAGTTCGAAAATGGAGGAAGCCGTAGAAGTATGGGCTACATATACTAAGAAGAGGATGGAAAGCTATACGACCTTGAATAAGTGCGTGGCTGCGGGATGGAAGGCAGAAAATAGGGTTCCGGGTATGCTGGTCATTGATTCTGACTGTATCAGTTGGGAGAAGGTAAAAGACCTGGAATATCTGGAAGAGTATCTGGATTCAGGCAGCGACGTGGTCTTCTGCAGCATGCCGGATGTGTCTGTGATAAAGAGAAGCTCGAGGATACAGCAGTTGTTTGGGATAAAAAGTGTGAAAGAAGAGAGTGTTAAAGTAAAAGGGATTCATCTGTATGCCGGTTTTCTGTTGGGAGGAGAAGCTGTCTATATGACGTCGGACAAAAAAGAAGCAAAGAAACGACAGGATATGGAGCTGACGCTTCCGTGGTATGAGTTGGACGCAGGTACAGAGACGTACATGAAGGGGCTCATGAAAGAGGATGGTACAGAATCAGAAGAGGCTCCGACTGTCATATGGAAGAAGAATTACCGTGGTTCATGTCTGATGGCCGTGAACGGAAGTTATATGGAAGACTTTGGTGGAATCGGTCTTTTGTCCGCGATGGTAGCGCAGATGGAACTTTATGACCTTTATCCGGTTGTAAATGCACAGAGCATGGTTATTGCGGATTATCCAGTCCTGTCTCAGGAAAACGAAGAGCAGCTGATGGAGACCTACAGCAGGAATATGCAGGGGGTCGGGCGCGATATCTTGTGGCAGGGAGTTATGGCCGCTTACCGAGGAAGTAGGATGAGACTTTCCTGTATGATGGCTCCGCAGTTGGATTATGAGGATGATCTGCAGCCGGAGCAGGAACAGCTCCATTATTATATGAAAAATTTGAATAAAGAAGATGCGGAAGTCGGTCTTTCTGGTATCAGCCTGTCGGAGACGCCACTCAAGGAGAAGCTGGAAGAGGACTATGATTTTATTCATGACACGCTGCCAGATTATTATGTTTCATCTTTTTACGCAGGGAACTTGGATGAGGAGAAGGTCAAAGCCGTTTTGGGTGAAAAGTCCATGTCTTCTGTCAGGACGGTTATTTCGAAGGACAGGAAGGACAATGAGATCGTAGGTTATCTGTCGGAGTATGTCACGGAGCAAAAAGTACTTTCAGACGGTTTTACACATACCTACCGGGACGATTTTAGAATCCGGTGTGTGGAAACGATGCTTGGCTATACGAATGTCTTGGTGGATGTGACGAATGCAGAATACCTAGAGGATGAAAAAGACAGCTGGGAAAAGCTGTCAGAAGATCTGGTCTGGAATATTCAAAACTACTGGAAGGAGTTTTACGGCTTTCAGGGAACGACGGCATCTGAAAGCGACGAGTGTATCCGAAAATTTCTGACTCTTGATTATAATCAGGAACGGGAAGGTAAAAAGATATCTCTGAAGTTGTCTGATACAGTGGGACCGGTATGGTTTATCCTGAGGACCCATGACGAAATGATAGAACAGATGGAAGGCGGTACTTTTAAGAAGTTGGAGCCAGATGTTTTCTTGTTGGAGATAGAGAGTCAGGAGGCGGTGATGACAATGAAAAGTACAGCGCTTACTTATGAATAAAATAATTTTTATAATAATAGGGAAGAGGGATTGCTATGAAAATCTGTCTTGTAGCGGAAGGGTGTTATCCGTATGTAGTCGGTGGCGTGTCTAGCTGGATGCACCATCTGATACAGGCTTTCCCAGATCAGGAATTTATCATTCTGACAATTGTGGCGAATCGTTCTTGGAGCGGCAAATTTGTATATGATCTGCCTGAAAATGTGACAGAGATACATGAACTTTATCTGGAAGATTATGATTGGGGCAGGAGAACCAAACGGATAAAATCTATGAGAAAAAAAGAATATCAGGCTTTCCGAAGCCTCCTTTTGAACCAGAGGGTGGACTGGGAGACGTTGTTTGAACTGTTTCAGAAAAAATCACTTTCTGTAGATAATCTCCTGATGTCTGTAGATTTTCTGAATGCGGTTACGGATTGTTATAATCTGAATTACAGCCAGATTGTTTTTTCAGATTTCCTGTGGATGCTGCGTTCGATCTATTTGCCGATGTTCCATACATTGAAGATGCAGCTGCCGAAAGCCGACCTGTATCACTGTACGGCTACCGGCTATGCAGGGATACTGGGAAGTATGGCAAAGCATTTTTTCGGAGCGCGCATGCTGATCTCGGAGCATGGAATCTATACAAGAGAACGGGAAGAAGAGCTGATCAAGGCTAAATGGGTGCAGGGGATCTATAAAGATATCTGGATCGAACAGTTTCGGAAGATGTCAAATCTGGCATACGAGAGGGCGGATCTGGTTACTAGCCTTTATGAGCATGCTCGAGAGCTTGAGGTGGAGTTAGGGTGCCCTTATGAGAAGACTATGATCACACCTAACGGAATACCGGTGGAAAGATTTCAGGGGCTTCCGGGAAAAGACGAGGAAGACGAGGACTGGGTGTATATCGGTGCGATTGTCCGTGTGACCCCGATCAAAGATATTAAGACGCTGATACATGCGTTTAGCTTTGCAAAGGAGACAGAGCCTTCTTTGAAACTGTGGATTATGGGGCCATGGGAGGAAGACGAGGAGTATGCCGGCGAATGCTTTGAGCTTGTGGAGTCAGAAGAGATTCCTGATATTGAGTTTACAGGCAGGATTAATGTCAGGGATTATCTTGGAAAGATGGATTTGACGATCCTGACCAGTATCAGCGAGGGACAGCCGCTGACGATTCTGGAAAGCTTTGCAGCACACAAACCGGTCATTGCCACAGACGTAGGAAATTGCCGGGGGTTGATCATGGGAGAGAACGATGAGTTCGGCACCGCGGGGATCATAACGCATATCATGAATGTGGAAGAGATTGCGAGGGCTATGGTATCTATGGCGAGAAATAAGGCGATGCGTCTTCAGATGGGAGAAAACGGATACCAGAGAGTTCTTGCCAGATATGAGTATCGTTATATGATCGATACATACCGCAGCATCTACAAGGATTTTGCGAAGAGTATGGGATTGGAATGGAATGATAAGCAGGAAACGAAAGATCTGGAAGAGAAGAAGATCCGAAAAGAGGAATAAGTTATGGCGGGGATAGGAGTAAAGCTTAATCATATATTTCAAAAGAATAGTATTGTAGCAAACCTTGTGGGATTTACCTATAGTACTGTTGTTACTGTAGCTCCCATGTGTGTGGTTATACTGAACATCTTGTTGATGGGTTGGAAGTTGGGGTTTAATAAGGTAGATTACATCAATCGGGAATTATTTTCCTGTACGGTGCTGTACATGTTTATTTTTTCCCTGATAACTACTTCGCCGTTCAACTCAGTATTGTCTAAGTATATGTCAGATGTTATCTATGAGGAGCGATATCAGGATATTTTGCCGTGTTATTATGTAGGATTGGTCATGAATCTGACGGTAAGTTGCTTATTAGGCATCCCTTTTTGTTTGTGGGAGCATTTTGTGGGCGGTGTGGATATCTTTTATGTGTTTACCGGGTTCTGTGGATATATTTCCCTTACGTTGGCGTATTATTCCATGATTTATATGTCCATCTGTAAGGATTATGAGAAAATATCATTGTTTTTCATGCTCGGGATGGTAGAAGCATTTATCCTTTCTATGATCTTGCGATATCTTTGCCGGTGGAGCATTACGGAGAGTATGCTGTTTGCATTGATGACAGGTATTTTTTTGATTGCGGTACTGGAATTTTCTTTTGTAAAGCGGTATTTCAGGCGTAACAGTAATCAATATAAGAAGGTGCTGGGATATTTTGTAAAGTACTGGCAGTTGGTGGTGACTAATTTTCTGTATATTGCCGGAATGTATATACATAATTTTGTTTTCTGGAATACTGATATGAAGATGGTAGTGGTTAATACCTTTGTGTGCAATCAGCCCTATGATATGGCGAGCTGTCTTGCAATGTTTACTAATATATCTGCCACCATTATATTTGTAGCCCATATCGAGATGCATTTTCATGAGAAATATAAAGCCTATTCGGAGTCTGTCATCGGGGCGAAAAAAGCGGATATAGAGAATGATAAAAGGCAGATGTTCCGACAGATGGGAAGTTCTCTTATGAGTCTGGCCCGAATACAGTTTATTATAACGGTAGTGGTGTACCTCTTATGTCTTATCGTGCTTCCAATATTTGGATTTTCGGGGATGGTCATGAGTATTTATCCTTGTCTTGCGGCGGGATATTTTATCTTGTTTATGATGTATTCTGCAATTTTGTTTTTATATTATTTTAATGATATGGCAGGGATGGTGTGGGCGACGCTGAGCTTTTTTGCCGTAACCTTTGCCGGCAGTGTCTATGCTACAAGGTTGGATGAGATCTGGTACGGGCTTGGAGTGGTGTTGGGGTCTTTTGTCGGTTGGACAGTTACTTATATGCGGCTGCGTTGGATTGAGAAAAATATTGACAGGCATACATTCTGCAACGGTAATTTGCTGAAACGCGGAAAGGGAGAGCAGCCGTCCGGAAAGGTGTACGACAGGCGGAGTCATACCGAAAAGATTGCAAAGGAGAATAGCTGACTAATGATAGGAACAGCCGACATTATAAAATATGGAATGATTATGACCGGTATTTTTATTATGTTTTCCAGTTTTTGGTATCATTCTGTCCGGAAATTAACGGTAAATCTTGCCGTAGTATGGGAGATACTCAGTGTTATATTGATTGTGACAGGCGCTTTGCCGGTATTGTCCTCCTGGACATACCACCTTTCAACAGGAACCGGAGTGGTAATGTTTTTTTTGGGAGCCGTCTGTTTATGGGGCGGTTTTCAGTTCAGCATCTTGGTGTCCCATTTGGCAATGAAAAACCGAGAACTTGCTATGCAAGTGTCCTTACTGATGCAGGAGGACGCAGAGATGACAAAGCGGCTGGAAGCGTTGGAAGAACAGGTGAGAGAGTATGAAGAAAAAGCTTCTGTTCGTAATTAATACACTGAGCCGGGCCGGGGCAGAGACTGCTTTGCTAGAGTTTTTGAAGAAGCTTGACGGCCGGGAATATGAAATATATCTCTATGTGCTCACAGGGCAGGGAGAATTGATTGGCGAGCTTCCGGATTATGTTCGGTTGTTGAATTCTGAGTTCAGCGGCGATTCCGTCCTGACAGGCAGGGGAAGGAGGACGTTGGCAAAGAAGGTGTGCCTATCCTTTGTGCGGAATGGGAGGTTTGTACATAAGTTTCGTTATGTTATGGAAAACTTGGCGGTCATGGTGAAGGACAGGAGGATTCAGGCAGATAAGCTGTTCTGGAGGGTGTTGTCAGACGGGGCGCATCGGTTTGATATCAGTTTTGATCTGGCAGTAGCGTGGATAGAAGGCGGTTCCGCCTATTATGTGGCCGATCATGTAACTGCCCGCAGAAAAGCGGTTCTGATACACATTGATTATGAGAACGCGGGATATACGAGAGGAATGGACCGAGATTGCTTCTGGAAATTTGAGAATATCTTTGTGGTTTCTGAGGAGACAAAACAACATTTTTTAAATGTGTATCCGGAATATGCGGCGAAGTTGGATGTATTCCGCAATGTCGTTGATCAGGAGCGTATCTGCTTGAAATCCCGGGAAAAGGGCGGATTTTCAGACGGGTATGAAGGATTCCGCGTGCTTTCTGTCGGACGGCTTACCATGCAGAAGGGTTATGATATAGCGATAGACGCGATGAAGCTTCTAAAGGAAAAGAAATATAAGATCAGATGGTATGTGCTAGGTGAAGGAGAGCAGAAAAAGGCTCTGCAGAAAAAAATCCAAAGGCTGCAGTTGGAAGAGGATTTTTTTTTGCTGGGGCAGGTGGAGAATCCATATCCTTATTATGCGCAGGCGGATCTGTATGTCCACGCTACAAGATATGAAGGAAAGAGTATTGCCATACAGGAAGCTCAGACGTTGGGCTGCGCAGTAGTCGCCTCAGACTGCAACGGGAACAGGGAGCAGATTGAAGACGGGATGAACGGAGTTTTGTGTGAACTGACTCCGCAGGCGGTTGCGGAGGAGATTGAAGGATTGTATCTGGACGGAGAAAAGAGAAAAATGCTTGGCAAGACGGCTAAGAAAAAGGAAATATCATATGAAGA
This sequence comes from Lachnospiraceae bacterium, assembly GCA_910575835.1. Classification (GTDB taxonomy): domain Bacteria; phylum Bacillota; class Clostridia; order Lachnospirales; family Lachnospiraceae; genus Sporofaciens. The sequence continues at coordinate 49,151 of CAJTGB010000012.1, read as the reverse complement.
GCAGTTTCAGTTGCTTCAAAGATTGTTGGAATAGAGATGTTATCGGATAAATGTAATAAGGTGGGGAAGAACGGTGATTCAAAAAGAGTTGTTGATCATTATACCGGCTTACAATGAAGAAAAAAATATTATCAGAGTGTTTGAACAGTTGGAGAAACTGAAGATTCCGGCAATTGCGGATATTTTAGTCATCGACGATGCTTCCACAGACCGTACCGGCAGTATTGTAACAGAAAAGCAATATGATCTGGTCACGCATATCTATAATTTGGGATACGGGAGTGCCCTGCAGTCAGGCTATAAGTACGCGGCACGCAGGAACTACGAATATGTGATTCAGATGGATGCGGACGGTCAGCACGATGTCAGCAACATTCCGGTAATCTATAAGGAATTGCAGGGAAAAGGCGCTGACGCTGAAAAGGCGGATATTGTATTAGGTTCCAGATTTATGAAGGAAAGCTCGGATTTCCCAGTTTCTTTTTTAAAAAAATCGGCGTGTGCCACGTTCCGGTTTTTGATTAGGCAGGTGACAGGAAGGTCTGTCGCAGATCCTACAACGGGCCTGCAGGGTCTTGGCAGGGAAGCTTTTTTTTACTATTCGAAGTACAACCATTTTGACGATAAGTATCCGGATGCGAATATGCTGATGCAGATGCTCCTGCTGGGATACCGGGTGAAGGAGGTGCCGGCGGTGATGCATGCAAGAGAGAGCGGGCAGAGTATGCACAGTGGTTTAAAACCGGGATGGTATATGCTCCGGATGTTATTCAGCATGCTGACGGTAATCTTCCGAATAAAGATATTGAGGATGGATATGATTCCGAAAACATATAAAGATAGTTGCGGGAAGGTGAAGACCTAATGATGACAAATCTGTTTAGCAGGTTAAGGGAAAAAGAGAAGGCATGGCGTTTTGTACAGAATGAGCTGTCAGAAGTGACAGAGGAATTAAAAAATCCGGCCAGAGGGTGGTATCAGATCTATACTTTTGCAGCAGAGGAGGAACCGGATTTTGAAGAACAGAAGTGGTGTCTGGATTCGCGGGATACATTGGCGCTCGTAATGATCGATATCGGCGGCTTCCGGAAAAGGGATCTGGATGGGGCAGTATTGGAGCGGATTCGCAGAATCCTGCATTTTTTTGAAGAAAACCAGTATGATTGTATTGTGAGAATCGTGTATGATCACGAGGGAAAGGCGTTCGTGCGTGAACCCGGGACCTTTGCGCAGGTGCAGGCGCATCTGGGGCAGTTGGGGGATGTCATAAAGGAATGTGGGGCTTCAGTTTTTATATTCCAGGGAATGCTGCTTGGAAACTGGGGGGAGATGCATGGTTCCCGCTTTTTAAATGACGAAAGGATGTTTCAACTCGCAGAAATTTTGCGAAAGAAAAAAGCGCCTCAGACATTTCTTGCTGTAAGGCGTCCTGTATATTGGAGGAGATTACACGAAGGGCAGAAGGTGGGGGCGTTGGAGTGCTCGGATCGTATGGGGCTCTTTGACGACGGGATATTTGGGTCGGCCAGCCATCTGGGAACCTTTGATGAGGAAGGGAGAGAAGACCAGCCTTGGGGTGAGCCGTGGCACCGGGAACGGGAACTTGAATTTGAAAAGGAGCTTTGCCAGCAGGTTCCGAACGGCGGGGAAGTCGTATATGGCGGCGGATATATCAGAAATCTTATGCCGGGGAGTGTGGCTGAAGAATTGCGGAAGATGCAGGTCACATACTTGAACAGAGCGCATGATGCAAGGCTGCTGGATATCTGGAAGGAATGGAAGTATCCGGGGCAGGGTGTATGGGCTGGGAGAAGCATATATGATTATGTGGGCGCTCATCTGGGATATCGATTTCTTATCCGGAATGCATGTATTTCCCGTACAAGACGTGGAGGAGGTGAGTACCGGGTTGAGGTAGAAATAGAAAATACCGGATTTGGGGGCTTTTACCAGGAAGCGGAGATTTATCTGGAATATGCGGATAGATACGGGGAGCAGCATTCAGTAATCCTTGAAGATAGGATGAAGGGATGGAAAAGCGGAGAGACAAGACGTCTTTCCTGCATGGCGGCGGCCGGCAGAGGGCAGATAGTTCTTGAAGCCAGAAGAAAGAAGGATGGAAGAAGGATTCGTTTTGCTAATCAAGCCGGTGAGGACGGAAGAACAGTACTGGGATATTTGGATACAGGATGCTAAAATAAACGGGAATAGAAGAGGTGCAGATATGGAGACGCTATATTGGATCGGTGAATACAGTAAAGTCTTTTGTTGTTATATGTTTTTTGTGTTTGTCTGGCCGTCTGTGGTGTTCAGCAGGCATTTGAGGCATAAGGATAAGATATACCGATTTGGTTTTTGTGTTCTTGTACAGGTAATCATCGCTAATTCCGTTGTTCTGGGGCTAGGGCTTTTGCATATCCTGAACAGCTGGGTTGTTTGTGGCATATTTTACGGCATTTTCTTTTTAAATATCGCGGCAAAGCTTGATTTTCATTATCGGAAAGGGATGTTCGGGGAAGTGATTTCTTCCGGGCGTCGGGTGATAATGGGAACTTCTGGTATAAAACTGTTTTTATACCAGAGGTTCAAAACGATAGGAATCTGGTTAAAGGGCGTGATCGTAAGAGTCTGGAATATCCTGTGTTCGCATTTGATGGAATATGCTTTACTTTTTGTAATACTTGTATATGGAATTATTTATTTTTCTTATGGGGTATTTCAGGATTATAATTATGGATTTGGAGATATGTATGTGCATCATGAATGGATCAACGAACTGATCAATGGAAACATTTTTGGTAAGGGCGTGTATCCGGAAGCTATGCATTGCTTTATTTACTGCTTGCATGTACTGTTCGGTCTGAAGGTATATAACTGCATGTTATTTTTGGCAGGGATCTATATAGTGGTTTTTCTTATTTCTGTCTATTGTTTTTTTAGAGAAGTTTTTGAATGGAGATATACGCCGTTTTTTGTGTTAATCATATTTTTGGTTCTGGACCTGATGTGTATCCAAGAGGTGTTTGGAATGTCAAGACTCCAGTGGACGATTCCGCAGGAATTTGGCTTATATACACAGTATTTATGCGCGTTGTTTTTACTGCGGTATCTGAAAAATTCCCGCAAACGTGCGTTTCTGAAGAAATTTGAAAAATTTGTCTGGAATGAAGATTTATTTTTGTTTATGATGGCGTTGGCAGCGTCTATTACAATTCATTTTTACAATACGATCATGGCTTTTTTTATGTGTGTTCCCTTAGGGATATTCTTTATAGGCAGGATATTAAAAAGGGAGAGGGTTGTCCCGGTGGCGGCGGCTATTTTATGCGGTATATTTATTGCAGCAGCGCCTATGGGAGCAGCGCTCGCTTCCGGGATCCCGTTCCAAGGATCGATTGATTGGGCTTTAGGGATCGTCAGCGGCGATGAAGCCGGGGAAGAAGGGGTGAAAAACAAAGACATAATCGATAAAGTTGATATTCAGGACGGTGATAAAGCATTGGGCGAAAGATTGAAGGATACCCTGTCTGTTTTGTATTGGCGCGGCTATGTTACGTTGTATAAGGAAAAACGGGCAGATGTACTCATAAGGCTTACCGGGCTTGCCGCTGTTTTATGGTTGATATACCATGCCATAAGAGTCGCCTGCCGGCTTGTTAAAAAGAAATGGCCGGGGAAAAGCTATTTCAGTGGGTATATGCCGATTATCATGACATCTGTTCTACTAATGGTCGTGTATGTATCCCCTTGGCTCGGACTGCCTCAGCTGATCGCTGATTCGCGGATCTGTACAACAGAACATGTGCTGTTGATTGCTGTCGTTGCGATACCGGCAGATATGTTATTTACATTGGTGAGCCGGATTTGCCCGGATGTCATTCTCCAGGGGATGTCAGTGATTACTGCGGCAGGGACCTTAGGTTTTATCATTGCGACGGGGAAGTATCATGGATACCTGTACTGTGAGCTGTCACGCTACAATGCAGCAATCAATGTAACGGATTCGATTATGAACAAATTTCCTAAATACAGCTATACTATAGTCTCCACTACGGAGGAACTCTACCATGTAGTTAACAGTGGACGTCACGAAGAACTTCTGACTTTTATCCAGGAGATGGATAAGAGAGATTACAAGCTGCCAACAGAGTATATATTCCTGTATGTTGAAAAAAGACCGATTGAATATGGGCAGAGCCATTATTTTTCCGGTCCGGCGTGGTTGGCAAGTGAGAAATATGTGGATTTTTATGCGGATTTTGCAAGCCAGTGTCCTAAAATCAATGCGTCGGAGATCTCGGAGGAGGCAGCGCAAAAAGAGGTGGAATTATATGAGCGGCCATCGAAATCTTACTCGATTCTTGAGAGCCGTACGATTTTGGAGTCGAAAGCGTACCTTTGGTGCAAAAATTTTTCAAAGATTCACCCTTTTGAGGTAAACGTCTATTATGAGGACGAAGATTTTGTCTGCTTTTTTTTCAGGCAGAATCCTTATGCGTTATACGATTTGGCAATAGATGACTGGGATAGGACGGATGGAGTTCAATGGGAGAATTGACCGGCAGAAAATATTTTCGCAGATGGTAGGAAAAGAATATGAGGTATAATGATCGTGCAGAGGGACATAAGCTGCAGCGGCCAGGAAGAGCAAAAAGAAAAGGGATATTTGTTTTTACCGCTTTGACTGTATTACTATTTTCCGTGTTAGGATTTTTTATAAAAAATATATTTTTAAGTGTCGAAACAGAGAGCTTCTCATTTATAGAGTCCGCGCGTGAGTTGAGGAACCCGGACCGGGGTTTTTATCATCTGTATACGTTCCTGATTGAGGAGGAGCCGACAGATTATGAACAGATAATTAAGACTATGTATCAGAATGACACGGATACCGAGCTTATGCTGGTTAAGATTAGTTTACAGAATTACCGGGAAGGTCGGATCAGTGAGACGGGGCTTAGGAATATTGAAAAATTATTTGATGAGTTGGAGTCCTTGGATAAACGTATGATTCTACGTTTTGTATACGATGATGAGGGGAAGGGTGGGGAGAATGAGCCGGAGAGCTTAGATATCATTCTCTGGCATATGCAGCAGTTAGAGCTTGTTTTGAGTAAGCACAGCGGGCAGATCTTTGTCCAACAGGGACTTTTTATAGGAAGTTGGGGAGAGATGAACAGTACTCGGTACGGAACAGCAGAGGATATGAGACGGTTGGCGGAGCAGTTGGCGGCGGTAACGGATGAATCGATATATCTGGCAGTCCGTACACCGGCGCAGTGGCGCAGCATCATACGGTCGAACAATCCCTCAGAGGGGATCTCATCGGATGATTCGTTGGCGGCAAGGCTCAGCCTTTTTAATGATGGGCTGCTTGGGAACAGTAGCGACTATGGCACTTATAAGATAGAGGATAGCAGCGCGGCGGACTCGCTGGGACGTTGGAACAGGGAAGAGGAGTTGGATTTCCAGAGAGAGCTGTGTCTTTCTGTGCCAAACGGAGGCGAGGTAATCAATGACAATTTTTACAATGATTTTGAAAATGCGATGGAAGGCTTGGCACAAAGACATATTACTTATCTGAATATGGATTACGACCAGGCAGTATTAAAGAAATGGAAGAAGGCGACGGTATCAGAAGCAGGCTGTTTTTTCGGTATGGACGGCTATACTTATATTGACCGGCATTTGGGATACCGGTTGTTTATTGCGGATGTGAATCTGGAGTATAGTCAGAGACGGAGAAGTATATCGGCGGAAGTTTCTTTAAAGAATGTTGGTTTTGCGCCTTTATATAAGACACCGAAAATCAATCTGGTCTTGTATGATAAAGATAAGGAAAGTATATTGAAAAAGGAGATGTCATGCGATATGAAAAGTCTGGCAGGCGGGGAGGAGGCCGACTGTCAGCAGTCCGCTTATGCGGAGATTCCTGTGAGTGAACTTTCAAAAGCTGATTATACAGTTTACTTCTCTATAGAGGATTCAGATACCGGAAAGCATATCATGTTGGCGAATGAGCAGGACGAGGAAGAATACGGCTACTGTATAGGTACCGTTCAGATTCATTAGTGATTGAATCTTGTGATCCTGATACATCCGCAGTTAATTGGAAGTGTTTTTCGTCTGGGCAGTCAAATACCCCGCTGCAAGCAACGGGGCATCAAATTTGTAGCGCTACAGAGCAGCGGGGGATTTGACCCTCGCGGCAGTCGCCAAATGTGCATGCAAGCATGCCCGCTTGGCTCGTTGCTCGCGGGAATAAAAAGGCTCTGGAACATATTAACATGCTTAGACCATGGTAATGACATGATGTTTATCTATTGGTGTGCCCCTTTTTATAGTAACATCGAATGTTGCTTTCAGTTAATAATGAAACATAGTGAGAACCTCCTTAATTAGAATAAAGAGTAAATACAATATTTAATTTGAGGGGCCGTTTTTGTTGCTTTATAAGCTATTCAGTAACAAGAGCGGCCGCATATTTTGGAATCTTTGTCAAGTCTTATCTACAAAAAATTTTGGCTATACTATAATATTAATTATCGTTGTTGTCTGAACTGTTGCCATGTACTAATGTTTACGCGGAAAGGAAGAAGCTTATGAAAAAGATATCGGTGATCATTCCCATGTATAATGCAGAAGCATTCATTATGCAGTGCATCCGTTCTGTGACGGAACAGACGTATCAGAACTGGGAGGCGGTCGTGGTCGATGACGGTTCTTTGGACCAGGGGGCTGCGATCTGTGAAAAGATGAGCCGGGAGGATAACAGGATACGCCTGTACAGGCAGGATAACAAGGGTGTCTCATATGCGAGGAACAAGGGTCTTGATCTGGCAGAGGGGGAGTATGTATTCTTCCTGGACAGCGACGATGCGATTCATCCCCGCTTATTCGAGGAGATGATCGGCCAGGCGGAGACGGGACATACAGAGCTGGTATTCTGCGGATATACCATGTGGACGCCGTCTTTGGCGGAAGAGACGGAAACTGATTCCAACGAAATCAGGAAAACGCCAAGCTTAAGCAATCCCGGCGGGCGGAGCGGCGATACTCTTAAGTGGCAGACGGCGGATGAAGAAGGAGTACAGAAGTGGTTTCACAGGACGCATATTAATGAGATGTCGGGGATCGGCGGGAAGCTGATCGACAGGAGCGCTGTCGGATCTCTGAGGTTCGATGTAAGCCTGACGAACGGTGAGGATACATATTTCTTATATAGTCTTATCTGCCAGGGAATCCGGGCGGCTTATTCTTCACAGGGATGGTATTATTACCGGAGACATCAGGAGAGTGTGACACATTCTGTACAGATGGTGTGCGGTCAGAGATATTATGAAAGCAGCAGGAGAATCCGGGACGGCGAGTACAGGCGGGGGAATATCGCATATGCCCTGACTTGGGAGATACTTGCTGCTGAGCAAATTGAGAAGAATTATATGATGCAGAGGAGGAGCAGGGACAGGGAAGGAATGAAAAGGATCCGAAGGATCGCGGCAGAAGAGAGAAGACATCCCATGTTCGGACAATTATATCTGAGCAATAAGATTCTGTTTGACTCTTGTTTTAGTTGTTATCCTCTATATTGGGTATTGAGCCGCATGGTGTCAATCTTGCAGAATAGATTGACTATTATTCCGATGACGGATCTCAAAGAAGCTTTTCAATTGTGTTTTGGACGGAAGGGAGAGATAAGTATGAAGAAAAGGGAAGCCTCCGTGGGGATATTGACATTCCATTGTTCCAATAATTACGGCGCTATGCTGCAGGCATACGGGCTGAAAAGGTTTCTGCAAAGCAGGAGGATTCGGACGGATATTGTCCGTTACGAGCCAGTGTATATGACGGGAAGACACTGGTGGATCCCGTATTCTCCTATCAAAGGCCTGAGGGGAAGAATATGGGGAATCATGAATATGTGGACCGGATTCCTGGCGCATCTGCGTATGCGGAAGGATTTCTTAAGGCAGCGGACGAACATGAACCGTTTCAGATTCCGGTATCTGGTAGATAAGAGGAGACATAAGGTGCTGTCTGAAATCGGTCTTAGGAGACTGCCCTACCAATATTATGTGGTGGGAAGCGACCAGATCTGGAATCCTGATATTACCTGCGGTCTTAGGAGGGCGTATTTCGGGGCGTTTAAAAATATCAGGAAGAAGAAGGTGATCGCGTATGCGGCAAGCTTCGGAGGCGCCGCGCTGGATCCGAAATATGATGAAGAGTTTTCGAAGCTTATTGAGAATGTGGATGCGGTCTCTGTCAGGGAAGAGGCAGCCGTTCCTTATGTGAAGAGACTTTGCGGCAGAGAGGTTACCGCAGTATTAGACCCGGTATTTTTCCTGCCGAAAGAAGCGTGGCAGAAAGTGGAGCTAACGCCGAAGAGGGAGAGATTCATCTTCTTGTATATTACAGAGAAGAATGAAGAGATGATAGAATATGCGAAGAAGCTGTCCGAAGATACCCGGCTTCCGGTGGTAGAGGTGCGGGCAACGATGGTTGGAGCGGATGCGGAATTTGAGGTGGATCACGGTGCGGGGCCTTCTGAATTCCTGGGTTATATCGATAAGGCGGACTATGTAGTATCGAATTCCTTTCATGCGGTTGCTTTTAGTATCATCTATCAGAAGCAGTTTCTTGCATTCGCTCACAGCAGCCTGGGAGCGAGGGTCAGGAATATTCTGAAGCTTCACGGTTTGGAGAACAGGCTGTATAGTAAGGGGGAAGATACCCGGATCGATGCGCCGGCTGACTGGGACGAAGTGAGAAGGAAGACGAAGGAGCAGACGAAGCTTGCGAAAGAATTCTTGATAAAGAATATAGTTTAAGGCCGGCTTGCCGCCGGATGAAGGCAAGGAGCGTAGTAAAAGGAGGCAGCAGATGGAATTATATACACAAAAGGAAGAATGCTGTGGATGCGGTGCGTGTGCGGCGGCGTGTCCGGCGGATGCGATCCGAATGGCGTGGGATCGGGAAGGATTCTCATATCCCAGAGTAGATGAGGAGAAATGTATCGGCTGTAAGAGATGTGAACAGGTCTGCCCTGTGAAACAGGATGCCGGGCGGGATGGAGAGAGGTTATATCTGGGAGTGCAGGCTAAGGATGATTCGATCCGGTATGCAAGCTCTTCCGGTGGGATGTTCCCGGTTCTGGCGGAATATGTGTTTGAGCGGCAGGGCGTCGTATTCGGGGCGGCATACACGAAGGATATGAGGGTGGTACACAGAGAAGCCCGTAATATGGCAGAGCTTGAAAGGCTTAAAAGAACTAAGTATGTCCAGAGCAGCTTAAGAGGCGTATACCGCAGAATTGAATCGTATCTTAAGAAAGACCGGTGGGTGCTGTTCATCGGAACGCCTTGTCAGGCGCAGGCCTTAAGGCTGTATCTTGGAAGAGCCTATGATAAGTTCCTTACCGCGGATCTGGTCTGCTATGGTGTGCCGTCTCCCGGTATCTGGAAATCATATGTAAAATATCTTGAACGTAAGAAGAGGGGGAAGATGACGGACTTCTCATTCCGTGATAAGCGGGACCGTGATAACGGCCACGTCTGCGCATATGTAATAGACAATACGGAATATGCGGAGAAGCTGAACGCAAACCTCTATTGCAGAATGTATTTTTCTAATAATGCGATCCGTCCGTCCTGCCATAGTTGTAAATACTGTACGCCAAAAAGAGACAGTGACTTTACGGTCGGGGATTTCTGGGGGATCGAGAAGGTGAAACCGGAAATAGACGACGGTATGGGGACGTCTATGGTGATCGTCCATACAAAGCGGGGCAGAGAAGTATGGGATGCGGTCAGAGACAAGGTATCCTGGTTCGAATGTGAGAAGGAGGATGTGCTTCAGCCGCGTTTGACCGGTCCGACACTTGCGTCAAAGAGCAGAAGAGGGTTTATGGCATTTTACAGGATGCTGCCGTTTTCTGTGTTAGCAAGGCTGTTTTTGGCGGGTTCGGTGGTTGAAGGGGTTCTAAGGAGGATTAAGGGATGCAGCGGGTAGTCAGACAATTGCAGATGTATGAACGTAAATTATATAATAAAAGAAAGAAAAGCAGATTAGAAAATAAAGATTTCTCGATCATAGCTTCTAATTGCAACGGTACTTTTATGTATTATGATATGGGGGTTCGTTATTTGACTCCGACGGTGAATCTTGTGATAGAGATGGATGATTTTGTGAAAATGGCGGAGAATCTGAAATCGTATATGGAAAAAGATATTATAAAAATAGAAAGTGACGCGCCGTATCCGATCGGATTGCTAGATGATATCAGAATTACCTTTACGCATTACCCTACGTTTGAAGAGGGAGAGAAAAAGTGGAGAGAGAGAAAAAGGCGGATAAACTGGGATAATCTGTTTATCGTAGGGACGGAAAAGGATGGCTGTACCTATGAGACGCTCCAGAGATTTGAGCAGCTTCCCTATGAAAATAAAGTCATCTTTACTCACATTGAATACCCGGAATTTCCGTCGGCGTATTATATAAAAGGTTTTGAAGAAAGAGATGAGATTGGCGTGCTGACCAATTACAAAGATCAGTTCTGGAAGAGACGGTATCTGGATGATTTTGATTATATTAATTTTCTAAATGGCAGCAAATAATTAAAATCAAAGGAGCGGCAGATATGATAGAGATGTTCAGATATCTGACAGGAATTTTGGAAAAGAAGGAGCAGCGTACATGGAAGATGCTGCTGTTTGCAGGGCTTTTAAGCCCTGTGGTGGATGTGTTCAGCTTTTCTGTGATCATCTATGTGATCAATATCGTGGTGGAAGCGAATGAGGCGTCGCCGGAATTGGTCGCATTTACGCTTTTCATGGTGATCCTGTCCGCCTTAAAGGCTCTTTTTGAGCTGTACAAATGTAAGATATCAAACCGATTTATCTATAACGGTGCACAAAAGCTGTCGCTTAAGATCTACGAACTGCTTATTAAGGAGGATCTAAGCGAGCATAGCCAGAAGAGTGCGATGCAGGCGTTAACCATGGTGCGCAACGATACCACAAGCTGTATTCAGATCATTGTGGATTGTATCGGAATATGGGTCAACGGGATCACTATGGCGGGATATGCGGTGCTGCTGATCTACGTATCTAAGTGGATCGGAGTAGTAAGCAGTCTGGTGCTTCTGGCGCTTATGGCGGTGGTATTCTTAAGGACCCGTGCCCAGATGATCGCTTACGGCGAGAAAAGCAGGGCATATGCCATCAAGGCGAATTCACAGATTACCATTGCATTCGGTTCTTTTAAGGAAATGAAGATGGATGACCGTTCTGCTTTTGTCCTGTCTAAATACCAGGATGCCAGCAGCGGTTATGCGCAGGTACAGGGAGAATATCGGTACAAGATCGACAGTATCAGCGTCATCATGCAGAATTCGATCATGGCAGCGATGTTCACCGTGCTTGCCATTATCCTTCTGGTGGGTTCGAATCTGGCGGCGATCCTGGCGCCGATGGTCGTGTATATCACGGCGCTGGTAAGAATGCTTCCCATGGCCTACAACGTGTTAAGCGGGATGAACAATGTAGAATTTGCCAAGAAACCTTACGCGTCCTTGAAGGAGAGTATTGCAGGTTATAAGGTTATCAAGGAAGAGGAGCGCCGATCCGAAGGGATCCGTAAGAAGCATCTGACATTCCGGGAGGGATTATCGGTGAGAGACCTGACCTTCGGATATGTGGAGGGGCGGAAGATCTTCGAGGATGCTTCCATAGATATTCCCGTAGGATGCTCCATTGCCGTTATCGGGGCTTCAGGCGCGGGGAAGACTACATTCCTCGATCTGATCCTGGGTCTTTTGAAGCCCCAGGGAGGCCATGTGCTCTATGATGACTATGATATTATAACCCATACGGATTCTAATGGTCCTTGTAAGGCCAGTATGGGAGAGCTGGTTTGCTATATCCCGCAGACGGTCTATTTAAACGGCGAGACCATACGGAATAATGTGGCGTTCTTCGAGGATGAGAGCAAGATCGATGACGCGAGAGTGGAAGAATGCTTAAGGTGCGCTCAGATCTGGGAGGACGTTGCGAGGATGCCGGACGGGGTACATACATTGATCGGAGAGAACGGGACGGCGATCTCAGGGGGACAGAGGCAGAGGGTTGCTCTTGCAAGAGCCCTTTATAAGGACTTCGAACTTCTGGTTATGGATGAGGCGACGGCGGCCCTTGATATGGAGACGGAGAGGGCGGTCATCGATTCGATCCGGCAGGTGAAAGGGAATAAGACGCTGTTGATGGTGACCCATCATATGAGTCTTGCAAATGAGTGCGATGTGGTATATAAGATAGAGAACCGGAAGATCGTGCAGGTTAAGTAATAATACGGGCAAAAGAATGTCTGTGCGACTAAAAGAATGGATGGAAAGGATGCTTGCAGATGAAGGGATCATGGATTGTAAAGATTGCCTGTTCCATACTGGTGATCTGTATGGTGTGCCTGTTATACATACAGGCGGGAAAGGTCGTGATAGAGGAGAAAGTATTGACTAAGAGAGAGATAGACCAGGAGCTTAGGGGAGTCTGGGTGTCTACGGTGGTTAATTTAGATTATCCGATTACTCCGACTACTTCTTCGGAATGGCTGAAGATGCAGACGGATATGATACTGGAGAAAGTGGATGAGAGTGGATTTAATGCGGTTTTCCTGCAGGTGCGCCCATGTTCGGATGCATTTTACAAGTCCGCGATATATCCATGGAGCAGTTACCTGACCGGACAGCAGGGGACGGCGCCTGATTCAGGATTCGATCCGTTAGCTTATTGGATCAAGAAGGCTCATGAGAGGAATATAGAGCTGCATGCCTGGCTCAATCCATACCGGATTGCCAGGAATCAGACCGAGTGGTACGGATTGGCTGAGAGTTCCCCGGCAAGGTATCATCCCGACTGGGTGATCCAGTATGGGGCCGGATATTATTTTGATCCGGCAATTCCTGAGGTGCGCCAGCTTGTGATAGACGGTGCGTTGGAGATCGTTCGGAATTATGATGTTGACGGAATTCATCTGGATGATTATTTCTATCCTGGTTCGAATTTTAATGATAACAATTCTTATAATAAATATGGCAAGGATTTCCCGGATATCGGCGACTGGCGGCGGGAAAACGTCAATATGCTGGTGAAGGGCTTAGATGAGCAGCTTCATGAAGCAGATCCAAAGATCGAATTCGGAATCAGCCCGGCGGCGGTATGGGCAAGCGACTATATGAATCCAGAGGGAAGCGCGACTACCAGCGATTATTCTTCTTATTATGTGCTGTTTGCAGACACTAGAGGCTGGGTGAGGGAAGGCTGGGTAGATTATCTTGCGCCGCAGCTTTACTGGGCAAGCGGAGAAGAGTGGTCGGATTTCACGGTGCTGCTTGACTGGTGGTCGGATGTATTCAAGGAAGCGAACCGGGATGATGTAGAACTCTTTATCGGGCTTGCGGACTATAAGACGGTTGATGAAGGGAGCGGGGCTGACAGCGTGTGGTACGGCGGCCGGGAGCTTGCGGATCAGATGAAGGCATGTAAGGAGAATTCACAGGTTGGCGGGACGCTGCATTTCCGGTACCGATACACTGAGAGCAGCCCGGATATACAGCGGGTTCTTAAGGAGGCGTATCCGGTAAGAGAGCAGGAGGACGAAGATGAATAGTCCAGGGGAGGATGAGCGAATGAGCCAGGAGAATCATGGATTGGAACCGGGCCGGGTATCGGTGGTCACGCCGGTCTATAACGGGGAATCCCATCTGGCGAAGATGCTGGACTCTGTACTGCGACAGAGCTATTCGAAGATGGAGATGATCTTGGTGGATGACGGTTCTGAGGACGGGACGGTTCGGGTTGCCGAGGGTTACCGGGAGAAATTCGCTGACAGAGGATACGGCTACCGGATTGTGTTATCAGAGCATAAGAACGCTTCTGCCGCCATCAACCAGGGCTTGCCGTATGTGACAGGAGAGTATCTGATCTGGCCGGACAGTGATGATGTGTTAGAGCCGGAATCTGTAAGGAAACGGGTGGAATATCTGTGTGCGCATCCTGAGTATCAGTGTGTCAGATCCCTGTCCTATTATTATGACGATGAAACCGGAGAACGCAGTGAAAAGGCGGATGAACAAAGGGGGGATCTGTCTAAGACCGATCTGTTCTGGGATATATTGGAGTTTAAGACATTCGTCTGCTGCGGGTGTTATATGCTGCGGACGGCAGAGTTCTTTGGCATATATCAGGAGAAACGGATACCGGAATATGGTGTGGGACAGAATTTCCAGATGCTTCTGCCGTTCATGTACAGGCATGAATGCCCGACGATTCGGGAGGAACTCTATGGGGTAACGATCCGAAGCGGCAGCCATTCAAGAAGTGTGCTGACCCGCGCGCAGGAGGAGAAGAAGTACAGAGATTATGAGAAGATGGTGGATGAGATCGCGAAGATCTGCGGGATCAAAGACCAGCAGTCCCTTAAGCGTCTTGCCTGCTGGAAGGCGAGACGCAGATATAGGATCGCGCTGAAATATGGCCGTAAGAAGCAGGCGGTCCATGCGCTGCGTTTGCTGCGCAAATATGGAGGATTTCATTTCTCGGAAGCATTAAAAGAGATTATCTGGCTGTATTGTGTAAACGGATGGGTCGAGGAGAATATCTATCCGATATATCAGAGATTATGTGTATCATTGCAAAGAATGACGAAGAAATAGTGCAGGAAGGTGTCTGGCATGTCAGCGTAAGTTGACGGCCGGGCATTTTTTTTGTTGACAAATATATCGGGGTGTGATATAAATAATATATCGAGATGCGATGTATTGAAGTGCAATGTATCGAATCTCACTGTATCGGAATGAAATATATGTATGCAAGGGAGTGAAAAGATGCAGGAGAGAATCCAAAGGGTATATGTGCCCATGACAGAGACCGGTTTCTATATCTTGTATTGCTTAAGGCAGGAGATGCACGGATATAATATCGGCCAGCAGGTCAGGCAGATGACGGGCGGAGAAGTAACCATAAGTCCGGGAACTATGTATGGAACGCTGTCTAAGATGGAGAAGGACGGGCTGATCAGATTTGTAAGAGAGGAAGAGAAGAGGAAGCTGTATGTGATAACTGAACTTGGATGGGAGGTTCTGGAGATAGAGCTTCGTCGGATTGAACGGTTATACAAGAACAGTAAAGGAGAGTATGTATATGGCAGATAGAGTGTTATTACGGTATTGGACGATTACGGATTATGAAGAGGAAGAGCAGTTCTTAAGAGAGATGCATCGTGAGGGATGGAAGCTTCAAAAATTCTGGATTCCGGGCATCTATTTTTTTGATAAATGTATTCCGCAAGACGTGGTGTACAGGCTGGATTTCGGACAGGCAGAGAAGGGAATGAAGATGGAATATCTGGCGTTATACCGTGATTTTGGATGGGAATACCTGTTTGATGTGAATGGGTTCAGTTACTTCAGGAAGCCGGCAGGTGCAGAAGAAGAGGATATGGAGATATTCAGCGACAATGAATCCAGAATTGAGATGGTCAGCCGGGTATTTAAGTACAGGATGATACCTCTGCTGCTTATATTTTTTATATGTGTGATCCCTCAGATCTGTATCCAGTCATTTTTTTGGGTCGAAAGAGGGAGTGTATATGCGAGGGGATTCACCATCGCATTTAGCATATTAGCTTTTTTATATTTGTGTCTGTTTGTCCATTGCGGGAAGAAGATACATAGGCTTAGGAAGAAGTATCAGAAGAAATGATAAGCGTTGCTTGAAGACAGACCAGAATGTGTAATGCTGGTTTCCGCCAGTAGATTAAAAGGTGCAAAGTCTTTGTTATTTAAGCCTTTGCACCTTTTTTATCTCTTACTATTCATATCGTTCGTCGATCACGCGTTTGGATTTCTTCTCGCTTCTTGGAAGCAGTCCTAATTCCACAACCTTGACAAGCGGTGTGAAACCGATTCGGCTCTTGACCGTGCCGGCAATGCGTTTCGCCAGGTCAAGGAAATCAACGCTTCCGTTGGTTTCCACATAGAGACGCATGGTGTCTCTGCCGTCAAGATGCGAGATACGGATCTGGTATTCGCTTGAAACTTCCGGGAATTCCTTAAGTATCTCTTCGATCTGGCTTGGGAATACGTTAACGCCCTTGATCTTCATCATATCGTCGGTTCTTCCCATAATGATATCCAGGCGGGGATATTTGCTGCCGCATGGGCAGGCGCCCGGGATGATGCGGGACAGGTCGTGGGTCCGGTAACGGATCAAAGGAGCGCCTTCCTTTACCAGGGTCGTGATCACGATCTCACCGAGTTCGCCGTCCGGTACGGGCTTCAGTGTAACCGGATCTATGATCTCGATATAGAGATAGTCGTCCCAGTAGTGCATTCCGGTGTCATAGCTGCAGTTAATGCTGATTCCGGGGCCGTAGATCTCAGTAAGTCCATAGATATCATAGAGCTCAATTCCAAGCTCTTCCCGGATCCGCTGGCGCATCTTCTCGCCCCAGCGTTCGGATCCAATTACGCCTTTTTTCAGATGGATCCTATCCTTGATCTCTCGCTTTTCAATCTCTTCGGCAAGCAGAAGGGCATAAGAGGAGGTTGCACAGATGACGGTGCTCTTCATATCCATCATCATCTGCAGTTGCTTATCCGTGTTGCCGGGCCCCATGGGAACGACCATGGCGCCCAGCTTCTCGGCGCCGGCCTGGAACCCGATCCCGGCGGTCCAAAGCCCGTATCCCGGTGTGATCTGAATGCGGTCCATGTTGGTGATCCCTGCCGTCTCGTAGCAGCGGGCAAACATGACGGCCCAGTCCTCCACATCCTTGGCAGTATACGGGATGATAACCGGAAGGCCGGTGGTGCCGGACGAAGAGTGGATTCTTACGATGTCCTTTTCAGGGGCGGTCATAAGTCCTAAGGGATAGGCTTCTCTTAAGTCATTTTTCTCGGAGAAGGGAAGATTCTCGAAATCTTCCGGCGAGGATATGCTTGAGATGCCGGCTTCTTCCAGCTTTTTGCCGTAGAAACTTCCGGCTTTGATGAGCGCCTGTATCTGATGGTTTGTCTGACTGATCTGTAATTCTGATATCTGCATGTGTGTATCCTTTCTAATATATATCCTGTATGATCTAAGTATATCTTATCTGATTCTAAGTATATCTTATCTGATTCTAAGTATATCTTATCTGATTCTAAGTATATCTTATAGATTCTAAGTATAATCTATCTGATTCTAAGTATATCCTGTATGATGGGTTTACACGGACGGTCTGTGAAAAGAGGATTAATCCTGTGCCGGGTGCTCCCGGACATACGCAAGCGCCCGGAAGTTAAGTTCGTGGAATCTCTCAGGCAGCCTCTCGCGGACGGCGTCTTTGATCTCGTCTTCGTTAAGCCCGAGCGCACCGCTGTGGATCGCGGCGCCAAGGAGCAACAGGTTTAGTACCTTGGGAGAACCTATCTTGCGGCAGGCCCGCTCTGTATCGACGATGATCAGGTTCGGTATGCGTTCCTTAAGGTATGCGGTCATCTCGCCGCCGCTGTAAGGTGTGCCTGACAGGGTCGCCGTGACAGGCATGATGGCTCTTTGGCTTACGATGACCTGACCGCCTTCTCTCAGATAAGGAAGCTGCCGGACGGCTTCTCCCGGCTCAAAGCCGATGATGATATCGGCGGTTCCTTTGGCGATCATAGGAGCGTACAATCCTTCGCCCATGCGGATATGGCTGAACACGCTGCCTCCCCGCTGTGCCATGCCGATGGTCTCGGCGCTCATGACGGGAATGTCTTTTTTCATGGCGGCGGCAGCGATCAGCTTGGAAGCGAGAACCGTTCCCTGTCCGCCGACTCCGCATAATACGATGTTTTTATTCATGATCGTTTCCCTCCTTCAAAGCTTCCGTATCATGGGAAATGTTATCTGCGGCCCCGGCTGAACAGATCGCATCTGCCGGGCAGAGCTGGCTGCACAGGCCGCATCCGGTACAGAGAGAGGCGTCGATGCTTACAGAACCATCCTTGATGATCAGCGCAGGGCAGCCAAGTTCCCGGATACATTTCCTGCAATTGATGCATTTCCCGGAAGTGACGTGCATACTGCCGGACGGTCTGGTGACGGCAATGCAGGGTGATCTGAAAATGATCGCCTTAACGCCTGGCTCTCCTGCTGTCCGTTTCACACAGGCGACGGCGGCTTCATGGTTAAGCGGATCTATGGTCTCTACAGTCTTAAGGCCGATTCCCCGAAGGACGGCTTCGATATCGATCTGGTCTGTTACGCTGCCCATCATCGTACGTCCGGTGCCGGGATGGGGCTGATGTCCGGTCATGGCGGTGGTGGAATTATCCAGTATGATCAGGGTCATATCCGCCTGATTGTATACGGCATTAATCACGCCTGTGATCGCGGACGCGAAGAAGGTGGAATCTCCGACGAATGCAAAGCAGACGGTGTCCGGTTCCATATGTCCGACGCCCTGGGCGATCCCAAGGCCGGCGCCCATGCACAGACAGGTATCTACCATGTCAAGAGGCATGGCGTTGCCAAGGGTGTAGCACCCGATATCTCCGCAGAAAATGGTCTTCCTGCCCTTCATGGCTGTCTTGACTGCGTAGAAGGAGGCCCGGTGAGGACATCCTGCGCAGAGTACCGGAGGACGTACAGGGAGAGCAGGAGGAACATCTGAAAATGTATTTCCATGCTCTGTATCCGGGCTGTCCTTAAGGAAATCCAGAATATTCTGCCGGACGCTGTCCTGTGTATTTTCCCCGGCATTGGGTGTGTGGTGCGTCAGTTTCCCGCAGATCTTCGCCGGAAGATTATATTTCCCGCACAGATAAGTCAGTTCCCGCTCAATGACAGGATCCAGTTCTTCAATACAGAGAACCTCGTCTAATCCGGTCAGGAATTCAAGGGCCAGCTTCTCCGGGAAGGGGTGGGGCGTGGCGATCTTAAGAAGGCGGACCGGGCCGGTCTGTGCCAATGTCTCCATAGCGTAGGGGAAGCTGACGCCGCCGGATGCGATTCCCAGCCGTTTCTTATACCGGTTAGGACTGGTTGTATCTTCCTGACAGTTTGAAATGCTTCCCTTGGAAGGGACAGGATCGGATATTCTGTCTGCCGCGTAGAAGATCTGGTTTCGCTTATAAGCAGAGAACTCGTCAGCCAGTCTGACATTGCGCTCCTCGATCAGCTTATGGTTCTGATAGGAAAGCCTTGGGAAGATCACCCACTTAGAGCTGTCCTTGATGAAGCCTTCCGGGCGGTGCACCGTATATTCTGCCGGATCCTTAACGGTAACGGACGCGTATCCATGGCAGACTCTTGTGGTTGGCCGAAAGAGGACGGGAGTGCCGTATTCTTCTGAATATGTAAAGGCTTCCTGGATCATCTCGTATGCTTCCTGCGCGGAAGAAGGGTCGAAACAGGGAAGCTTGGAGAATGCGGCGTAATGCCTGGTATCCTGCTCGGTCTGTGAAGAGATCGGGCCGGGGTCATCGGCTGCAAGGACGACCATTCCGCCTTTGACCCCGATGTAGGCAAGGCTCATCAGCGGATCGGATGCGACGTTAAGTCCGACCTGTTTCATAGTTACAAGACTGCGTGCGCCTGTATATGCGGCTCCGGCGGCGACCTCCAGAGCAGATTTTTCGTTGACGGACCATTCAACATAGGTATTGTCGGTCCTGTGCTTTGCCACTGTCTCCAGCACTTCGGAGGAAGGAGTTCCGGGGTAGCCGGATACCAGATTCACTCCGGCGGCAATCGCGCCCATGGCTATGGCTTCGTTGCCCATTAAAAATTCTCTGTGCATAATCTCACCTCATTTGTGTTGTCTCTATACAATTCTATCATGATTCATAATAATAGACATCCTTGCGCAAAAAGTCAAGCTGACGGAAGAAATGCCGAAAAGTTTCCAATGTACGGTTGAAAAGTTTTTAATTGACAGTATGTAAGGGCAGAAGTATAATCATTTTATATAAATTAATTATATAAAATGATTATGTAAATGGGGAGGGAGTGAGATTATGCCAAAGCAGAGGATCACAAAGGAAATGGTTGTCAATGCAGCCTTTGAGATCGCAAGGGACGGCGGTATGGAACAGGTTATGGTGAAAAATATTGCAGATAAGATCGGATGTTCCGTACAGCCTATATACAGTTATTGTAAGAATATGGACGGTCTGCGCATGGAAGTGGCAGGAAAGGTAAAGATATTCATACAGGAATATATCGCGGCGCATATCAACAAAGACGATCTGTTCCGCAGTATCGGCAGGAACTATATTCAGTTGGCGAAGGAGGAACCGAATCTGTTCAGGATATTTATCCTGCATAAGAGAGAGGGGATCGCTTCCCTGGATGATCTGTACCGGACAGAAGCAAGCCGGGAGCTTGCAGAAGTTATAGCGGAAGATCTGCACATCAGCGTACCGGCGGCGAGACGGCTGCACCTGAATATGCTGATCTATACGATCGGCCTTGGCACTGTATTTTCGGTAACGTCGCCGGGGATCTCGGCGGATGAGATCTATGCGCAGC
This sequence comes from Lachnospiraceae bacterium, assembly GCA_910575835.1. Classification (GTDB taxonomy): domain Bacteria; phylum Bacillota; class Clostridia; order Lachnospirales; family Lachnospiraceae; genus Sporofaciens. The sequence goes on along the minus strand of CAJTGB010000012.1, from coordinate 28,602 downwards.
AGGAGATCGCTTATGAAGCTTTTTTAAAATCAGAGACAGAATGCAGAAAGGAGACGTAAAGACGATGAAAAAGGGAATCATTATTTACCAGTCCAAATACGGAGCGACGAAGAAATATGCCGGATGGCTGCGGCAGATGACGGGTTTTGACTGTGTGGAGACGCCGAAGGCGGCACCAAGTGAGGTGGCGCAATATGATACGGTTATACTGTGCGGAGGCATCTATGCTTCTGGGATCGCGGGATTATCATTTTTGAAAAAGAATATCGGCAGATTGAAGAATAAGAAGACGGCCGTATTATGCGTAGGCGCTTCGCCTTATGACGAGAAAGCATTTGAAGGGATCAGGGAGCACAATCTGACGGGTGAACTTAGAGGAATCCCGCTGTTCTATGGACGGGGTGCGTGGGATATGAGCAAGATGGGATTCGCGGACAGAATTTTGTGCACATTGCTGCAGAAGTCTGTGGCAAAAAAGGATCCGAGTACATATGAACCGTGGATGGCAGGCCTCATGAGCGCAGTGGGACAGACGGCAGATTGGACAGATAAGAAGTATCTGGAGCCGTTGATCGAGTATCTGAAATAACAGCAGCCGTACAGGCGGAAATATATTAGGAGGATCGTATGAAGCAGGTTTGCAGAGTATGTATGCATCAATGTAATCTAAATCCCGGGCAGACAGGCATATGCAAAGCCCGGAAGAATGAGGAGGGGAAGATCGTCTGTGTCAGCTACGGACAGATCACGTCCATGGCGTTAGATCCGATCGAGAAGAAGCCGCTTCGGCTATTCAGACCCGGAAGTCTGATCCTGTCTGTCGGAAGCTTCGGATGTAATCTGAGATGTCCGTTCTGTCAGAATTACGAGATATCTATGGCGTCGGTGCAGCAGTCGGAGGGAAATGTGATTTTAAAGGGGAGGGCAGATACGGTCTGTGTCTCTTGCCGGGAACTGGCAGATAAAGCGCTGGAATACAGGGCATCAGGCAATATCGGAGTTGCATTTACCTATAATGAGCCGTTGGTGGGCTGGGAGTATGTGCGTGATACGGCAAGGCTTGTGAGAGATGCCGGTATGGTCAATGTGATGGTTACGAACGGGACGGCGTCATGTGAGGTATTAGATGAATTGCTTCCTTATATAGATGCAATGAATATTGATCTGAAGGCATTTTGCAGGGAGACATATCGGGAGCTTGGAGGGGATCTTGATACGGTCAAGAGGTTCATAGTACGGGCGGCAGAAGAATGTCATGTGGAGCTGACGACTCTGATCGTTCCGGGTATGAATGATGATGTAGGGGAGATGGAGGAGGAAGCAGGGTGGATCGCTTCTGTGGAAGATAAGGCGGGAAAGAAGATCCCTCTTCATGTTACACGTTTCTATCCAAGATATCACATGGCGGACAGGCAGGCGACGGATGTGCGGCAGGTATACCGTCTTGCAGAGACGGCCGGAAGATACTTAGAGCATGTGTTTGTGGGGAATTGCTGATGAAGCTTTCGAAGTATTTTTGTTTCGTGAGCGTGATATTGCCTATACAGAAAAATCAAAAGATGGTATGATAGGAGTAAGAAAAAGGAATCAGAAAAAGGCATAAGAAAAGGAAGATTAAGAAGTTATTTGAGAGGTCAGGTCATGATTACAGGAGCATTTATGGTACCTCATCCGCCGCTTATCATTCCGGAGATCGGCAGAGGTGAGGAGAAGAAGATACAGAATACGATTGACGCATATCATGAGATCGGAGGTCGGATCGGCGCTCTCGGGCCGGATACGATCGTGCTGATCTCGCCGCATCAGACCATGTATGCGGATTATTTCCACATTTCACCGGGAAAGGGAGCGAAGGGTGATTTCGGACAGTTTGGCGCAGGATGGGTGAAGATGGAGGTTAGTTATGATACGGAATTCGCAGAGAATCTTGCGAAGCTTTCTGAGGCGGGAGAGATACCTGCGGGGCCGCTTGGAGAGCGGGACAGGCGGCTGGATCACGGGACCATGGTGCCGCTCTATTTTGTGAATCAGTATTGGCGGGAATACAGGCTGGTAAGGATCGGATTGTCAGGGCTTTCCCTTACGGAACATTATGAACTTGGGCGGCGTATCAAGGAGACGGCAGAGGTGCTTAACAGGAACACGGCGGTGATCGCCAGCGGTGATCTGTCACACAGGCTTTTGGAAACGGGGCCTTACGGTTACAAGGAAGAGGGACCGGAGTATGACAGACGGATCATGGATGTGATGGGCAGCAGTGATTTTGAGAAGCTTCTGGAATTCCCGGAGGATTTCTGCGAGAAGGCGGGAGAGTGCGGACACCGTTCATTCGTTATGATGGCGGGAGCTTTGGACAGAACTGCTGTCAGGGCAGAACTTCTGTCTTATGAGGGGCCTTTTGGGGTCGGCTATGGGATCTGTGCCTATGAGACGGGCGAAAAAGATCTTACAAGGAATCTGAAAGACCGGTATGAGGAGAAGGAGAAGCGGCGGATCATGGATCAGAGGGCGAAGGAAGACGCATATGTGCAGCTTGCCAGAGAGACGATCGAGGAGTATGTCCGTACCGGAAGGAAGATGGAGATACCTGAGAATCTCCCCGGGGAGATGTATACAAGCAGGGCGGGAGTATTTGTCTCTGTCAAGAAGGAAGGGCGGCTTCGGGGCTGTATCGGCACGATTCAGGCGGTGCAGGCATCCGTGGCAGAAGAGATCATTGAGAACGCGGTCAGCGCGTCCGCGAAGGATCCCAGATTCTCCCCGATAGAGCCGAAGGAACTGGATAAGCTGTCGATCAGTGTGGATGTGCTGGGAGATACGGAAGCTATCGATTCGCCAAAACAACTGGATGTGAAGCGGTACGGAGTGATAGTGACGAAGGGATATCGCCGGGGGCTGCTGCTTCCGAACCTTTCTGGAGTGGATACGGTTGAGGAACAGATCGCGATCGCGAAGCAGAAGGCGGGGATTGGGGCAGAGGAAGAAGTTAGGCTTGAAAGGTTCGAGGTGATCCGGCATTTTTAAATAGTTGAGAGATTTTGAAGGAGTCGAGGTTTCATGGGTAAAACATTTAATACCGATGGATATTGCGATCCAAAGCTGCATTATATGGTCAATCTGGATACCCGGTTAAGGGAGATCAAGTCAATGGTAGATGCCGGAAAGTATTTCACCATCAACAGGGCAAGACAGTATGGGAAGACGACGGTTCTGACAGCTTTGGCGGATTATTTGCAAACAGAATATGAAGTTATAAGCCTGGACTTTCAGGGGTTAAGTTATGCTGACTTCGAATCGGAATACAGCTTTGCCGCCGCATTTTCCAGACAGATACTTTTATATACAGAACATATACCGGCTGAAGCAGAGGAAGAGCTTAAGCAATATTCAGCGGGAAGAGTAGAAGGGGTGACTTTGTCAAGACTGTTTGTCTTGCTGTCGGAATTATGCAGGAAATCTGAGAGGAAGATCGTAATGATCATCGATGAAGTGGATTCTGCATCCAATAACCAGGTGTTTGTAGATTTTCTTGCTCAGCTTCGTTTTTACTATCTGAGAAGAGGGAGAACACCGGCTTTTCAATCGGTGATTCTTGCCGGAGTCTATGATGTGCGCAGTGTACGCGGTAAGATTCGGCCGGATGAAGATCATCTGGAGAACAGTCCATGGAACATTGCGGCAGATTTCCTTGTGGATATGAGTTTTTCATTAGATGATATTGAGGGAATGTTAAAAGAGTATGAAAATGATCATCATACTGGTATGGAATTGAACCTGATTGCTGGTATGATCCATGAATACACTTCCGGGTATCCGTATCTGGTGTCCCGATTCTGTAATTATCTTGATGAGAGGGTCGCAGGGATGAAGGGATTCCCGGATAAGAGCAGTGCTTGGACAAAAGCCGGGTTTTATGAAGCAGAAAGGATGATTGTAAAAGAAGATAACACACTGTATCAGTCTCTTATAAGAAAAATCGAACTTTACCCGGAGCTTCGGTCGATCTTGTATGAGCTTTTGTTTACCGGGAAGCCGATTCCGTATAATGCGACGAGCAGTTACATGAAGACTGCGGCCATGTTTGGAATTATTCGGAATGAGAATGATACAGCGGCTATTTCTAATCGGATCTTTGAATCTGTGTTGTACAATTATTTTATAACCGAGGAATTTTCTGTAAGCAGAATGTATCTTATGGGTGTACAGGAGAGAAATCAATTCCATTATAAATGGGATCGGAAATTACAGTGTAGAGTCAAGAACCAGGAATAATGAACGTATGGATCTTGTCATCTATTACATGGGAGAGCAGAATGTGATCGAACTAAAAATTTGGCGGGGGAATGCCTATAATGAGCGCGGTGAAGAACAATTATCCAACTATCTGGAATATTTTCATCTCACGAAAGGATATATGCTGAGTTTTAATTTCAATAAGAAAAAGGAGATCGGAGTAAAGGAGATCAAGGTGGGAGATAAGACGTTGATCGAGGCTGTGGTCTGAGTGAAGAAAATGATTAGAGACCAGGAATCTAAAAAGCGATTCCTGGTTTTTACTTATACCAGTCATCCACATAACAGATAGCCTTTTGCGGTTCTTTCTCTATAATAAATCAGAGAGTTTGATAGTCAAACCATCAAATATATGGACGGGGATTTCATCATCAAAAGAAAACTGGCTGGAATCTTCGTCGTCGTCAAAAGAATATATTTGAACCGTTTTTGTTATCGGGTTCACGATCCAGTATTCCCGAACCCCGGCAATGCGGTACTTAAATAGCTTGATACTATAATCCATCCGCTGTGTTGATGGAGAGATTACTTCTACAATCCAATCAGGAGCCCCGTTACACCCCTTATCTTCTAGTTTGCTTTTATCACAGATAACAGATATATCAGGCTCAACATAGTTCTTATCGTCAGCATTTAAAAATACTGCATAAGGAGCAAGATATATTTTGCAAGATCCTTGATTCGCATCAATATAGTCTGCAATTTTTCTTGATAATGAAAAAATAATGTCTTGATGTCTTGCATTTGGCGGCGCCATCATATACATCTTTCCGTCGATCAGCTCCGCCCGCTGCCCGTCTGGGAGGGCGTAGATATCATCAATGGTATAAGTAGGCCGCTGTGCTGAAGCCATTTTGTAAACCTCCTTTGTGCTGACGAATTTATATAAACGTTTTTCTCTATTTTTGTTAACTAATGTACCATATTGTGAACAGAGGTTCAATATAGAAAACGAACCTGTTTTTAGATTCCCGGCCTGCGGTTTTGTTTTATGCTGACCGTTCTGCTTTCAATTTTTTCACTTCATCAAGAGAAAGTCCAGAAATATTTGCAATTTCTTCCAGAGCATATTTTCCAGCTGACAACATACGAAGAGCAACCTCTTTTAAAGATTCACTTCTCATATCTTCCATAATTTTACACATCTCGCTCACTCCTTTCGGATTCTCTTTTAGATACCGTGTTCGGTTTGCCATCAATTCAAAATTCATATCATCTGCTTTGGTACAATTAAAATCGTACATGAGTTTTCCCATAGCAGAATCTCCACGATATTCACCATTCACATAAAGAATATGCTCCCCATCTTCAAAAGATTTACCCGTTGCAAGGTTGATTCTCTCAATCGGATAAACCGCTTCGCCTTGACCGTAAAAATCTTTTTCAATGATAAAGATTGTATATGTGTCCGGCAACTCCTTAAATTCCTGACCTGAATGGAGATTCTCTATATCCATTACGCTTGAATGGTATCTTGCCCTGTGCGGGTCTGCTCCTTTGTCCTGCCTCTGGACTTCTAAATCATATTTTTTTCCAACCGAATCCGTTCCATATGCGTCCAAGCAGATAGAACGTGCCCCGGCTAGTCTTTTCATATCTTTCTGTGTTTCACACTCAGTAATAATTAAATCAGGTTTATCAGTGATAATGCGCAACACAAATTCAGCCAGTGGAATATTGTCTTTAAAAAGACAACGCATGAAATCATCATCGATTGGCCTTAACAAACGCAAACGCTGTAAATCTTCCTGATGTTGCTTATCCGTCACCGTCAATCTTCCCACCTGCTTTCCCTTTCGTTTTCGTATTTCCATACTACCATAAACCTCCTGATTTTACAAGCTGGGAGCCAGTGCATTTCTGAATCCCGGCCTCTTGCTGTTGTTAGTGTGGTGGACGTAGAAGCCATTTAGAACATATATCACCGTACACTACCTTATGTTTCTGAAACAATATCACAGGAATCTTCTATTGTCCTTCCTATAAAAAAGTATATAATAGTGATAAAGATATTCGAATATTGAGACTTTATTGGCTTTAAAAATGAAGATTCAGGAGGCGTAACATGAGGATAAAAGGGAAGATAGCAATTTGGTTCTGGATAATGTTCGTGGGTATGGAGATCTTGATGCTCTACCTCTTTTTTGAACCGTCAGAGGAGGGGAAAGATGTTGGAATGCTGGTAATTATGATATTTGTTTTCCTTGTCTGGAATATCGTGTTCCTGCCGATGCTGGTGAAAAATTATGTAGAGATCGACGGCGAAAGGCTGATACTGGTATTAGGCCTTTGCAGGACTACTATTGAGATCGGGGAGATCAGGGAAGTGTATAAGACACATAATCCGATCGCATCCGGGGCGCTGTCATTAGACCGGGTAATGATAAGGGGGAGACGGCAGGAGGCGTTGATCTCCGTGTGTGATAAGGAATTGCTGTTCCGGGAATTGAAGCGGATCAACCCGGCGATTAAGATTGGACGGTAGGGGAGGTGCAAAGATGTACCGGATAGCCATATGTGATGACGATGTCAGAATGCGTCGGTTCTTATGCAGGACGGTTTCCGAATCCGGGATATCCTGCCGGGTGGAAGAGTTCGCAGGCGGAGCAGATCTTCTTCGGGGTTACGGAGAGTATGACATTCTGTTCCTGGATATTGATATGCCTGGGGGAAATGGAATTGAAGTGGCGGAAAGGATTCGAAGATCGGACCGGAAGGTGAAGATCATCTATGTCACAGGATATCAGGATTATATGAGTCAGTCCTTTGCGGTGCATCCTTTTGCCTTCCTTGTAAAACCCGTGCAAAAGGAAGAGATCATCCGGCAGATGAAGGAAGCGCTCATCTACGGAGGGGAGGAAGAGAAGGGGATTCCCTTCCGGGTGCAGACGACAGAAGGGATCGAAGAGTTTGTGATATCGGAGCTCTATTATCTGGAATATCAGAGCCGGAAGCTTCGGTTTGTCTTAAAGCACAGGGAGGTTATGGTGCGGGGAAAGATAGCGGAATACTTGGGGATATTCGGACCCTATGGTTTTGCCGCCCCGCACAAGAGCTTCGTCGTCAACCTGCATCATGTAAAGGCGATCCGGGGATACGAGATCATTATGATGAACGGAGATCAGATCCCGCTGTCGCAGAAGCGGTCTGTGGAATTCCGGGCGGCGCTTGGGAAATATCAGGCGGACAGTCTGGCGGGGATGCATTGAGCATTAAGCATGGAGGAGAGATGGCATGAGCTGGGTAGAATCGGCGATGTGGTACAACATTCTTGTGATGGCAGAGACGGTGGTTATTACTTTGTGCACCTGGTTTTTCATGAGCCGCACAGAACAGAGCCTAACTACGAGGAAGAGGTATCGTTTGGGGATATTTTTTCTCTATTGGGCAGGATTTGCGGGAATTACCTTCGGAATGGAGGACAGCGGCTATACGGATCTGGTTCTGCCGCTTTTCATGGTCTTGATGACGGAGGCGGCAGGATACGGCCTGTATAACCGTATGAGAATCTATCGCTTCTATTATTTCCTGTATCCAGTGTCTGTACTTGTAGGCCAGATTTTTATCGGCTATCTGATGTTAGGATTCATCTCCACGCGGTGGGGTCTGTCTGTCTTTGATTACTATCTGACGGATGTGACGCTTATCGTCAGGATGCTGACAGATATTCTTCTGACAGGGATATGGGTGGTATTTTTAAATAGAAGGAAATTCGAGGACGTGAAGGGAATCCGGTTTGCCGGCCTGTTTCTGCCTCCGGCTGTCAGCGTGTTCATCATATTTTCCCTGATCAGCATCGGAGATGTGTTCATGCAGATGTACGGGGCGTTTCTTATTATATTGGATATCTTCTTCCTGGTCGTGATGAATCTCTATATATGGTTTTTATTCTCTTACCAGTCTAAGAATAAGAAGCTTGAGGCAGAACTTAAGATCAGGATGAAGCAAAATGAACTGCAGTATCAATATTATGAGATGGTGGAACAGCAGTATCAGTCATCGCGCAAGATGATCCACGATATGAGGAACCATCTCCAGGCGATTGAGGAGCTTAGGAAGCAGGATGCAGAGCAGGGGAGGGAATACGTGAAGGATATGCAGGGTATGCTGGACTCTCTTTCAATCGTGAATTATACAGACAGCCGGATGCTGAACATCATTCTAAATGACAAGGCGAAGGCGGCAAAGAGCAAAGGGATAGAGATGGACGTCAGGATCGGCCGGATCAGCCTTGAGCATATCAGGGATATGGATATCACGGCTATATTTGCCAATCTGCTGGACAATGCACTGGATGCGGCGCAGCAGGCGGAAGGAGAGAGATGGATCAAGATGCGGATGGATACGTTTCATGATTTTGCGGTGATGAAGCTTGAGAACTCCATGTCTGTTCAGAAAGCCGGGAAGGCAGATATTAAGCAGGAGAGGGAAGGTGAGAGGAAGCATATGGGGATCGGACTTGAAAATGTGCGCCTTACATTGGAAAAATACGGCGGCGGAATCCTGACAGAGACGGTTGGAAGTAAGTTTGTTGTAAATATAACGATACCGGAGAAGGATGTAGAGTAAAGGAGAAGGAAAATCATGAGAAAGAGAAGAACGGGAAGGATCATGGGCATGCTTATAGCAGCGGGTATGCTTGCGGGTATGTTTACAGGATGTGCAGGAGGGCAGAAGCTTTCGGACAAATTTGACGAGGCAGAGGTCAGGGAAGAGGCCAAGGAAGTGATCGGGATCCTGAATGAAGGAGATGTGGATACGCTGGTCGATGACAGGTGGAACGCCATGTTAAAAAGCGCTTTTGACAAGGATCAGGTACGGTCCCAGGTGATGCCGGTCATCGAAGAACTTGGCGCATTTGAAGGCTATGATAAGGAGGCGGTGACCGGAAGCAAGGATCCGGATACAGAACAGGAATATGCGGTTGCCGTGATAAAGGTAAAGTATGAGAAACGAAAAGCGCAGTTCACCATATCATTTGACGAGGATATGAAGGTGGGCGGCTTCTATATTAAATAGCGGGCAAGCTGCGGCAGATTGTCTGCCGGGGAGGTGAAAGGGATGGATATGTGGACGGGAACTTGTAAATGGGCAGGTATTATCTTTGGGGTTACGGCGCTTCTCTTCGCGGTTCTTAGGGAAAAGGGCGCGATGCTGATCGCCGGGTTCAATACTATGCCGAAGGAAAAAAGAGAACTGTATGATAAGAAGAGGATGAGCCGGGATCAGAGAAATGCGTTCGCCCTGTGGGCGGTGATATTGGAGGCGGGAGGCATCCTGTCTGATCTGACAATGTCGCAGAATGCGGCGATTCTGGCGATCATCATATGGCTTGTGCTGTTCTTTCGGGAGGTGCATGTGGACGAAGAGAAGGCGTTTGGGAAGTACAGGATGAAGTAAGGGTAGTACAGCATTCACTTATGGAAAAAATTACACTTAAGACGCATAAGTATATTGCAAAAATCTCATCAGGAAGATATAATGAATATGGGTTTATGGCCGCTAAAACCGATAGTTGGACAGACCTTAGAAAGGAATAAGCAGGAGGAAGATCTAACATGTACGAGATGTTTAAGGCGGGATCTGATGTCATATTCTATGCGGTGGCAGCAGTAGTTATTATCAGCGCTGTCATTAGGATTATGAAGTCCAAAAAAGATAAAAAGGATGAGAAATAGTTGTGAAAGGAGAGGAATATGAAGCGGATTGTTTCATATCTGCTGGCAGCAGTATTGGTTCTTGCGCCGTGTATGAGTGTTTATGCTACAGGATTGGATGATGCAGTTGAGAGCGGCGGTTCGGCAACGGATCAGGCAGATACAGGCGACCAGCAGAATACGGGAAATGGGCCGGATGAGAGCGGCCAGGAGAACACAGGAGATCCTCCGTCAGCCACTTCTGAGGCGGACATAACAGTGCCGGGAAGCGGGGAGGAAGAAGCAGGAATCAACCTTGCAAGCGAGGAAGAGGCGAAAGAAGCCGATTTGAACAAGGGACAGGTGGACGTCTATATCGCCCAGACATTAGAATGGGGAGAACCGGTGACATTCACCGTAACTCTGAACGGACAGAATAAGGAGATTACGCTGCCGTCAGAAGGTGTCAGGGAAGTACAGGAGGGAGTCACATTCGACAATCTGACAGAAGGACTCTATGCGCTGGAGGTATCAGCTCCAGGGTTCGCCACATATAAGCAGCAGCTTCAGGTTGAGGGCTGGGCGTATAAGGTAAGCCTTGCGACCGGAATTATCGGCGGATATGATTATACTGCAGGGGGAAAGCATCCGGGAGCGGTCCTGATCGGCGATGTGAATGGGAACGGAGTTATTACAGAAAAGGATGAGACCGAGCTTATAGATCTGATCGATCAGGAGAAGGAGCCGAAGGACAATCCTCTGGCAGACCTTAATCGGGACGGCAGGCTCGACCTTACGGATCTGGATTATTTTGTTCAGGGGTATAAGGTGAGCGAGGATACCGCGTCATTCGTGGAACAGCATGTGCCGTCGTCTGCCATCACACAGAGCGCAGGCGATAAGACCCTTGTGAAGGGGTCTCTTGAGAATCTGTCCAGAGGTGAAGGAGCTGTGACTCTGACGCGGGAGGATCAGGCGAAGATCTCTGATAAGACGCCGGTGACGATGGTGTTTGACATTGACGGAGACAGCTTCCCTACCGGCGGGATCGTGATCGATTCGAAGGAGGATAATCCGATCGATACTGCTGCGGTTGAGATTACATATACGGAGACTGTCACGGGTGAAGACGGGAGCGAGACGAAGAACGATCACACGATCGAAGTTCCCGTTGTGCCGGAAGGGATCGAACCGCTGCTTACGGCTGAAGAGGTGACGGTAACGCAGGACGGATTTGGCAAGATCATGATCGATCTTGGCAGCCAGATCGCGGTGAAGAAGGTTACCATCAAGATCACGGGCATGAAGAATAATAATAACCTTGCGGAGATCGCCAAGGTGGAATTCGTGAATGATATGGAGAACCGGATCCCTGAACCGCAAAGGGATATCCCGGAGGGACTTGCCTCAGAAGTGGGGAATAAGAAGTTCACTGTGACCTGGAATGCATGTGTGAACGTTACGGGATATGAGGTACTGATCGAGGATGAAAACGGAGAGCAGGAAGTAATTGCTACGAAGGGCAATATGCTGAATGTCAGCTCATTTAAGCAGGATAAGCTCGTCAACGGCAAGGAGTATAAGGTTCGTGTACAGTCTGTGAACGGTGCATGGAGAAGCGGATATTGCAGTCCGATCGGAGTGGTTCCTAAGGTAGATAAGGTGCCGGATGCTCCTGACGGCCTGAAGGCGGAGGGCAAATACCGCGCGATAGACGCATCCTGGAAGATGATGGAGGATACAGACTCCTATAATCTCTATTACAGAGAGAGCGGGACGAAGGAATATACTAAGATAGAAGGAATTACCGCAAGCAAGCATACGATAACGGATCTGAAGGATAAGACGAGTTATGAGTTATATGTGACAGGTGTGAATGACTTAGGAGAGGGTAAGGCGTCTCTTACGTCTAAGGCTGTTACTACAGACCAGGATCCGGCTGCGATGCCGAAGTATAAGCTGATCAACAGGGCAGACCCGGGTAAGGTGAGCGGACATATCATCAGCGCGGTGACCGGAACAGGCGAGATGAAGGACAGCCCGCTTGATACGGAAGCCGGAACCGTATGGGGAACGGTGGATAATAATGCGCTTTCCCATCATGTATTTAATACCTGGGACGGAGGCGGATTTAATGCTCTGTCGCTGAAACATGGTTTCACCTATGAGTTTGACCAGGCATATGAGCTTGACCGGATCGCGCTTCAGGAAGTAGTGCCCCAGAGTCCGAACTACGGCTATGTACAGGTCAGATATTGGGATGAGAACGGCAATGTCAATGTACTTCCAAGGATGGGAATCCAGAAGAAGGTAGATTCAGATAACAGGCCTTACTATCTGATCAAGCTTTCAGAGCCGATCAAGGCTAAGAAGCTCCAGTTTGGGCTTGCGCGTGCCGTAGCATCCGGTACGATCACGGTATCGGAGGTGTATTTCTATCATTATGATTCGATAGAGAGAGATATTATGGCGCTCTATGAGGATGATCTTCATACGGTGCTGAGAAGCGACGTGGACCAGTCGGTGATTGACGCTCTGAGGAAACGGATCAATACCCAGGATCCGGAAAGCAAAGAATATCATCCGGATAAGGATTATCTGGAGCGTGAATTGAAGACTGCGGAAGACATCCTGAACTCCAAGCAGCTAACGGAGACGGTAGGTATCTACAATACCATCACGACCAGGGATGTGGGACGCGGTTTCGGCGGATTGAATGCATGGCAGCCTCTGGGAGTGACAGCGGCGGCAGGAGAGGAGATCACGGTCTATGTCGGACATAATACGAAGAAGACTGGTGATACGACCAACTTACAGCTTGTAAGCACGCAGTATCATTCGGAGTCAGGCTCAATGTTCCGGGCGGTAGCGACGCTTAAGATCGGAAGAAATGACATTACAATTCCGAAGCTCTGGTCCGTCGATGCAGAGTCAGGAGGCGCGCTGTATGTACAGTATACAGGAAACAATGCCAATGACCGTTATGCGGTTCGCGTGAACGGCGGCGTAGAGGTTCCAAGGCTTGATCTGTATAAGGTCAGCGATGCCGGTGAACGTCTTGCGAGGGCCGAAGCGTATATCACGAAGCTGGATGCCTATGTAGGCAGCATACAGGCAAAACATAACGAGGTTCATAAGAATTCCAAGAATACGTCAGTACAGTATGAGTATAAGGCGGCGGACTGTATCCTTGGAGCATCTGATATTATGCTGGATACGATGATGTTATCCCTTCCGGCACAGCAGATCCTTGCCGGTACAGGATCGGGAAGCACACAGGCCAGAGCACAGAAGCTTGTGACGTCTATGGACGCTATGGAAGGCATGATGGGCTTGTTCTATCAGCATAAGGGATTGAACAATAATGCAACAGATGTGAAAGACAAGATTCCGGCGAATCATCTGAACATCCGTTATCAGAGGATGTTCGCGGGTGCGTTCATGTATGCGTCAGGCAACCATATAGGTATCGAGTGGGGGTCGGCGCCGGGAATGATAAACGGAGTTCCGGTACAGTCTGATGATAGCGGCAGGTATCAAAGCGGTCAGTATTTTGGATGGGGAATCGCCCATGAAATCGGACATTGTATCAACCAGGGAACCTACGCGGTCGCAGAGATCACGAACAATTATTTTGCGGTGCTTGCACAGGCACATGATGATAATGACACTGTACGGTTCAAATACGATAATGTGTATGATAAGGTTACATCCGGTACGAAGGGCCGCGCGTCCAATGTGTTTACGCAGCTTGGTATGTACTGGCAGCTTCATCTGGCGTATGACAGCGGATTCAATTATAAGACTTATTCGGATTATACGGACCAGCTCAATAACCTCTTCTTTGCAAGGGTGGATAGCTATTCGAGGACTCCTGCAAAAGCACCGGCGCCGGGAGGCGTGGCGCTTGCACTGTCAGGAGACAGGGATCAGGATTTGATGCGCTTAGCCTGCGCGGCGGCACAGAAGAACATCCTGGACTTCTTCGTACGCTGGGGTATGACACCGAATCAGGATACTGTAAACTATGCAGATCAGTTTGCGGCAGAGACAAGGGCGATCTACTATGTAGATGATAATTCCCGTGTATATCGGGTAAATGGCAGCGGCAGTTCGCTTGGTACGGCCGGGGCAGTAGAAGCGGTCGGCGACAGCACAGCAGCCGTTATCAATGCCAGTGCTGCGAATCAGGTAGATATTACGCTGAGTTCCAAGAATATCAGCGCAGAGGACATCCAGGGATATGAGATCGTGCGCTGTACGACTTCGAACGGACAGGTTGAGAGAGAGGTCGTAGGATTTACGACTGGAAGCCAGTTTACGGATGTTGTGACAACAATGAATAATCGCGTGGTGACCTATGAGATCACGCTGATCGACAAGTATCTGAACCGTTCTGCGGTAAAGACTCTGCCGGCGCTTAAGATCATGCACGAGGGCGAGATCGACAAGACGCACTGGACGGCCAGCACCAATGATATGACCGCTACGAGTGCATTAGCATCAGACGACGAAGATATTGAGGATTCATGCAGTCCGGTTAAGGAGGCGCCGATTAAAAATGCGATCGACAACAAGAGCGATACGGTATATACCGGAACGGCGGGTGTCAATGCTGAAGTTCTGATAGAATTCAATCAGCCTACCAGGGTTGCCGGTCTTAAGTATACGGTGAACAGCGGCAATCCGATCAAGGATTACAGCGTCTATGTGAAGAACGACGCGGACGGTACCTGGATAGAAGCGGCAGCAGGATCATTCGAAGCTTCCGGCAGCAGGAGTGTTCATTTCGCTAAGGAAGGCACTAAGAATATTGCGCTGTATCAGACGACGGCGATGAAGCTTGCTATTAAGAACCAGAAGGGAAGAGAGATTGCGATCACAGAGCTGGATGTGTTTGGAGTGACCGGAGATAATGTAGAGTTCAGGAAGGCTTCCGGCAGCGGTACTGCGGCGATCGGCAAGCTGGATAACGCATATCAGTACGGACAGAAGGATACGGATGTGATCCCGGCAGGTTCGATCGTATTTACCGGAACCTACAAGGGAAATTCAGCTTACAATGTAGTGCTGCTCTATGACCAGAACGGCAACATCGTCGGAGGTACGGGGACTGACGGTTCTCTGAATGCAGAACAGGTGGTATTTTCAACGGTATCGGAATCAGGCCCGATCGAAGATACCTATGACGGAACCTGGATCTATTGGATCAAACCGGAGCAGGCGGATCTTGCAAGTCTTAAGCAGGTGCGCGCAGAGCTGTACCGTGTGGATAATGCTTTGACCCTTGAGGGACAGAGGATGGTCAGCGATACCGTGTTTGAGACTATGCCGTCAACGCTTCCGAGTATAACGCTCAGCGGCAAGAAACAACAGCGATAAAAGGAGTAGAACATGAAGAAATATATATTAAGTATGGGCATGATCATGGCAGTGTTCGCATTTATCGCAATGCTGCCGCTCAAGGCATCGGCTGCGGTGTCGGCGATCAATGCGACTGAGAGTGAAGAGGGGAAGGCTTCTGTGAAGCTGACCCTCCCCAATGCGGCGCAGGAAGGAATTACTACGGTTTCGATCAGTCTTTCATTAGACTTGAAGGATACGGCGGGAAGCGCAGATGGGATCGTGCCGGGAGTAGAGTTTACGGAGTGGATCTTAGGGAATACCAAGGTTCATACGTTCCGGTCAGACCAGGGACGGATCTTGAATATCTATATTGCGGGAACAACGCCGTTATTTACGGCAGATGAGGATGGAGATTTCCTGGATGTCGGAACGGTATATGTGAAGAGGGCGGACGGAAGTCTGATACCTTTTACAGTTAATATTGATGAAAGCCAGCTTAAAGTGGTCCGGGGTAATACGACGGCGCTGGTCACGGAAGCAGACCTGCTTGGATATGGCAGTGAATCGGACCGTCCAAATAAGCCGTCAGAGGGTAATCCGCCGGGCGGAACGCCGGAGATCGACGCCATAAGAGCTGAGCTTAAGGCTCTTATAGAGAAGGCGGAGATGATTCCGGCAGACCAACGGACGGAGGAGCTGCAAAGAGTGATCGACGAGGCAAAGAGGGTTCTTGAAGATCCTAATGCGACTCTGGAGGAGTTGCAGGCGGCGCTTATGAATCTGGAGAATGCGCTGGCGCTCTTCGAGAGTAATCAGAATACCGGAAGCAACAGCACTAATACCGGAAAAGACGTGATCACCGAGAACCGGAAGCAGAACGGTACCAGGGTCCAGGGAGTCAAGACGGGAGATATGAATCCGGCTGTGACTTATGCTGCGGCAGCGGCGCTGTGTATGGCTGTATTCGGTGTGAATGTCTTGCGCAGACGCAGGCGGCAGTAATATATGATCGTCCGCCGGGCAGCAAGCGAGACAAGACCGGTAAAGGGATTCGCCGCGCGGCATTAGTATGTGATTGTCCGTAAGGCGGCAAGCCGGACGGATAGGATATAAGATCAGGACGGATCTCGGTCAATGAGAAGAACTTCATTGGCCGGGGTCTGTTCTTTTTATCGGGGTGTATAATCGGGGCAGGGGCGTGCATACTATCTATCAGGAAGACTTGTCTTGCTGAAAGGAGCACGTAGAATATGAAGGAATTGAAGCTGGATCTTCTGCCGGGTAATCTGTACGCTGCCAAGAAGAGGGCGGAGCAGCAGAAAGATAAGGGAAAAAAGAGTACAGAACAGACAAATATTGTGAAGCTTACAGAGGTATCGGTCAAAATAGAGAAGCCGGATTAAGCGGAACGGAAAAATAAGAGTGGCGCGGGATGGGAGAATTGTGGTATGATAAAAAACACATGAATATTCTGTCCCGCAGGACAGTGAGAAAGGACAGCGAAGGCGATGAGATATTATCTGGCTCCGTTAGAGGGGATTACCACGCGGATATACCGAAGGGCGTATCATGACTGTTTCCGGCCCATGGACAAATATTTTACACCTTTTTTGTCTCCGCACACGAAGAGAGGATTTAACGCGAAGGAGTTGGCGGAGCTCCTGCCGGAGAATAACAAGGGGATGCGGCTGGTTCCCCAGATATTGACGAACCGGGCTGAGGATTTCCTGGGAACGGCCGAGAAGCTTACATATTACGGATACGGAGAGATCAATCTGAATCTGGGCTGTCCATCCAAAACGGTGGTTTCGAAGGGAAGGGGCTCTGGATTCCTTGCAGATCCGGAAGGACTTGACCGTTTTTTGGATGAGATCTATTCGAAGGCAAAGGTTAAGATCTCGATCAAGACCAGGATCGGGAAGGACGATCCTGAGGAGTTTTTGGGACTTCTTAAGATCTATAACCGGTATCCGGCAGAGGAGCTGATCATCCATCCCAGGATTCAGACTGATTTCTATAAGAATAAGCCGAATCTTGAGATGTTTGAAGAGGCGGTCAGGACGAGCAGGATCGATCTGTGTTATAACGGAGATATCTGTTCAAAGGAAGATGTAAGGATGATTCAAAACAGATTCCCTTCGGTGGATACCTGTATGATCGGAAGGGGAATTATAGAGAATCCGGGACTTCTAAGCGAGATCGAGGGCGCCGGATCGCCGGACAGGGCGCTGATCCGAAGGTTCCATGACCGGATATATGAAGAATACCGCGGCACCGGCATGGGGGATAAAAACGTGCTGTTTAAGATGAAGGAGATCTGGTGTTATATGGGCAGATCATTTCCGGGATGCGAGAAGCAGCTGAAGCGGATTAAAAAAGCAGAAAAGACGGACAGGTATGAGGAAGCGGTGGTAGAATGTTTTGAAGGGTAGTTTTTTATTCTGCCCTTGTTATTTTTAGCTTTACTTTTCTCATGCTATGCAATATAATAGAAAAAAATTTAATATACAGGAATTTTAAGGAGGAATCCCTTTGGAGAACTTGAATCATATTATTGCGGGTAATCTGAGAGATATCAGGAAGCGAAAGGAATTGAGTCTGGAACAGGTATCATCCCTTACTTCTATCAGCAAGAGTATGTTAAGCCAATTGGAGCGCGGGGAAGTCAATCCCACGATTTCGACAGTGTATAAGCTGTCCCTTGGCTTGAAGGTTCCGGTGACTGCATTTACAGCGGACAAGCCCAAGCCTTTCTCGATGACGGGCAAGTCGGTGGTGACGCCGCTGATCGGTGACGAAGGAAAGTACCGGCTATATCCGGTCTTTGAATTCAGGGAGAGACAGGATTTTGAGATCTTTGACCTGGAATTCGATGAAGGAGGCAGGATGCAGGGGAATCGGCAGATGAGTGGAACCAGGGAATTTATTACCGTTTATTCCGGAGAACTGACGTTGATATTTAACGACAGAGAGTATGTATTGAAGGCAGGAGATTCAGCGTCTTACAATGCCTTCGACGAGTATGTATATAAGAATACAGGAATGGGGATGGTGACTGCGAGTATCGTAGTCCATTATCCCGGATAGGAAGGAGTGATCGCAGCATGGAGGATCAAAAGCAGCGGGTATATGATGCGCTGGATAAGCTGAAGATTAAGTATGAGGTGGTGGAGCATGAGCCGGTATATACCATGGAGGATATGGACAGGCTGGGGCTCCCGGAGAAGGGAACTCTGTGTAAGAACCTGTTTTTAAGGGATTCGAAGGGGAAGAGGCATTTTCTTGTAACCTGTGAGGAGGATAAGAAGGTAGATCTTAAGGCCCTTGGCAGGCAGCTTGGCGGAGGGAACTTAAGCTTTGCTTCGGAGGACCGCTTAGAGAAGTATCTGGGGCTTAAGCAGGGAAGCGTGACGCCCTTTGGCCTGATGAACGATACGGAGCATGCGGTGGAATTTTTTATTGATAAGGATTTGAGCAGATGTAAGAGTCTCGGAATCCATCCGCTTGACAATACGGCGACGGTATTCTTATCCTTCAAGGATCTGGATAAGTTCCTGTGGGATCTTGATGTGGATGTGGTGAAGGTCAAGCTGTAGATATATTTACAAAAGAGAAAGGCTGAGCATTCCCAGGGCGGGGAGGTTCAGCCTTTGTGCGGTGATATGAGGAATGGTGAAATTATATGATAAGGATATCAGGGAACCGTTGTTTGATTTCCTGGAGGAGCGTTACGGGAAGATTCGGATCATCGAAGAAAAGCAGATGGGGAGATCCCGGGCAGATATTGTAATGGTGATGCCCTGTGCGGTCGCAGGTATTGAGATCAAGAGCGATGCGGATACATATGTCAGGCTTAAGCGGCAGGTCAGGGACTATGACAGATATTTTGACCGTAATTATGTAGTCGCCGGGGGCAGCCATGGACTGCATATCAGGGAACACGTACCGGATTGGTGGGGGATAATCACCGCTGAGAAGGTAGACGGCGCAATGGACTTCTATGTGATGCGGGAGGCCGGGGATAGTCCGAAGACGAATCTAAAACTGAAGCTTGGTATCTTATGGAGGCCGGAGCTTGCACATATACAGGAACAGAACGGGCTTCCGGGTTATAAGCAGAAGAGTAAGAAGTTTGTGACGGATAAGATAATAGAGAGGGTCCCTGAGGATATCTTAAACGTACAGATCAGCCAAGAGCTGTTCGAGCGGGATTACAATGAGATCGGGGCGATCATTGGGGAGTATAAGAAGCGCAGAGGTTATTAGGTCCGGGAAGGAGTGGAGAGCGTGCAGTATCCGGTAATTGACGTTGAGGAGACGGGAAAGAGGATTAAAGAGATCTGTGACTTAAGAGGAATCCAGGCGAGGGAGATCAGGGATTATATGAATTTTGCGGCTATGCAGTCGGTGTATGACTGGTTTCGGGGGAAGAATCTGCCGTCGCTGGATAATATGTATGCTTTGGCCAGATTATTGGAGGTCTCGATGGATTCCCTGATCGTTGAGCGGGGCGGCGGGGCAGATAAGACCGCGGATTCTGACGGAATGGATATGACAGGACAGTTGGGATATGAATTGACAGGCATAAGGAGATGGTCCACTGTGAGGATCTTGAAGTTATGTGTCAATCAGTTTGTACCTGGATGCAAAAAATCAGACTTTCTGTTATCCTGTTATTAACACAAAAGAATAAAGCATGAGATACAGAAGCAGGTATGGGAAGCCGCAGTGTTTTAGGATACAGGAATGCTGAGGCTTCCTTTCTATTCACAAATTTAATACTTTTTTTATTGCATGTTCCATGATTGAGAAGTAGAATAATATAATACATTGGGTTTAGATGAAAGAGAGGGCGAATATGGAACATCAATATCAGCAGGTGCCTCCGATGACACCGGGGAATTATGGGAAACGGATCTGGCATTTGTGGGGACCGATCGTGATAAAGTGGGCGATCGCGATCGGCATCAGTATGATCTCATCAGGGATATTTACCATGATGTACATGATGGCTAATCAGGATATGTCGATGGCTGCTATGCAGAGTGAAGAGCAGATGATGAATCTGTATGACAAGATTATGGAGCAGTATTTGAGCTTCGCTGTTGCGATCGAGGGAGTTGCGGCGTTGGTCACGGTTCCGATCATGCTTGTTTTCTTTCACAAGGACCGCGTGAGGGAACGGATGACAGGTTTTGTGCCGAATAAGAAGGCGCCGCTGTGGAAGTATACGGCCGCGCTTCTCATGGCGCTTGCCATGAGCCTTGGACTTAACAACCTGATCACTATAGGGAATCTGTCTGATATGAGCGAGTCATATCAGACGACGATGGAAGCGTTCTATTCTTCGCCGCTTCCTTTGCAGATCATCGTACTGGGGATTCTGGTGCCTGTGAATGAGGAATTGGTTTTCCGCGGACTGCTCTTTAAGCGGCTGCGGGAGAGAGGGACTTACATGCAGGCGGCACTGTATTCGGCGCTGGCATTCGGGTTGATGCACATGAATATGGTGCAGATGTTCTATGGATTTGTCCTGGGTATGATGCTCGCATATCTGTATGAGAAGTACGGTTCCGTCAAGGCGCCGGCGGCTGCGCATATAGCGATGAACCTGCTGTCAGTCCTGGCGACAGAGTTCAAGCTTTTGGACTGGCTTGTGGAGGATCAGATGCGGATCGGGATCGTGACGATAGCATGTGCATTTGTTGCTTCTACTATGTTTGTACTGATTCAGAGGATAGAGGAGAAGCCGGATATTCCCGGAGATTCTAAGGAGAATGAGAATCTGGCGTCTGCACATTAGTGCAGTGCTGCATTATATCTGGCGAAACTCCGAAGAATAAATTTTCATCAGCAAGGCGGAGAAGGGAGGCGATGCGGCGGCATCGTTGACCGCCGACAATGTAGTCTGATGGAAATTTAGACAAGGAGGTCAGCCTGAATATAATGCAGACAGTACACTAGTACACCGAATAATAAGTAACCAGCCATATAACTTGCCTGATTTTCCATCTGCGTCGTTGTTGTCAATCGGCGTAGCGCCCACTACGCCTCATTCCTCCGCCTTGCATATGAAAAATCATTCTGCGTTATATGGCTAGGAACTTATTTTTCGGTGTACTAGGAGGCTGAATCAATAAGAGGAAAAGAAAGGGGAGCTGTTCACTTTTTATTAACTTGTGAATCGCTCTTCATTTTTTCTTAAGAGATTAGTTGTTACAAAATTATTAAAAAATATTGCAAAATTTTGTGTGGTAGGGTATAATTGTTTCCAGATGTAGGGGTAGCTATGTCGAATGAGGGATAAAGGGTATAAAATAATAATAAAGGATGGTTTGATTATGAAGAAATTTGGAGCAAGATTACTGGCTGCGGCAGTTGCCAGCTCATTGATCGTGACACCAGTTATGGCAGCGCCATCAATTAACGATTTGAAGGAGGATAAGGCCGAGAAACAAAGCGAAGTGAATTCTTTGCAGAAGGAACTGACAGATATCATGACGAAGCTTGGAGATCTGGAAGAGGACCTGATCAAGAAGGGCGAAGAGATCACGCAGGCGGAGGCAGATCTGACGGTTGCAGAGGAAAAGGAAAAAGAACAGTATGAAGCGATGAAGCTTCGTATTAAATATATGTATGAAGAGGGCAGTTCAATGGCGATCGAGTCATTGGTGTCGGCTGAGGACTTCACAGATTTGGTGAATAAGGCTGAATATGTCCAGAATGTACATAAGTATGACCGGCAGCAATTGCAGGAGTATGCGGAGACGAAGCAGGAGATCGCGGATCTGAAGACTACTCTTGTGGAAGATCAGAAGACGTTGGAAGGACTGCAGGATGAATACGAAGCTAAGGAGACTCAGTTAAGTACGACGATTGAGTCGAAGAGAGCAGAGGTTGCAGATTTGGATGCGCAGATCCAGGCGGCGGCAGAGGCGGCGGCGAGGGCTGCTGCGGAGGAGCAGAGACGCCGCGAAGAGGAGGAGCGCAGACGGCAGGAGGAAGCAGCGCAGAATAATAATGCTTCTGATAACCAGAACAACAGTGGGAATAATAGCAGCAATGCGTCTGACAACGGTGCGTCTGCGTCGACTGGAAATTCAGGAAGTACCGGCAGTTCCGGAGGGAGCAGCGGAAGTACTGTCAGTTCCGGGAACAGCGGAAGTACCGGCAGCAGCACCAGCACCAGTACGAATACCGGAACCACCAGTTCAGGAAACAGTCTTGACTATTCTGGATCCGGGGACAGTTCTGTTGCACAGACGATTGTGAACGCAGCATATGGACAATTGGGAGTTCCGTATGTATGGGGAGGTACATCACCGGGAAGTGGTCTTGACTGTTCAGGACTCACCCAGTATTGCCACAGAGTGGCGGGAATCAGTATCGGACGTACTTCAGAGGTCCAAGGCGGAGGCGGCAAGGCAGTCAGCAATCCGCAGCCGGGAGATCTGGTATGTTACGGAAGCCATATCGGGATCTATATCGGCGGAGGCCAGATGATCCATGCACCGCACACAGGAGATGTTGTGAGGGTTGCAAGCGTATATGGTTCTCCATGGTACAGACGTTATTGGTAAGGAATCTATCTGTTACGGGGCAGGTGTTCAAGGGGTATAATATTAAGAGATTGGCAGGAATGAATATGAGAAGATGGAAGAGTGCTTTGTTAGTGACAGCACTGACGTGCGGACTGGTTGCAACACCGGTTTACGCGGACCCAACCGTGGACGAATTACAGAAGGATAAAGCGGAAGCCCAGAGTGAAGTGAATTCTCTCCAGCAGGAATTGACAGAGCTGGTATCGAAGATCAGTCAGTTAGAGGGTGATTTGATCAGCAAAGGACAGGAGATCACACAGGCTGAGATCGATCTTGGCGAAGCCCAGGAACAGGAAGAAGAACAATATGATGCAATGAAGCTTCGGATCAAATTCATGTACGAAGAAGGCGACGCGAGTGTGATCGAGACGCTGTTTTCGGCGGAGAATTTTTCAGATCTGGTCAATAAAGCGGAGTATGTGCAGAATGTGCACTCCTACGACAGGAAGATGTTGGAGGAGTATGTGAAGATCAAGCAGCAGGTTCGAGATCTGAAGACGACATTAGAGACAGAGCTCAGTAACTTGGAGTCGTTGCAGACAGAGTTTGAGGCTCAGAAGGACAAACTGGATTATACGATCGAGTCGAAGAAGTCCGAGATCTCCAACTTAGACGAACAGCTTCAGATCGCGGTGCAGAAGGCAGCGGAGGAACAGAGACGTAAGGAAGAGGAAGAACGCAGGCGCCGAGAGGAAGAAGAGCGTCAGGCAGCGGAAAGACAGGGCGAGTCTACGCCAAGTGCCAACCGTCCGGCATCTAACCCGGGAAGCACCAATAATCCGGGAACTTCCACGAATCCGTCCAGCACACCAAGTTCCGGCGGTACGACATCCGGCGGTTCTGTAAGCAAAGGGAACACCGCTACGGCTCAGGCAATTGTGAATGCTGCGTACAGCCAGTTAGGAGTTCCGTATGTATGGGGCGGTTCCACACCGGGGGTAGGACTTGACTGTTCAGGACTGGTACAATATTGTCATTCTGTTGCAGGTATTTCCCTGCCGCATTATTCTGAGTCACAGTATGCCGGCGGCACGAAGGTATCTAGTCCGGAACCGGGAGATATCTGCTGGAAGCCGGGACATGTGGGAATCTACATCGGCAACGGCCAGATGATCGAGGCGCAGCAGACTGGAACGAACATTATGATCAGTCCGGTGCGTGCCCAGGGATTTGTCAGGTATTGGTAGTTATTACATACTTAGCATAGAAAAAGCCTTGCATTTGCAAGGCTTTTGTGCTATCATAAAAAAGTCGCAAAAATCACGCATTTGTTTGTCCAAGATGGTGCCAAAGCTTGAATATAAGCCGGTTTCAAGGACTTACACATATGCGGAAGCAAAAAACCAAGACGGAGGAAGAAAACATGAGCGTTATTTCAATGAAGCAGCTTTTAGAAGCAGGTGTTCATTTCGGACATCAGACAAGAAGATGGAACCCTAAGATGGCTCCTTACATTTACACAGAGAGAAACGGCATCTACATTATTGACCTGCAGAAGTCTGTAGGCAAAGTAGACGAAGCATATCAGGCGGTATCTGATA
Organism: Lachnospiraceae bacterium; assembly: GCA_910575835.1. Classification (GTDB taxonomy): domain Bacteria; phylum Bacillota; class Clostridia; order Lachnospirales; family Lachnospiraceae; genus Sporofaciens. Next base: position 4,185 of record CAJTGB010000012.1, on the reverse strand, counting down.
TTGCATCTGAGGGCGGCACAGTCCTGTTTGTCGGAACCAAGAAGCAGGCGCAGGATGCGATCAGAACGGAAGCTGAGCGCTGCGGAATGTTCTATGTGAATGAGAGATGGCTTGGAGGAATGCTGACAAACTTCAAGACGATCAAGAGCAGAGTTGCACGTTTGAAAGAGATCGAGAGAATGTCAGAAGACGGAACTTTCGATGTACTGCCTAAGAAGGAAGTTATCCAGTTAAAGAAGGAATGGGAGAAGTTAGAGAAAAACTTAGGCGGAATCAAAGAGATGAAGCAGCTTCCAGATGCAATTTTCGTGGTTGATCCTAAGAAGGAGAGAATCTGTGTACAGGAAGCGCATACACTTGGAATTCCGTTGATCGGAATTGCAGATACAAACTGTGATCCAGAAGAACTGGATTATGTGATCCCTGGTAATGACGATGCGATCCGTGCAGTGAAGCTGATCGTGTCTAAGATGGCTGATGCTGTTGTAGAGGCGAATCAGGGAATGACCGGTGAAGACGGCGTTTACGAAGAGGACGCTGCCGAGGAAGGTTACGAGAACGAAGCAGACGAGTAAAGACAATGCCGCTCATAATTCCCTGTATATGACGTTATAGGGGGGAGCATGATTGAGCGGATTGATTAGGAGGAGATAAACATGGCAATTACGGCTGGTATGGTAAAAGAGTTAAGAGAGATGACAGGCGCAGGCATGATGGACTGCAAGAAGGCTTTGACTGAGACCAACGGCGATTTTGACAAGGCTGTTGAGTTCCTTCGTGAGAAGGGGCTTGCAACTGCCCAGAAGAAGGCAGGAAGAATTGCAGCAGAGGGTATTGTGGCTGCGACCATTAAGGGAGACAATAAGGTAGCTGCGATCGTGGAAGTGAATGCAGAGACAGACTTCGTTGCAAAGAATGAAGTATTCCAGACATATGTTAAGGAAGTTGTAGAGCAGGCTGCAGATACAACATCTGCAGATATCGAGGCGTTTAAGGCAGAGCCATGGGCTCTTGATACATCTATGACTGTTCAGGACAAGCTGGCTGCAATGATCGCTAAGATCGGTGAGAATATGAACATCAGAAGATTCGAGAAGATTGTATCTGAGGATGGTATTGTAGTATCTTATATCCATGCAGGAGGTAAGATCGGAGTGTTGGTTGAGGCTCAGACTGACAACAATTCCGATACTGTAAAAGAGGCGCTGAAGAATGTGGCTATGCAGATCGCGGCTCTGAATCCGAAGTATGTATCTACGGATGAAGTTCCAGAGGATTACAAGGAGCATGAGAAGGAGATTCTGATGGCTCAGGCTAAGAATGATCCTAAGAATGCGAACAAGCCGGAGAATATCATCGAGAAGATGATCAGCGGACGTCTTAATAAGGAGCTGAAGGAAGTATGCCTGTTAGAGCAGGAGTATGTAAAGGCTGAGAATAAGGAGACGGTTGCGAAGTATCTGGAGATGGTATCTAAGGAAGTTGGATCTGCTGTTGCACTTAAGAGATTCGTTCGTTTTGAGACGGGCGAAGGTCTTGAGAAGAAGAATGAGGATTTTGCGGCTGAGGTTGCGGCGCAGATGAATGCATAAGGCGAAGTTTGCCTGGTTATTTTGAATGAAGAAACCCTTGTGAATGGTGTGTGAATGCCATTTGCAGGGGTTTTTGCATTTATATGTCATCATTCAAAGTTAGAACGGATTACTTATGTGATATCTCAATATTCTAAGAATATTATTTGGAGTTAGTAAATATAATTTTGTAGATCATGAAATATGTAATTCAAGAAACAGAAAGGGATATTATATAATGGGACCAACAATTGACCAATACATAGTTGCAAACTGTTTATATACAATAGATGAATTCAATATCTTGTATAGGGGATGGGATAAGCCTGAATTAAAAATTGAAGCCGATGAAAAGTTTAATGAAATGGATATAACAGTAAGAATAGGCTATCCTTTTAAACAAAATGCTCATTATACAGCAGGAGAAAGTGCCCGGATAAAAAAAGCACAGAAAATAAACCATGATTTGTATATAGCACAAAGAGATTTTAAAATTGAAGTTAAATATTTGAAAAATTGGATTAGTTCAGCTAATACAAGAGCAGCAAGCAAAAACTGGTCAGTATTTCAACAAGATTTTGATTGGTTAATGGATGAGATAGATAGTGATAAGCCTGGAAAGGTTGCATTTGTGATTGGATGGTTTAATTGTGTGGATTCATTTTCACAATTAATTCAATTAGGGACTGGGAATGGAGCATACCCATTAGCAGATGAACGAAAGAGAAGATATTTTCCATTTTTAGAAGCAAATAAAGTACCAGTGTATACGAAAGATTTAAAGTATTGTTATAAAAAAGCTTATATGGAGTTACCACTTGACTTAATATCTTCTAAATATAAAGGGATATACAGATGTATGTTTATTGGAGAAGAAAAAGATAAATTTCATTTTGCTATATATTTTTGAAAATGAATAATCCAGGTTAATTATTATATTGATAGCAAGCTATGTAAAAAAGTATTTGAGGGGGGGGGAATAGGTTGAATTCATCCTATAAATTGGATATAATATAAGCATTATACAAGGAGGTATGGATGATGACAATAAATACAAATACAATGGTTTCTATTACAGAAGCAAATCAGAATTTTTCAAAAGTAGCAAGACTAGTGGATGAACATGGAACAGCCATTATTCTAAAAAATAATGTACCAAGATATCTTGTGATAGATTTTAGCAAAGCAGATGAGGATGCTGTTGCATCAAATGAAGATGTGCTGAGTATATCTAAACGATTGATTGAGAAGAATAAGGAATCTTATGAGGTGCTCGCAAAATGATAAAGCTGACAAAAGAACAGATTCTATTACTTCATACTCAGTTAATTGAGACTACTGGAGGAAGTGATGGAATTAGAGATTTAGGTCTGCTTGAATCTGCATTAGAAAGTCCATTTCAATCCTATAGTGGAGAAGAATTATATCCAAGCATACAGGCAAAGGCAGCAAGACTTTGCTATGGACTAGTTAAAAATCATGCAATGATCGATGGCAATAAAAGAATAGGGTGCCATGCCATGTTCGTATTTTTGGAATTAAATGGTTATGAGATGGAATACACGCAGAAAGAATTATCAGATTTAATTTTAGATGTAGCAGCGGACAGGAAACAATATGAAGATATTTTACATTGGTTGTTAGTGCATCAGATGTAAGTCAGATGATTTGTAATATCTTCAGATAAGAGCATAAAACAAAAATAGTGAATAAGTATGTGTTGAGGGTTTAAATTTGGGGGAAGAATTTTATCCCCCAATATCCCCCAAATGGAAAATGGCTATCCCCCAAATCTGAAAAATATCCAACAAGAAATTTTAAAAAGCAAAATGAATTTTCCCCCAAAATAAAATTTGGGGGATGCAGTTGAAAAGGCATAGATATAGGTCAGTTAAAAATTACCGGTAAGCCAGTAAAATACATAGTTCCGGGGATATATGACTGGAATATGAAAAAGGGAAAGTTCGCAAAACAGATGAATGCATAAGGCGAAGTTTGCCTGGTTATTTTGAATGAAGAAACCCTTGTGAATGGTGTGGGAATGCCATTTGCAGGGGTTTTTGCTATTTCCTATATTAAGACTTGAAAAGAGATTAGGGAAAATGCGATTGATGGATTGCTTATTTAATGGTATACTGTTAACGTAGAATAATCTAAGAGGAACGGCTAAAAATGAAATTTGAGTGGGACGAAGAAAAAAATATTATTAATAAGGAAAAACATAAAATTTCTTTTGAAACGGCAGCATATGTTTTTGATGATCCTTATTACATTGAAAGTAAGTAGGAAATAATCCGTACCTGTTCATAAATCTACGCATTTGGTAAAATATTCCTTAAAGATGAATAGAGATTCATCCGTACTTTGACAAAAAAATCCACCTAACAGTTTCTGCTAAGTGGATGTCCCCTCTGGTCGTTTGGTACGACAGTTTTCCGGTATTGTTTCTGACCAGGGCAATAGTGGAAGAATGTCTTCTTTTGTCGGAAATGGAGAGACTGTAAAATAAACTGTGTATTGTCGTAAATTGGTATGTAAAATCTTGTTTTTTCGACATTTCTAAAATCAATTCCCAGTGCCGATTTTTTTACAATTACCGTTATTTTTCGACGCT
>CAJTGB010000011.1 GCA_910575835.1 Lachnospiraceae bacterium | reverse complement strand
ACATAGTTGTTTCCTCCTAAAATTTTTCTACCAATTTTTTCCAACTAATCACAGTATTGTCGAATTCATTATCCATTATATAAAAATGGATGTGTCGAATAATCTGTGATGATTTACACAGATTATTTTACACACCCTCATGCACTCATTTCTCTTAATTATGAGGCTTATATTATCTATAACAATAAATTCTTATACCACAAAAAGAGCAAGACGCACTCCAAACTCAAGTACTCCTTACTATAATTAATAATTTCTGTATGTAATTTTACGACTCCTTGCTAGAAGTATCAGGCTATATTAATTCCATTTCTAAATATGCTTTGTCCAGATCGTCCTGTGCAACACCGAGATATCGTCGAGTGATTTCGTAGGACGAATGGTTGTAAACATGCATGATAACGACTGGGGAGACGTCTTTGCTTGTCCAAGCGTGATATCCCCAAGTCTTACGCAAACTGTGGCACGAGATTTTGCCAGTAATACCGACTGCCACTACCGCTTCATGGATAATTCGCCACACTTGAACTCTGCTCAGCATTTTTGGGTCTTTTCTATTATTAGAAAAAATAAAGTCACCACGGCGATGGGGGAAGCATAGCCTAAGAGCACCAATTACATGTTTGTTTAGCGCAAAAGTCTTTGATTTACCGGTTTTCTTCTCGATAATAGTCACATGCTTCCGGAACGCCTGTTTTTCTGAGTCGTAGACATCTGCCCATGTCAGACGAAGCAGATCGCTAACTCTAAGTGCTGTATATACGCCCACTATAATTAATGCATAATTGCGTATTTTACCTTGGCGCAAGTAATATTCTGCTAATTCCTTGAGTTCCTGTTTGCTTCTAATGGGTTCTGTAGCTGCCATAATATAAAGCCCCCTTATATACTAATACCAGATTAGTATACATCGTCTCTGGACTGGAGGACTCATTAACAGAAAATTCATATTGATACCTATATTAACATCAAAACTGTAAGAAATCAAGGTTCTATTCGGATTTTGACTACAAAAAAACGGAGTTTGATTGTAGTGTCTATTCTAATTTTACTTAGTTGCTTTTATTTCCACCCTAATGATATACTTTTCTGTGCCCAAATGTAACATAATGAATTTTGTGTTACATCCTTAATATAAGATGGCAATTCTGCATTAATGGATAGCCCAAAAACAAAGTTTTACTTGCTCAATCTAATACAGAAAACTAAAAAGGTTTGCGGTTCGTACTTTACGCAACGCAGAAAAGAAAGAATATGAAATCCCTAAAGACTATCCTATTATATTCATTATTGACAATCATACTGATCGGCACAATCTACTATATTAAGTTACCGTCCTATACCATCAATAGCAGCACTAATATGTCAGCCAGTAATTATGTAGAAACATCCCTAGACGTACAAGTTTATAAGGAATTCGGCGGTAAATCCTTCTATGAAGAAATTGCAGACAATCATAACCGATTGAATGGAAAACCAGACAGGTTGGAGATGAACCTTTATCTGCTCAACTATTGTTATCGCACCGTAATCTTCGACTATGAAGAGCAGATGGCGTATATCTATGTAGGCTATTTACCAAAAGATGAGGAATAAATAATCATGTAGAAACGTGTAAAATAGCCCCATCTAAGCATAAAACAAATCATTAACTATTGGTGCAACTGTATAAAATACAGCTATCAGCCTCATCCATAAAATCTATCTTAAGACTCGCTCTTTTCTATCCCCCAGATGTTTAATTATAACGATAACCATTAGGAGAACCCCTATAAATAGGGGTTCTCCAGCCTGGAGATTTTGTGCCTCCGTGCGCACAGAGGCACATATGAGGATATCCGTAGACTTGTGGTAGAGAAGCAACTGTACTTCGACTCTATTCGGATTAATAATAAGACAGTTGGGGAGCTTTGACTACGAAAAACGTTTGACAATATTACTCAGCTCCAGTTGCTGTTCCTTTTGTTGCTGAATGTGTGCTTGTTTTTGTTCGTCCTGTTTTTTCATTTCCGCAATATCTCGTCTAGCAACCTCAATGATCTCTTTAAACTCGGCTCTTGCTGTTTTTTCAGAAATAATATGCATCTGCAGGTCTTTCGCTACAATTTGTTGCAAGCGCCAAAGCACCCACTCATAGCCTTTTTCAATTTGGTCTTTCGGACTCGGTTTCCACTGGTTTTTTAAATCATTCTCATATCGCTCTGAGCATTCAGAACACCAGTACTGGTCCCAGTATCGTTCTTTTCCGCAGATTACGCATCGATAGGAGTCAGCAAAGTAAGAACGGTGACAAGATTCATTTCTTACTATAATTCTTCGCCAGAACGGTATAGTCGCTAATTGTTCTGTTGTTAGCAAACTATATCGCAGTGTTTGGATCGCTGGAGTCTCATTACATGGACCCTCGACGAGATAACCAGGATTATTTTGGTTCCACTTGATTAATTCCTCTCTACGCTGCGGAGTGTTAATATCCTCATTGTGACAAAGTGGTAAAATTGGTGGTCTCTCTCGATTTTTTCTTATTGCAGGTGCATTCTTTTCTTTTTTTACTTTTGCTTCTTTCCATAAAGATCTAACACCTTTTATAATAATAATTCCACAACACATTCTTAGCCCCCAGACTATTAATGGTGGAAATTCGTTCAGAGAGATGATGAAGATTACTACTGCAATCCCAAATAAGGTACCCATACGTTTACACGCCTCCTTATTTCCATTCCAAAAGATAGAAATGATACTGTTCATAGTCTCTTAGAGCTGCGGGACCATATAGATCATCTTGCGTTAATGCTGTTGTGTCTTGTAATATATCCTCATTCGGCTCAAGAGTGAGTTTTGTTGGCTCGCCTCCAGAAATCGGCATTTTATATAATTCTACAATTCCGTCTGATGCTTTTGAAACCGAAAGAAAAGCAATAGTCGATCCATCTGGACTTAGTATCCCGCTCCAATTATATCGTTCGGCATCAGGTAGGTACCGTGTTTCCTCTTTAGTTATGGTATTGACATAGAAGCTACGCGGGCGGCCTACATGGTCATAGACATCAGCTATACAAGTTGTTTCGTCTATCCAAGATGTAGGATAAAAATTATTCCCGACGGTCGATGTAATAGCCTCATTATAGTACCAATCATCCGCTCCTGCTTCACGGACTGCTCCTTCAGATACATTATCAATAGGAGCATAGTAATATTTTGTAGCGTCAGTATCACCTAGGAACTCCTCGTAGAAGACTAATTCTTTACCATCAAACCCCAGAGCACTCTGGATGACAGGACCAGGGTTTGAGAAGCTACTTTCTTTTACTCCACCAACTGAACTGGTCACGTCGAAGAAATTACCCTCGTAATCAACCCAGCCAGCATGCTTCTCGTTGTTATCAAGAACTGCTGTAATACTTAATTTTGTTAAGTCACTTGATAACCAATCACGGCTATTACCATATACTCTACTCTTATCAGGTAGGTAAAACTTAGGCGTGTCAGTATTTTTAGACGCGGGATTTTCTAAGCGCCATTCAGCAATAATCTTCTGTACGCCAGTTTGCGGATCTATGCTAAAGATTTGCACATCAGAAGATGCGGTTGATGGTACGGTTTGGTGAACCATCGCCACAATACCCTCAATCTCTTCTGGATTTACAGTTGCTTCTTCGTCTTCTTCCTCACCAGTGTAGTCTCCCTCATCCGGATCAACATCTTCATCCTCAGACAATAAGATTTCTTCAGCATGCTCATCATCTACGGCAGTATCAATATAACTATCATCATTATTATTGCATCCAATAAGTCCCAAGCATGTTAGCATAAATACGACCAACAAACCTCTTTTCCGCACATAATCACCTCCATTTGCTGCGGCATCGGTTTACGAGTTGCGTAAATCTTTTGGTAGTGTATAGCGTTCCAGATTGAACCAATTTTTCTCATTGCTTCTTATTCTCCTTCTTGTCAATGTACTCTGCCTCCTTTGTATAGTTTTCTGATTTTACTGTGATTACATCCGCATGGTCTTGTATAGTTATTTCCCCTACACCTGCCTGACCTCGGTTTGATAAAGTGTTTGTTCCTAGAGCTAAAACTTCGTCTACGACTTCGCTGATTTGTCATGAGTGACAACCTCTATATTAGCAGCAAAAATCGCGGCTCATGAACCGCTAAATACAAGATGTAACACTTTATAGAAGAGTGCTACATCTTTTACGCTTCACAAGCCGCTGATATGCTATATAAATGCCGTTTATTATGATATTGTGTACCAATTTTCTTCATTTTAGTATAACTAACCTCTTGAATATAGGTAGTTTTAGTGTTAGAATTGTATCAATATTCTATAAAGTGTTACATCAGCCTCCTTGTGCGTGGTGATACGCTATAATCAGCCGTATCTTACACGACAAGGGGGCTTTAATTATTATGGCAGCAACAGAACCAATCAGAAGCAAAGAGCAGCTAAAGGAACTCGCAGACTATTTCTTAAGCAGGGGGCAACTGCGTAACTATACACTGGTACTCATGGGAACATATACCGTACTCCGAATCAGCGACCTGCTCCGGCTCAAATGGTCAGATGTATACGATGAAAAAAGACAGGCATTCCGCACCCATATTACTATTATAGAGAAGAAAACCCGAAAAGAACGTACCATCGCCCTAAACCCACAGGTAATTGGTGCGCTGAAACAGTGTTACCTTCACCGCCGAGGTGATTATATCTTTGCTAACAACCGCAAGGAGCCAAAAGCTATCAGCCGGATACAGGCGTGGCGGATTATTCATGCTGCGGTGGTGAAACTGGGGATTATGGGAAAAATTGCTTGTCATTCTCTGCGGAAGACTTGGGGCTATCACGCCGTAAAAAGCGGAGATGTATCACTGGCGGTGATTGTAGACATCTATAACCATAGTAGCTATGAGATTACAAAGCGTTACCTTGGAATCACGCAAGACGAGCGGGATGAGGCGTATTTGGGGATGGAGTTGTTCTGACTGTAGACATTGGAGACTTGATGCGGCGAATCTGGATACTTATTACTAAAGGGCGTGCGGAAAACAATAAACTGACTGCTGCGCTCTATTTTGTGATGGATAAAAACATGCTAGATATGAGATTATAGTTTTCTCATACTATCCTCTTTACTCTTATTCCTTTTCCATTTCTCTAGGTAGAGGCAGCGGAGGGGGAAACCATTGGGGCGAGTACTACTATATGACGCATTGACATACTCGGGATACGTTCCTAAATGGTAGGCATAGGTGTTAGACTTCGAAGTGTACGACCAACTGTAGCCAACATTACCAGTATAACGAATGCCTCCTTCATATGTTGCATTGATATTGATATGTCCACTACGGACAAAAGCATATTCCTGATAAGTATTACTGGAATGCTATAAGATGCGCAAATTATGAATTCTTAGTGCTACTACACGCATCCGGAATTGTAGGAGAATCAGTCAATCTCTAATCGTGTATAAACGTGTAAAATCATTCCTAAAGCACGTTATAACCATAGGCCAAACGGGTGCATCGTGTAAAATCACTTTCCAAATACCAATATCCTCATGGTATATTTTCCCCTTCAAATCCTTATCCACTTACCGCTCCCAATCATTAAATAAGGCGTTTACCCCTATAAATCGGGGCAAACGCCTTATTATTTTTGTATCAAACGTGACGTCCTAACTTGTCTGTATAATGGGGTTAAAACCCTCGCCTTAAGGCGAAACCTTTAGGTCAACCCCATACCCTCAAGTTTAGAAAAAGTAAAAATAGAGATACTAAACATGAGGTGAAGAATATGGAGAATTATAGAAAATCGTCACATTGCACGTATGATATTAAATATCACTTGGTATGGATCACGAAATATAGAAAGCCAGTGATCATAGGAAAGATAGCCGTTCGGACAAGAGAATTGATCCGAATCGTGTGCCAAAGAAATGACGTAGAAATTCTGGCAGGACATGTGGGAACCGATCACATCCATATGTTAGTGTCAGTACCACCGCATTTGTCAGCAAGCAAATTGGTACAGTATATCAAGGGAGCAACATCCAGAAAGTTGCAAATGGAATATAAAGAATTGAACAAGCAATTTTGGGGACAACATTTGTGGGCAAGGGGATATTTTGTAGCAAGTAGTGGAAATGTGACAGATGAAATTATCAAAGAGTATATCCAAAATCAAGATTTACAAGAGAAAACAAAAACGGACAACTTTGAGATAAGTTAAGTAGAAAAGGAAATAAGTGAAGAGGCGACAACTTTAGGCTGCTTCAGCAGCAAACCGAACCTACCGGCTTTAGCCGGTAGTGGTTCAGTTTATACCGCTTGATATTTTCTTTCAAATAAAGGATAATAAGAGAAAGACGATAAGGAGCGAATTGGAAGCGTGGCTGTACTTTATCGGGTCGGATAAACCGGAAGATATCCGGAGAGTGTTGCAGAAGTTTCCAAAATTTGAAGAGATGTATCGGGAAGTAAGTGTATTCCGATACCACCCGGAGGAGGCGGTAGAGATGTTTTCAGATGCGCTGAAGAAGTTGGATGAGAATACGGTAAATTACATGATTGAAATGCTCAAGGAGGAGCTTTTAAAAATGGGCAGTGCATTGAAAGAGAAAGACAGTGCATTGGAAGAGAAGAATAATGCATTAGAAGAGAAGGACAGCATAATAGAAGCAAGAGAACATGCATTGGAAAAGAAGGACAGAGAGATAGAAGTAAGAGACAATATAATAAAAAGAATGGAGCGGGAAATTGCTGAATTGAGGAATGTTTGAGTCCAGTCTCCGGGAAGTCCTGCTATTTATCAAGTATTCTAAGGATAAGAAGAATCTGGCTAAGATGCTGAAGCAGAATGAGGAGCGTTTTCAGGATATGGAGAGGCGTGCAGCAGATGTGATCGAGGTGATTACACATGCAGGATTGAAGTTTAAAGAGGTTGAAGGGAGAGTTAACGTGTGTCAGGCGATTCAGGAGATGAGAGAGGAAGAGAGGATTAAGGGAGAAGACCGTCAGAATGAGCTGACTCGCCGTTTGCTTCAAGACGACCGTCTGGAAGACCTCAGGCGTGCGGTGAACGACAGTGATTACCGGGAACGGTTGCTTGCGGAATATGGGCTTAAAGATGGCCGGTTCTAAGAGGATATTTTGCAGGCAAAGGAAAAATCAGCATACTTTCTTAACATTTATATCCAGAATGCCGATATTATAATGAAGGATGGGGGAGCCATTCTCATTCTTGGTGCCTGTGCAGCGCTGCGCAGTCTGCAGTATATTCTGCATTTGTTGTGCTGGCGGGTTCTGAGGAGATGATTCTTGTATTCCGGCAATTATATATCGGAGACGGATGATCATGTCTGGACTGTGCCTGGTCAGCAGAGGGCGCGATGCCTGAGCGAAGGGCGGCTGTTTTTGCATTTTGTCTGTCAGGATATAAGATTGCGGAATAATATATAATGCTATGAAAGGAGGAAGAAATATGGCAATCAGTGGAATTAGTTCCTATGGGCTGAATAGTTTATACGGCTATCAGTCATCCATTAACAGTCTTCGTCTGACCCAGGCTCTTTCAAGGAATCCTAAGCTTAATCAGTATCAGTCATCAAGTTCTTCGTCAGCATCTTCTGTTACACAGAAGGCGGCGAGAAATGCAGATCTTTCCTTTATTAAAGAGTACAGCAGCAAGATGACGAACCTGATGAATGCAGCGAATGAGCTGAAGAGTTCGAATAAGAGCGGCGCTATGAGCGATCTTTCTATCGCAAGCTCTAACACAGACGTTGCTTCAGTCAGCGGTAAGTTATTGGTTAAGAATGACAAGGAGTACACGTTAGACGTGGCACAGATCGCACAGGCGCAGATGAATGTCAGCGAAGGTGTGAAGGCGGCGGACTATGCGGGCTCTGCTATGGATTTCACCGTAGGAGACGGTAAGAATTCTGTGAATGTCCAGGTTAGCGCTGTTAAGGCGAATGGCGGGTCTAAGACGAACGCACAGATGCTTAAGGAAGCAGCGGAACAGATCAACAAGAGCAAGGTTGGCGTAACAGCAAGCGTTGTAGAGAAGGATGGTGTTGCGTCCCTCCAGTTAGAAGGTAAGGAGACAGGTGCGGGCAAGGAGTTCACGGTCAGCGGTGAACTTGGTGCGGCTGCCGGAGCAGAGAATGTGAAGACAGAAGCAGTGAACGCGAAGTATTCCGTAACTGAGGGCGGACATACGACAGAATATGAGGCTGCAACCAACAACGTTTCTATCGGCTACTATGGTGTTACTGCACAATTGAAGAAAGAAGGGCAGACAACACTTTCAGCAGGCGTGGATTCTGAGAGGGTTGCGTCAGCAGTCGGTGATCTGGTCAATGCATACAATTCTTCGCTGAAGTACCTCAATGACAATTATGACAGAGGTTCAGCCGTAGAGAGACAGCTGAAGAACTTCCTTACCGGAATCGGTTCTGAGCAGTCATTGAAGCAGCTTGGTATTTCTGTCAACAAGGACGGAACACTGGATTACAGTAAGAGCACGTTCGAGAAGAACATGGCAAAGAATCCTTCTATGACCAAAGAGCTGATCTCCGGTATGGGCGGAATCGCAGACCGGTTGTTCAATAAGGCCAGCAGCGCTATGAATGTAAGTTCAAGCTCACTGATCAACGGAAGAAGCAGCGCAAATAGCTCTGCTTCAGGATCTTACCCAAGCTCTGTAAAGAATCCTGAGACAAATCCATATAGTGTATTAGGCATGTATTCCAGAGGCGGCGCATATAACATGAGCAATTATTATGCTGTCGGCATGATGATGAATTACCTGATATAATGACGCAGGGGTTAAAAGGTATTTTGACTCCCAGGTGCATTCCTAATAAGCAAAACAACTGCCCGGGCGGATGATTCCGTCCAGGCAGTTGTTTTTTATTATGAGGTATTGCTTTTTCACATAATGTCTAGTAAAATTAGTCTGTAATAAAGGTGTCTGATATAGGATATGACAGCACAGGCGCCGGGAGGGATACAGATGTCAGAAGTTACGAACATAGCTTTGGATGCTATGGGGGGAGACAATGCCCCTGCGGAGATGATCAAAGGGGCGGTAGACGCCATAGAGAAGGAGCCGGCTATGAAGGTATTCCTGATCGGGCGGGAAGAAGTCATAGAGAGAGAGCTTGCCCGCTATGAGTATAACAAGTCTCAGATCGAAGTGATCCATGCATCCGAAGTGATCGAGACAGCGGAACCGCCGGTGAACGCAATCCGCAAGAAGAAGGATTCTTCCATCGTGATCGGTATGAAGATGGTACGGGAAGGTAAGGCGGATGCATTCGTATCTGCAGGAAGCTCGGGAGCAATTCTGGTCGGAGGCCAGGTGTTGGTCGGACGGATCAAGGGAGTGGAACGTCCGCCGTTGGCGTCGCTGATCCCGACGAAGAAGGGCGTCTCACTGCTGCTTGACTGCGGAGCGAACGTTGACGCGAGGGCGTCGCACCTTGTTCAGTTTGCCAAGATGGGTTCCATCTATATGGAGCATGTTCTGGGAGTTAAGAAGCCTAAGGTGGGAATCGTCAATATCGGTGCGGAAGAAGAGAAGGGGAATGCTCTGGTCAAAGAGACATTTCCGCTATTGAAGGAACAGGAAGATATTCATTTTACCGGCAGCGTGGAGGCAAGAGAGATTCCGCACGGACAGACAGACGTCATAGTTTGTGAAGCATTTTCGGGAAATATCATCCTGAAGCTGTATGAAGGTGTCGGCGCCGTACTGATCAGCAAGGTGAAGGAAGGCCTGATGTCTACATTGAGAAGTAAGATCGGCGCGGTATTGATCAAGCCGGCGCTTAAGGAGACGCTCAAGGCATTTGACGCCAGCGAATACGGCGGAGCGCCGCTTCTGGGGCTTAACGGGCTGGTAGTGAAGACCCACGGAAGCGCTAAGGCGAAGGAAGTGAGCAATACGCTGATTCAGTGTGTAACGTTCAAGAAACAGAAGATCAATGAGAAGATCAAAGAATGTATTCAATCGGATGCAGCATCCGCTGAATAAAAAGAGGTAGCGGTTCAGGCAGGGCAGCTTGCCGGAACTGTTACATAAGAAGAACAAAAAATCAAGAGAAAAGGAGAAATGACATGGAATTTGAGAAATTAAAAGAAATTATAGCAGACGTGTTGAATGTGAATGCAGATGAGATTACAATGGACACAACATTTGTGGATGATCTGGGAGCAGATTCTCTGGACATCTTTCAGATTATTATGGGTATAGAGGAGACGTACGATATCGAAATTGATAACGAAGAAGCAGAGAAGATCGTGACAGTGGGCGACGCTGTTGAGCAGATCAAGAATGCGACGAATAACTAGGCAATGATATTATTTGAAAAAGCCCGGTAGGGCTTTTTCATTTTGCAACAGCGTAAGGGGCTGCCGCCAGCAACCCCTGTGATCAGGTTTGAGAGGCGATAGAATGAGTCAGGAATTAAAAGTATTAGAAGAGAAGATAGGTTACACGTTTAATAATTTCAGTTTGTTGAAGCAGGCGATGATCCACAGTTCCTATGCGAATGAGAAGCATCTGCCCAAATACGAATGCAATGAACGGCTGGAATTCCTTGGAGATGCGGTGTTGGAGCTGGTTGCCAGTGAATTCCTGGTTTATGAGAACCGGAAGATGCCGGAGGGAGAGCTTACCAAGACCAGGGCAAGTATCGTGTGCGAGCCGGCGCTGGCTTTCTGTGCGAAAGAACTGGAGCTGGGGGCGTACCTTCTGTTAGGGAAGGGCGAAGATGCTACCGGGGGAAGAAAACGGAATTCTGTCACTTCTGATGCGTTGGAGGCGTTGATTGGAGCTATATACATGGATGGTGGTTTTGCTAATGCGAAAGAGTTTATCCATCGTTTTATTCTGGATGATCTGGAGAACAAGACACTCTTTTTTGATAGCAAGACTATCCTGCAGGAGATCGTACAGGCTAATTTCAAGTCGTCTATCACATACCGGCTGGTCGGGGAGGAAGGACCGGACCATGAGAAATCATTCCGTGTAGCCGTATATATCGGAGAGGAGGAATATGGGATCGGTGCCGGCCATACCAAGAAGGCGGCAGAGCAGGTGGCGGCATACCAGAGTATTCTGAGGCTGCATAAGAATAATATAAAGTAGGTGTAGCATGTATCTGAAAAGCATAGAGGTGCAGGGCTTTAAGTCGTTTGCGCACAAGATTAAATTTGACTTCCATAACGGAATCACGGGAATCGTCGGACCTAACGGAAGCGGGAAGAGTAATGTTGCGGACGCGGTACGGTGGGTCTTGGGTGAGCAGAGGATCAAGCAGCTCCGCGGAGGAAGCATGCAGGATGTTATCTTCTCTGGAACAGAGAACCGCAAGCCGTTAAGCTATGCCTCTGTTGCGATCACCCTGGATAATTCTGACCATCAGCTTATGATTGATTTTGAAGAGGTGACGGTGACGAGGAAGCTGTACCGTTCGGGAGAGAGTGAATATCTGATCAACGGGAGCGCCTGCCGCCTGAAGGATGTGAACGAGCTCTTTTATGACACCGGAATCGGTAAGGAAGGATATTCGATCATCGGACAGGGACAGATCGACAAGATTCTAAGCGGAAAGCCGGAAGAACGGAGAGAATTGTTTGACGAGGCCGCCGGAATCGTGAAGTTCAAGCGGCGTAAGAATATGTCTGTGAAGAAGCTCGAGGAAGAGCGTCAGAATCTTCTCCGGGTAAATGATATCCTGACGGAGTTAGAGAAGCAGGTCGGCCCGTTGGAACGCCAGGCTGAGACGGCGCGGGAATATCTGAAGAAGAAGGAAGAGCTTAAGACGTATGATATCAACATGTTTCTGCTGGAGACAGAACGTCTCAATGAGCAGGTCAGGGATATGGAGAGGAAGCTTAACATTACCCGGACGGAGCTTAATGAGGCCAGCCAGAAGTATGACGATATGAAGACGGAGTACGAGTCGGTGGAGGAACAGGTCGACGGGATCGATTCGTCCATTGAGAAGGCGAAGAGCCAGTTAAATGAGACGAATATGCTGAAACAGCAGTTGGAGAGCCAGATCGAGCTTTTGAAGGAGCAGATCAACAGTATGCACATGAATGATGCACACTATGATCAGCGTGCAAGAACGATCACTTCTGAGATCAGCGTGCGCGAGGGGCAGCTTAAGGAGCTGGGGATCGAGGAAGAGGCCATTCAGAGCCAGATCGATGAACAGACGAAGTTAGAAGAGCAGGCAAGGGCAGAGCTGATCGACGTACAGGCAAGGATCGCAGAGATCACGGCGTCTGTTGACAGGAAGAAGGGCGAGATCATTGAGATCCTGAATAACAGGGCGTCTACCAAGGCGAAGATCCAGAAATACGACACGATGCTGGAGCAGATCCAGGTAAGAAAAGCCGGTATGAACCGCCAGATCATTGAAGCCGAATCGGAAGGGCAGGAACAGAAGGAACGTCTGGAAAATTATCAGAAGGAATTAGAAGAAGTGTCCGGGCAGATCATCAGTCTGTCACGGGAGAACGAAGAGTATGAGAAGAAGATCGAAGAACTCCAGAAGCGGCTGACGAAGCAGACGGAGCAGTTTCGTATCGGACAGACGGCATATCACAGGGAGGAATCCCGTCTGGAATCATTGAAAAATATTACCGAGAGGTATGACGGGTACGGCAACAGTATCCGAAAGGTCATGGACCGTAAAGGCGAGGAGAAGGGGATACTGGGAGTGGTAGCCGATATCATCAAGGTTGATAAGGATTATGAGGTTGCCATTGAGACTGCCCTTGGGGGAAATATCCAGAACATCGTCACTTCGGATGATATGACGGCGAAAAGGATGATTGAATTCCTGAAGAAGAACCGGTTCGGGCGTGCAACCTTCCTTCCTCTTACGAATATCCGTGCCAACGCAGGAGTCGGAAGGCCGGAAGCGTTAAAGGAGCCCGGAGTGATCGGAACGGCGAACACGCTGGTAAGGGTGGAAGAGAAGTACGGAGTGCTCGCAGATTCGCTTCTTGGAAGGACACTGGTAGTCGACCAGATCGACCATGGGCTTGCCATTGCCAAGAAGTATAAGCAGTCCATCAGGATCGTTACCCTGGAGGGTGAGCTGATCAACCCAGGCGGTTCCATGACAGGCGGCGCCTTCAAGAATTCCAGTAATTTGCTGAGCAGGCGGCGTGAGATCGAGGAGTTCGAGAAGACGGTCAAGCAGTTGAAGCGTGAGATGGACGAGGTGGAGGCATCCTCGGATCTGCTGAGAAAAGAGCGCGCCGGGTACTATGAGAAGATGGATGAGATCAGCGCAAGGCTTCAGAAGGCTTACGTCATCCAGAATACGGCGAAGATGAATGCGGATCAGGCGGCGGCGAAGATCAGGAATGCAAGGGAGCTTGCCGAGAGCACGAAGGCAGAGGCAGAGAAGCTGGACGCCCAGATCACGGATATTATTGACAACCAGGAATCTATCAGCGTAGAGCTGGACACGTCAGAGAAGCTGGAGAAGGAGCTGACGATACAGATAGAAGAGGAACAGAAGATCTTAGACGTGCATCATGAAGAAGAGGCGGGTAAGGTTAAGAGGACGGAAGAGATCCATCTTGAATTTGCAAGTATGGAGCAGAAGATCACTTTCGTTGTCGAGAATGTGAACCGTATCCAGGATGAGATCGGGAAGTTCCGGGAAGAGTTAAAGGAACTGGAGGAAAACAAGGGCGGAACTTCGAAGGAGATCGAAGAGAAGGAGAAGCAGATCGCAGACTTAAGACAAACGATCGAGAACTCCAGCGAGTTGTTTGAAGAGATCCGGCTCGAGATCGAGAGGTTCAAGAAGGACCGGGAGGAACTGAACCAGAAGCATAAGGATTTCCTCCAGAAGCGGGAAGACCTCTCAAAGCATATGTCGGATCTTGACAAGGAGGTATTCCGTCTGGAAAGCCAGAAGGAGAATTACGAAGCGGCCTCTGAGAAGCAGATCAACTATATGTGGGAGGAGTATGAGATCACCTACATCCGTGCGAAGGAACTGAGGGATTCGAACCTGACGGATCTTGTGAAGATGAAGAAGAGGGTGCAGGAACTTAAAAGCGAGATCCGTGCTCTGGGGAATGTCAACGTTAATGCGATCGAGGAATATAAGAATGTTTCCGACCGGTATGAATTCCTTAAGGGGCAGCATGATGATCTGGTAGAGGCGGAAGCTACGTTAGAGCAGATCATAGAGGAACTTGACGCGGCAATGCGCAAGCAGTTTAAGGAGCAGTTTGCGCGGATCGCCAGTGAATTTGACACGGTGTTTAAGGAATTGTTCGGCGGCGGCAAGGGAACACTGGAATTGATGGAAGATGAGGATATACTGGAAGCAGGGATAAGGATCATCGCGCAGCCGCCGGGAAAGAAGCTGCAGAATATGATGCAGTTATCCGGCGGGGAGAAGGCGTTGACGGCGATCGCTCTGTTATTTGCCATTCAGAATTTGAAGCCGTCTCCATTCTGTCTGTTGGACGAGATCGAGGCAGCGCTGGATGACAACAATGTGGTAAGGTTTGCACAATATCTGCACAAATTGACGAAGAACACGCAGTTTATCGTGATCACCCACAGAAGGGGGACGATGACGGCGGCGGACAGGCTGTATGGTATCACCATGCAGGAGAAGGGTATTTCCACACTGGTGTCAGTAAGCCTTCTGGAGGAGGAGCTGGATCAGTAGATTAAGGAAGCAGGAGGTTGAGATGGCAGAAGAGCAGAAGGAGAAAGTAGGTTTTTTTAAGCGTCTGGTCCAGGGACTTGGAAAGACGAGAGATAATATCGTATCTGGAATGGACAGTATTTTCAACGGTTTTTCCCATATTGACGAAGACTTTTATGAGGAACTGGAAGAGGTGCTGATCATGGGCGACCTGGGAGTTCAGGCGACCTGTGATATTCTGGACGACCTGCGGACGAAGGTGAAGGAGCAGCATATTAAGGAGCCGGCACAGTGCAGGGAGCTTCTGATCGAGAGCATTAAGGAGCAGATGGATGTCGGCGAGATGGCTTATGAATTCGAGAACCGGACGTCGGTCGTTATGGTGATCGGAGTCAACGGCGTCGGGAAGACTACTACGATAGGGAAGCTGGCAGGGAAGCTTGGTTCGCAGAATAAGAAGGTGGTGCTTGCAGCGGCCGATACCTTCCGCGCGGCGGCAGGAGAGCAGCTTAAGGAGTGGGCGAACCGCGCGCAGGCAGATCTGATCGGCGGGCAGGAAGGCTCGGATCCGGCGTCTGTGGTCTATGACGCGGTGGCGTCTGCCAAAGCAAGGCGTGCGGATGTACTGCTGTGCGATACTGCCGGCAGGCTTCACAATAAGAAGAACCTGATGGAAGAGTTAAAGAAGATGAATCGGATCATTGAGCGTGAGTTCCCGGAAGCCTATAGGGAGACGTTGGTGGTACTGGATGCGACTACCGGGCAGAATGCGCTTGCGCAGGCCAGGGAGTTCAACGAAGTCGCAGATATCACAGGGATTGTCCTGACGAAGATGGACGGGACGGCGAAGGGCGGAATTGCGGTTGCGATACATGCGGAGCTTGGGATACCGGTCAAATATATCGGCGTCGGCGAGACCATTGACGATCTGCAGAAGTTTGACCCGGATACGTTTGTGCGGGCTCTGTTTACAGCGGAGGATAAGGCAGAAGAGTGAGCCTGTACGCAATGTTCAGATTGTAGATAATTATTCATAATAATAGAAAGAACTCAGGAGGAGAATCAAAATGCTGACACTTGAAAAGTTTGAACAAGCCAGTGAGCTTGTGAAGAATATCACGAATCCGACCAAATTAGTATACAGCGAATATCTCAGTCAGGAGACGGGCGGCAGGATCTATCTGAAGCCGGAGAATATGCAGTATACGGGAGCATATAAGGTACGGGGAGCTTATTATAAGATCAGTACGATGAGCGAAGAAGAGCGTGCAAAAGGATTGATTACAGCTTCGGCCGGAAATCATGCGCAGGGCGTTGCATACGCCGCGAAGAAATTCGGCTGTAAGGCAGTGATCGTAATGCCGACGGTCACTCCGCTGATCAAGGTAAACAGGACCAAGAATTACGGCGCGGAGGTGATCCTCTATGGAGACGTCTATGACGATGCCTGTGAGTATGCGCTGAAGCTGTCGGAAGAGAAGGGCTATACCTTTGTCCATCCGTTTGATGATGAAGATATCGCAACCGGTCAGGGATCGATCGCCATGGAGATCGTCCAGGAGCTTCCGACGGTGGACTATATCCTGGTGCCTGTGGGCGGCGGAGGCTTGATCACCGGCGTCGCTGCGCTTGCGAAGATGCTGAATCCTAAGATCCAGGTGATCGGCGTGGAACCGGCGCAGGCAGCGAGCATGACGATGGCCCTGGCGTCGGGGGAGCCTGTTTCCCTGGACAGCGCCAACACGATCGCGGACGGTACTGCCGTTAAGCGGGTGGGAGAGAAGATCTTCCCTTATGCACAGGAGAATATCGACCGTATGCTGACGGTAGAAGACGATGAATTGATCGGAGCGTTCCTGGATCTGGTAGAGAATCACAAGATGGTGGTGGAGAATTCAGGGCTTCTGACGGTGGCCGCGCTGAAACAGCTTGACCTTAAGGGGAAGAAAGCGGTTGCGGTCTTAAGCGGCGGCAATATGGATGTGATCACGATGTCTTCCATCGTTCAGCACGGTCTGATCCAGAGAGACAGGATATTCTCCGTGTCTGTGCTGCTTCCTGACAAACCGGGCGAGCTGGTGAGAGTTGCGGCTACGATCGCGGATGCGAAGGGAAATGTCATTAAGCTTGAGCATAACCAGTTTGTCAGCACCAACCGTAATGCTGCGGTGGAATTGCGTATCACCATGGAAGCATTTGGGACGGAACATAAGAATGAGATCATGAAAGCATTAGAGGATGAGGGCTTCCGGCCAAGGGAGATTGGGGCGAAGCTTTATTAGAAGAGAGCAGGGTTCCTGGTATACCAGGAACCCTGTTGGCGTATTGCGGGTGGCGGCAGCTCAGAGAGGTCTGCTTGTCTGAACTGTTGTTTGCAGTCAGATTAATCTGTGATTTTTAGTTGGAAGGTATTGACAATACGTGTATAATTGTATACAATTATACACGTTGAAGATATAAGGTGACAGTTCAGATAGTTTGAACGTTCAGAGAGGTCTTTTTGTTCAAACTGTCACAAGTTGAGAGATATGACACGAAGGAGAGGGCATCCATGGAGAACAGAAAAGTATATTTAGACAAGCACACTAACCTATTGCAGCTTGAAGAGCATATGTACCCTCTGGTAGATGTGAAGAAGCCGAACGTATTCAGGAATCTGTTTCACTATGATGAGATTCCGAAGATTGCGTTCAACGACCGTATCGTGCCCCACAGTATGCCGGATGAGATATGGATCACGGATACGACTTTCCGGGATGGCCAGCAGTCGAGGGCGCCGTACAGTACGGAACAGATCGTGAAGATCTATGAATATTTTCACAGGCTTGGCGGTCCGCAGGGGAAGCTTCGGCAGTGTGAATTCTTCTTGTATAGCAAGAAGGACCGGGACGCCGTGTATAAGTGCATGGAGAAGGGGTATGAATTCCCGGAGATCACCAGTTGGATCCGAGCAAGCAAGAAGGATTTTGAGCTGGTGAAAGAGATTGGGATGAAGGAGACGGGAATCCTGGTAAGCTGTTCGGATTATCATATCTTCTATAAATTAAAGATGACAAGAAGAGAGTGCATGGAGCATTATCTGTCGGTAGTCCGTGAGTGTTTGGAGACGGGAATCAGCCCAAGGTGTCATCTGGAGGATATCACCCGGTCGGATATCTATGGATTCGTGATCCCGTTCTGCCTGGAGCTTATGAAGCTGATGGAGGAGTATCAGATTCCGGTTAAGATCCGTGTCTGTGATACGATGGGATACGGGGTTAATTACCCGGGAGCCGTGATCCCAAGATCTATTCCGGGTATCATATATGGAATCCGGGTGCATGCAGGCGTGCCGAGTGAACTGATCGAGTTCCACGGGCATAATGATTTCTATAAGGCGGTCAGCAATTCTACGACGGCGTGGCTCTACGGCGCAAGCGGAGTGAACTGCTCGCTGTTCGGAATCGGTGAGCGGACCGGCAATACGCCTCTGGAGGCGATGGTGTTCGAGTACGCGCAGCTAAGGGGAACCTTAGACGGTATGGATACCACGGTGATCACAGAACTGGCGGAATATTATGAAGAAGAGATCGGATACCGGGTGCCGTCAAGAACTCCGTTCGTGGGAAGGAATTTTAACGTGACGAGAGCGGGGATCCATGCGGACGGCCTGCTTAAGAACGAGGAGATCTACAATGTGTTCGATACGGATAAATTCCTGAACCGTCCGCCGCTTGTGGCAGTATCCAACACTTCGGGGCTTGCCGGGATCGCGCACTGGCTCAATACATATTTCCGTCTGCCGCTGGAAAAGCAGGTGGATAAGAATACGGAGCTGGTTGCTATGGTGAAGGCCTGGGTGGACAGACAATATGAGGAAGGGCGCGTGACGGTCCTTACGGATGAAGAGCTGTTAGAGGTAGTTGAGGAATCGCAGAAACGGCTTGGATACCGCTTGCAGGATGAAGCCTAGTACACCGAAAAATAAGTTCCTAGCCATATAACGCAGAATGATTTTTTATATGCAAGGCGGAGGAATGAGGCGTAGTGGGCGCTACGCCGATTGACGACAACGACGCAGATGGAAAATCAGGCAAGTTATATGGCTGGTTACTTATTATTCGGTGTACTAGCATCTGTAAAGTATCAGTATCCGGCTGAGATTAAGAAGGAAAGGACGAAAAGGACGGAAAGGGTAAGAAGGAATGGAAGAGTATCATGACCGTTCGCTGCGGGGGAGAGTATTTCAAAAGCTCAGAGAAGACATTCTGTCGGGAGTCTACAAGGAGCATGAAGAGCTCCGGGAGATCACTATCGGCGAGGAATTAGGAGTCAGCAGGACTCCGGTGCGGGAGGCATTGAGGCAGTTGGAGCTTGAAGGCCTGGTGACCATCATACCTAATAAGGGCGCTTATGTGACAGGGATCACTCCGAAGGATGTCTATGATATCTATAAGATCCGTTCAATGTTAGAAGGAGTATGCGCCAGGTGGGCGACCGAGCATATCACTGAGAAGCAGATCGAGGAACTGGAAGAGGTGCTCTTGCTGTCTGAGTTTCATTTGCAGAAAAAGGGCGAAGAGAAGGCGGAACAGGTGACCGAGCTGGACGGGAAATTCCACAAGGTCCTGTATGAGGCCTCTGACAGCCGTATTCTGGAGCATGTGTTATCTGATTTCCACAAATATGTCCAGATGGCGAGGGCCTTGTCTGTCGGTGAGAAGAACCGGGCTCAAAAGTCCGTTCAGGAACACAGGGAGATCCTTGAAGCGATCAGGAACCGGGACAAGGATCTGGCGGAGGAGCTGGCGAACCGCCATATCCTGAATGTAATGGAGAATCTGCATCTGTCGAAGCAGGAAGACAGAACTGCAGGAAGATAGAAGTGCAGGGAGACAGAAGTATCAGAAGGCAGAAGTACCGGAAGACAGAACAGCAGGCAGCAGAGAATAGCGTAGTTAAGAAGTAGAACAGAAAAAACAGGAGGAAGCAAATCATGGCAAAGATTAAGATGACCACACCTATCGTAGAGATGGACGGCGACGAGATGACCCGTATCTTATGGAAGATGATCAAGGATCATCTGTTAGAGCCGTTTATCGAACTGAATACGGAATATTACGATCTGGGTCTGGAACACAGGAACGAGACGGACGACCAGGTGACGGTCGATTCCGCGAATGCGACGAAGAAGTACAAGGTGGCGGTGAAGTGTGCGACGATCACTCCCAATGCGGCGCGTATGACAGAGTATGACCTAAAGGAGATGTGGAAGAGCCCTAACGGAACGATCCGTGCGATCCTGGACGGAACCGTATTCCGCGCGCCGATCGTAGTGAAGGGGATCGAGCCTTGCGTGCGTAACTGGAAGAAGCCGATCACGATCGCAAGGCATGCTTACGGGGATGTGTATAAGGGCTCTGAGATGAAGATTCCGGGTGCGGGCAAGGTAGAACTGGTGTATACGGCCGGGGACGGCTCTGAGACGAGGGAGCTTGTACATGAATTCGATAGCGCTGGAATCGTGCAGGGGATGCATAATATAACCCAGTCTATTGAGAGTTTCGCGAGAAGCTGTTTTAACTATGCGCTGGACATTAAGCAGGATCTCTGGTTTGCCACCAAAGATACGATCTCCAAAAAATACGATCACACATTCAAGGACATTTTCCAGGATATCTTTGACGCTGAATATAAGGAGAAGTTCGATGCTGCAGGTATCACATACTTCTATACTCTGATCGACGATGCGGTGGCGCGTGTGATGAAGTCGGAGGGCGGATATATCTGGGCATGCAAGAACTACGACGGAGATGTGATGAGCGATATGATATCTTCCGCATTCGGATCGCTGGCTATGATGACCTCTGTACTGGTGTCTCCAGACGGATATTATGAATATGAGGCAGCGCACGGTACGGTGCAGCGCCATTACTACAAGCATCTGGAAGGGGAAGAGACCTCGACCAACTCGGTTGCGACGATATTTGCCTGGAGCGGAGCTTTGAGGAAGCGGGGAGAATTGGACGGCAATCAGGAGTTGATGGAGTTCGCCGACCGTCTTGAGAGAGCGACCATTGATACGATCGAAGAAGGTAAGATGACGAAGGATCTGGCGCTGATCACAACGATCGAGAATCCGGCGGTGCTGAACAGCGAAGAATTTATCAAGGCGATAGCTGAGAAAATGTGATGAACCTGTGAGTTGGAACGAGTTGGGACGTAGTAAACGGAAGTTTACTGCGTCCCAAATTGATGAATGACCTGTATCTCCTTGTATCTATTCACAGTTCTTTCTTATATTTGGCAAGGAAGAATGCATAGGAGATGCCGAATATAAGCAATGCAGCCCCCGCGCTGATGATTCCGGAAAGACCGGCCTTCAGGTCGATCAGGACGGCGGGAAGGAGCATCAGCACATAGGTCATAATGTCGAAGGTCCGCGCCTTGGCCAGATTATGTATGCTCCTGGTGCGTTCGTCGTTCAGATCTATGAGCGTCTGCTTGCTTTCTTCCGGATATTTCTCATATTGGTAAGTTGTGCCGAAGTAATTGATAGCGAAAATGGATAGGAGCATCCCGCCGTAATGCATCAGGGACAGGCAGAGAACGATCCATCTGCTGTTGAAGATGTGCATACACTTTAAACAGAAGCCGATACCGTATAACAGGATGCCGGCGATCAGCATGTAGATTTTCTTTTGAGTGGTTTTCATAGCAGTTCCTCCTGAATCATTTATAATGTAAAGTTTGCTTTCCGTATTTTTATTATAAGGGATAGGAGATGATATGTCAAGTCAGCTTTCCATCTTTATTTTTATGTGGTGTAATGGATTTCAATGTGATATAATTAAAAAATGCAGATAAGCGGGCGTATGCCTGCAGTCAATAGATAAGGTGTGACAGGACGTACGATTTAAGAAGAAGGGAGAACAAGGCAAGATGAAAATACTGATGATTAACGGCACGCTAAGGCATGGATCAAGTTATCATGTTGGAAAACTGGTGATTGAAAGGATAGCGAAGAATGAGGATCAGATCATAGAGCTGTTTCTTCCTAAGGATATGCCGGAATTCTGCCGGGGATGTGCCGTATGCATTACGGAGAGCGAGAAGAAGTGCCCGGATTACCTGATGTATATGAAGCGTGTGACCCGTATGATCGATGAGGCTGATCTGCTGGTATTCACGTCGCCGGTCCATGTACTCCATGTGACGGGGGCCATGAAGGCGCTGCTGGATCATTACGGATATCGGTTCATGGTGCACCGGCCGGAGGAGAAGATGTTTACCAAGCAGGCAGTATGTATTACCACAGGGGCCGGAGGAGGAATGCGATCCACGCTTAAGGATATGAAGGAGAGCCTTCTGTTCTGGGGAGTGGGAAGAGTCTATTCCTACGGGACGGCTGTTGCGGCTACGTGCTGGGAGGATGTGAGTTCATCGGTCAAGGAGAAGATCCTTCAGGATGTGGATAAGCTGGCTCTTAAGCTTACCAGGGATACGGAGCAGGTGGTTCCGGGGCTTAAGACTAAGATACTCTTCTATGTTCTGCGCCATATGCATCAGAAGGGAATGAACCCGGCAGATCAGGCATACTGGAAGGAGAAGGGATGGCTTGATAAGGAGCGGCCGTGGAAGAAGAATGCAGGGATGCAGTAGATGATCTACTGCATCCCCATTTCGCTTAGCTGTTCCCACAGCTCATACAGGCCGTCCAATTCTTCGGTGACCGCGGCTTTTTCGTCTGCCAATTCCTGGCATCTTACGGAATTCGTGAACACCTCTTCCTGAGACATCAGGCCGTCGATGGCGGCGCTGCGCTCTTCAAGTTCTGTAATGCGTTCTTCCGTCTTCTTCAGGTCATTCTGCCGTTTCCGCTCTCTGGCGTTGGCTTCTTTTTGCTCCTGCCAGCTAAGCTTTGCCTCAGATACGCTGTCCGGTGCAGACGGATCATAAGCGGAGTCTGCCTTGCCGGCATAGGCGGCGGTCAGTTCTTCGCGTTTCTCCAGATAATAATCGTAGTTGCCGATATAATTGACGAAGGTCTGGTTGACCAGATCGAGGATCCTGGTAGCCGTCTGGTTGATGAAGTACCGGTCATGGGATACATAGAGAAGGGTGCCGGTATAGTCGTTCAGCGCCTTCTCCAGAATCTCCTTGGAGGAGATATCCAAGTGGTTGGTAGGCTCGTCCAGGATCAGGAAATTAGCCTTGGAGAGCATCAGCTTGGCAAGGGAGACACGCCCCCGTTCGCCGCCGCTTAGGTCTCCTATCCGCTTAAAAACATCGTCCCCGGTGAAGAGGAAGGCGGCGAGCATGTTGCGGATCTTCGTATTGGTGAGATCCGGGTAGTCGTCCGAGATCTCGTCGAATATCGTCTTATCCATATGGAGAACATGGTGTTCCTGATCGTAATAACCGATCTCTACGTTGGTCCCCAGGGTGAAAGTACCTGCATCCGCGGGAAGTACCTGGTTGAGGATCTTAAGAAGGGTAGTCTTGCCGGTTCCGTTATCTCCGATGACGGCAACATGTTCGCCCCGCCTTATCTCAAAATTAACATCCCTGAACAACACCTGGTTTGGAAATGCTTTGCTCAGATGTTCTACGAAGAGCACGTCGCTTCCGCTTATGCGGGACGGTTCCAGATCGAGGTGGATCTTTGTGTTCATCTCGGCGGGTTTTTCCACGGGGACGATCTTCTCCAGCATCTTTTCGCGGCTCTCGGCCCGTTTGATGGACTTCTCCCGGTTGAATGACCGGAGCTTTTCGATCACGGCTTCGTGGTGACGGATCTCCTGCTGCTGGTTCAGATATTCCTTCAGCCGTGCTTCATGGAGCCGGCGCTTCTTCTCGGCATATTCGCTGTAATTCCCCATGTAGGTCATAAGCTGCCCCAGCTCGATCTCTAAGACCTTCGTAACGACCCGGTCCAGGAAATAACGGTCGTGAGATACGATCAGCACGGCGCCCGGGTAGTTCAGAAGATATGTCTCAAGCCATGCGATCGAGTTCAAGTCCAGATGGTTGGTAGGCTCATCCAGAAGCAGGATATCCGGTCTGGTGAGAAGAAGCTTCCCTAAGGAGACGCGTGTCTTCTGGCCGCCGGAGAGGGTATCGACCGGTTTGGAGAAATCATCTTCGCCGAAGCCGAGACCCTTTAAGACGCCGGTGATCTCGCTTTCGTAAGCGTATCCGTTCTCTCTGTCAAATGCCGCCGTCAGGCGGTGATAGGTATTGAGGCGTGCGGACAGGGCCTCCCCCTCGAGATTCTTAAGCTCCAGTTCAATGCTGCGGATCTGCTGTTCCATTGCGATGATATCCGCTTTGGCGAGCCTGACTTCCTCGTATATGGTATTGCCGCTGACCATCTCCTGGTGCTGTGCGAGATATCCAAGGGTCTTGCCGCGCGTCAGGGTAATGTCGCCGCCGTCAGGGGGCAGTTCCCCTACGATCATCTTGAAAAGAGTGGTCTTGCCGGCGCCGTTTGGCCCTACAAGAGCTGCTTTTTCGTGGTCTTCTATATGAAAAGAGCCTTCGGCAACGATCACATTATCGCCGAAGGATTTGTTAATTCCATGACATGCCAGTATCATAATATCCTCCTTTATCCGTTCGTTTCCATTATAGCGAAAATCCGATAAAATACAACTAAAAGTTTGACTTTGATCCTACTATTCTATATAATGAACCTTAGATATGAAATGGAAGGTGAGTTTATTTTGGAAGAAAGAGAGATTTCCCAGGCTGTCATACGCAGATTGCCGAGGTATTACCGGTATTTGGGGGAACTATTGGAGCATGGGGTAGAACGTATCTCTTCTAATGATCTGAGCAGGCGGATGAAGGTGACGGCTTCTCAGATCCGTCAGGATCTTAATAACTTCGGAGGATTCGGACAGCAGGGATACGGATATAATGTGAAGTACCTGTATACGGAGATCGGCAAGATCTTAGGTTTGGAAGAAGACCACCATATGATCATTATCGGAGCCGGTAATCTGGGTCAGGCGTTAGCGAATTATGCCGCGTTTGAGAAGAGAGGATTTATCCTGAAGGGGATCTTTGATGTGAACCCAAGGCTTCAGGGAGTATCGATCCGCGGTGTTCCGGTGAGGATGATGGATGAACTGGGTGCGTTTGTGCGTGAGAACGAAGTAGAGATCGCAGCGCTGACCATTCCGAAGGATAAAGCGATCGAGGTGGCGAATATCCTGGCGGAGAACGGTGTGAGGGCGATCTGGAATTTTGCTCATACAGATCTGAACCTGCCGGATCACATCATTGTTGAGAATGTACATTTATCGGAGAGCTTAATGCAGCTGTCCTATAAGATCAGCCGGTATAGCGAAGAACACAAATAACAGTAAGAACCAAGGCGTGTAATAACAGCATGTATGTGCAGGCGTAGTTACACGTCCTTTTTGCGGATTGTCTGAGTTGTTACATGACGGGAGGTGCAGGAAATGAGATATTTGACAGACGGCTCTCAGATGAAGAGAGCGGATCGCTATACGATACAGGAGGTGGGAATTCCGTCTCTGGAGCTTATGGAACGGGCGGCCGCGGCATGCGTGGAGGTAATGGATGAGGAGGGGCTTGACCTTTCAAGAGTCTGTATCGTGTGCGGCTCCGGGAACAACGGAGGGGACGGATTTGCCATTGCAAGGATCCTTAAGGGAAGGGGCTATTCTGTCACGGTGTGTTTTGTGGGCAATGAGCTCCGATGTACGGAGGAGACGAAGCAGCAGATCCGGCGGTTTTTGGAAATCGGCGGGAAAATATGCAACGAATACAGGGCAGATGAATATAGTATCATCATAGACGCGATCTTCGGGGTAGGCCTTAGCCGCGAGATCGAAGGAACATATTCAGACGTGCTCAGGAAGATGAACGAGGCGGAGGCGGTGAAGCTTGCCGTCGATCTGCCGTCAGGCATATCTGCCGATACGGGCAGTGTCCTGGGAGAAGCTTTCCGGGCTGATATTACGGTTACGTTCCAGACGGAAAAACTGGGACTTGTATTCTATCCGGGCAGGGAGTACGCGGGAAAGATACATATTGCAGATGTAGGGATCTATACGGATACGCTTAAGGCAGACCGGGAAGCGGCGTATGCCTGCGACGAGAAGGATTACCGCGCCATGCTTCCCGTGAGGAAGGCGGATGCGAATAAGGGGAGCTTTGGGAAGCTTCTGGTGATCGCAGGCAGCAAGGGAATGTCGGGAGCGGCCTATCTCAACGCGAGGGCGGCTTATCTTGCGGGGGCGGGCCTGGTCAGGGTCTATACGCCGGAAGATAACAGGGTGATCTTACAGCAGCAGCTCCCGGAAGCGATCATTACGGCTTATACAGACTATCGGGAGGAGGAACTCCTGGAGCTGCTGGAATGGGCGGACGTGGTCTGTATCGGTTCAGGGCTCGGGATGAGCGGGACGTCTGAGAAGCTGGTGCAAAAGACGCTTAGGCGAAGGCAGATTCCGTGTCTGATCGATGCAGACGGCCTGAACATCTTAGCGGAGCATCCGGAATATTTGAAGCCTTCCAATGAGTCTTCCGGGGAGTCTTCAGGGGCTTTGGAATACGGTCTTGTGATGACGCCGCATATGAAGGAGATGTCAAGGCTGACCAGGAGAAGCATAGAAGAGCTTAAGGCGGACAGGAGGAAGATCTTAAGAGACTATACGGAAGGCACGGGATGTATCTGTGTGCTTAAGGACTCACGGACGGCGGTGGCGGCGCCGGGAGAGAGGATCTGCGTGAACCTGTCCGGGAATGTCTCTATGGCGAAGGCAGGATCCGGCGACGTACTGGCAGGAGTGATCGCCGGGCTTCTCGCCCAGGGGCTTGACTGCCGCCGTGCGGCCGTGCTTGGAACGTATCTTCACGGCCGTGCGGGCGATCATGCGAGGGCTGTTAAGGGAAGTTACAGTGTGATGGCGGGCGATCTGCTGTCCTGCTTAAGCGAAGTCCTAAGATGCCTGGAAGGAGAATGCCAGGCGGACGGCTTGAGATCCCGGTTCCGCGGCCGGTATGCCCCGTCTGTCAGGAGGGGCCTGCCGCCGGGCAGTATGAGCAGTCTGCCGCGGCGCCCGGTATCGGAACAGAGTCCCCGGGAAGATATCATGCTTAAAAGTTACAGCAGGGTATGCGCAAGGATCGATCTGGACGCGATCGAGTATAATATGGAGATGATGAAGAGGAACCTGGCGGAAGGGGTGAAGATCATCAGCGTGATCAAATCCGACGGATACGGCCACGGAGCCTTGCAGATCGCGAGATTTCTTCAGGGGAAGGAATATATCTGGGGATATGCGCTGGCGGCGCTTGACGAGGCGGTGGTCTTAAGAAAGGGCGGAATAGAAAAACCGCTTCTCGTGCTGGGGTGCATTTTCCCGGAGCAGTGGGCAGAGATGCTGGAGAATGATATCCGCATGACGGTCTATACGACGGAGATGGCGCGCAGGGTATCGGATCTGGCAGTGCGCATGGGGAAGAAGGCTTATATCCATATCAAGCTGGATACCGGCATGTCCCGCCTTGGATTTCCGGTCTGTGAGGAGAGCGTGGACAGGATCGCGGCGATCGAACGGATGCCGAATCTTGTGCTGGAAGGCATGTATACGCATTTCGCGAAAGCAGATGAGGCAGAGAAGGCATTTACCGATAGGCAGTTAGAGGCGTATCTGTGGATGAAGAAGAAGCTTGACGGCAGGGACATAAGGATCCGGTATCATCACAGCTCTAACAGCGCCGGGATCATAGATGTGAAGGAAGCGAATATGGATCTGGTGAGGGCGGGGATCGCAACCTATGGATTGTATCCGTCCAAAGAAGTAGAGAAGGATAATGTGCCGCTTAGGCCGGCCATGGAGCTGGTAAGCCACGTTACCCATGTGAAATGGGTGGAAAAGGGGACGCCGGTAAGCTATGGGTGCACCTATACGACTGAGAGGCCTGCGAAGATCGCTACGATTCCGGTGGGCTACGGGGACGGCTATCCAAGAAGCCTGTCGAATCAGGGATATGTGCTGATCCATGGTAAGAGAGCCCCGATCATCGGCCGCGTGTGCATGGATCAGTTCATGGTAGATGTGACGGAGATCGAGGCCGTGCGGTTTGGAGATAAGGCCGTGCTGGTCGGAGAGGACGGCGGCGAGCGGATCACAGTGGAAGAACTGAGCGATCTGTCGGACCGGTTCAACTATGAATTTATCTGCAGTTTCGGCAAGAGGGTGCCAAGGGAATATCTGATCAGCGGCAAGGTCGTGGAACAGATGGATTATTTTGCGTAACCGAACAGATATTAATTTACATGACTCTATAGAATACATCCGAAAAAAGATGGTAATACTTATCATATCTTAAGAATCGGAGAGTGAATAGAGTGCAGGTAAGACGTGGAGATATATTTTATGCAGATTTAAGTCCGGTGGTGGGCTCGGAGCAGGGCGGTATCCGTCCGGTATTGATCATACAGAATGACGTGGGGAACAGGCACAGCCCGACGGTGATCTGTGCCGCCATTACTTCGCGGATGAATAAGGCGAAGCTGCCGACGCATGTGGAGATCGATGCCAGGCGATATCAGATCGTTAAGAATTCGGTCGTACTGTTAGAGCAGGTAAGGACGATAGATAAGCAGCGGCTTAAGGATCTGGTATGCCATTTGGATAAAGAGATAATGAACAAAGTAGATGAAGCCTTGAAAGTCAGTTTTGAGCTTCATACATAGCAAAGGAGTATGAAACAACAGTTATGGAAGAAGGCAGTTTATTCCAAAGGATGAAGCATCTGTTCCAGGGTGAGGATGAGATGGACGAGGGCGCCCAGAAGGAGGCGGCGGGACTGATCCACAATATCATCCGTTATATGGATAAGGATGCGAAGGACATTATGACGCACCGGAAGCACATTACCGTGATCGACAGCGGGGAGCTTCTGGAGGATGCGCTTAAGTTCATGCTGGGAGAGAATTATTCCAGGTTCCCTGTCTGTGAGGGGGAGATCGATTCGATCATTGGGATCATGCATCTTCGGGAGGCAATGTCATGCTATCTGGATGAGAAGCTCCGTAAGGTCCCCCTTCGGGAGCTTACAGGGTACATAAGGCCGGCGGCATTCATACCGGAGACGAAGAGTATCGATACTTTATTCAAGGAGATGCAGGCGGACCAGAACCATATCAGGATCGTGCTGGATGAGTACGGGCAGACCTCCGGGCTTGTGACGATGGAGGATATCCTGGAAGAGATCGTGGGCAATATCTTAGACGAGCATGATGAGGCGGAGGTAAGGATTCAGCGGCAGCAGAACGGTAATTACCTGGTCAACGGCATGGTGGGCCTTGACGATCTGGAGGATGTGCTTCCGATCACTTTTGAGCGGGAAGAATTCGAGACGCTGAACGGCTTCCTGATCCATCAGCTGGACCGGATCCCCGGAGAGGATGAACGGTGCGCCGTGGATTACGGAGGCTACCGTTTCACGATCCTTCTTGTGGACAACAATACAATTCAGAGAGTTAAGATTGAAAAACGCTGGGAAGAGTGATAGAATAGAAAACCTATAAAGAGTAAATTATAAGAGAGAGGGATGGATTATGTCAGGACATTCAAAATTCGCGAATATCAAGCATAAAAAAGAGAAGAACGATGCGGCTAAGGGTAAGATATTTACCAAGATCGGGAAGGAGCTTGCGGTAGCGGTCAAGGAGGGCGGAAGCGCGGATCCGGCCAACAACAGCCGTCTGCGTGATGTGATCGCCAAGGCGAAGGCCAACAATATGCCGAACGACACGATCGACCGCAATATCAAGCGTGCGGACAGCGACGCCAACGCCGCCAACTATGAGCATATTACATATGAGGGTTACGGGCCGAACGGTACGGCGATCATCGTAGAGACGCTGACGGACAATAAGAACCGCACCGCTTCTAATGTAAAGAATGCATTTACCAAAGGAAACGGCAATGTGGGAACACCGGGATGCGTCTCCTTCATGTTCGATAAGAAGGGACAGATCGTGGTAGATAAGGAAGAATATGAGACAGACCCGGACGAGCTTATGATGACGGTATTGGATGCGGGGGCGGAGGACTTCTCGGAGGAAGAGGACAGCTATGAGATCCTGACATCCCCGGAGGATTTCAGCGCAGTACGCCAGGCGATGGAGGATGCAGGAATACCGATGGCGGCCGCACAGGTGACGATGATCCCGCAGACCTATGTGGAGCTTACCGACGAGAAGGATATTGCAAGCATCCAGAAGACTCTGGATATGCTGGATGACGACGATGATGTCCAGGATGTGTACCATAACTGGGACGAGTAGTTACTGTACCGGTCACGGTTGTATCAGTATGGAGGAACAGGATGGAAGAGACCAGAAAGGCACTGGAGGAGTTCTTCGACAAGATGCTGGGGAGTATTCAGTATTTTAAGAAGAAGTCTTATGAGAATTTTTTCAAGGAGACGTATGAAGAGTACAGAGGTATGATTATGGCTCTGCCCGGCTTATGCGGCGAAGAAGAGGACGGCGGTCAGGCGCTTGAAGAACTGGCGTCGGTGATACCGGCATATGTAAAGGAAAAGAGCCGGGATATGTCTAAGAAGCAAAGGAGCCGGGCAGGCATGGACTATAACCTGACGATGGCAGTCTATGTGGTTCCTATGCTCTGTTACCAGAGAGATCCGGTTAATGAACGGCTCGCCGGACGGATGGTGGAGTTGTGGAACGAGACGCAGGTGACGGACTATACGCTTCAGAAGTCGGAATTTGACCAGATCGCCGGCGGCTTCCGAAAGAAACTGTTGGGTATATTTTAACGGAGGGAGAGAGCGATGAGCGATTACAGGATAGAAACTAAGTGTATTCAGTCAGGATATGAGCCGGGCAACGGTGAGGCGAGGGTCTTGCCGATCTATCAGAGCACGACTTTTAAATATGGTTCCAGTGAGCAGATGGGGCGTCTGTTCGATCTGGAGGAATCCGGGTACTTCTATACCCGTCTTCAGAATCCGACCAATGACGCTGTAGCGGCGAAGATCTGCGATATGGAGGGCGGCACAGCGGCCATGCTTACTTCTTCCGGCCAGGCTGCTAATTTCTATGCGGTGATGAATATTGCGAAGGCGGGCGATCATATCGTGTGTGCGTCCGCGATCTACGGGGGCACCTATAATCTCTATGCCCATACGATACGGAAGATGGGGGTGGAAGCTACCTTCGTGGACCCGGACTGTACAGAGGAAGAGCTGAACGCGGCGTTTCGAGAGAATACGAAGGCAGTGTTCGGAGAGAGTATTGCCAATCCGGCGCTGGTGGTGCTGGATTTTGAGAAGTTTGCGAAGGCGGCCCACGCGCATGGGGTGCCGTTTATCGTAGACAATACGTTCGCGACTCCGATCAACTGCAGGCCCTTTGAATGGGGGGCTGATATCGTGACCCATTCCACCACCAAATATATGGACGGACACGCGTCCTGTGTGGGCGGGGCTATCGTTGACAGCGGCAATTTCGACTGGACGGCTTATGCGGACAGGTTCCCGGAGCTTACGGCGCCGGACGAGACTTATCACGGGATCGTGTATACGGAGCGTTTCGGGAAGGGAGCGTACATAACGAAGGCAACGACGCAGCTTATGCGCGACCTGGGATCTATCCAGTCCCCTCAGAATGCATTTCTTCTGAATATCGGACTTGAGACGCTTCATCTTCGGATGGCGAGACATTGCGAGAATGCGCTTGGGGCGGCGAAGTTCCTTCAGGGGCATGAGAAGGTGGCGTGGGTGAATTGCCCGTCCCTGCCGGGCGACAAGTATTATGAGCTTGCAAAGAAATATATGCCGAACGGCACCTGCGGCGTGATTACCTTTGGCCTGAAGGGCGGCAGAGAGGCGGCGGTCCGCATGATGGATGCTTTGAAGATGATCGCCATTGTGACGCATGTGGCGGATGCCAGAAGCTGCGTCCTCCATCCGGCAAGCCATACCCACCGCCAGATGAACGATCAGGAATTGCTAGAGGCAGGCGTTCAGCCGGACCTGATCCGTTTCAGCGTGGGAATCGAGAATATTGAAGATATAAAAGCAGATCTTGAACAGGCGCTAAAACAAGTATAAAAGTATAAAATTACAAAAACGCTTCCATACTATGAATGAGAAAATGTATGGAGGTGTTTTTTATGTCAGACGGAGCGCGTGAAGAGCAGAAAACGGAGCAGATCAAGGAGCTTGGGAGTGTGGATCTGGAAGGGAACAAGAGCAGGCACAAGATCAAGCTTCTGACGGTTATCGGCGAGATCGAGGGGCATGAGGCGGTATCCGGCAACGCGAAAGCGACCAAATACGAACATCTGCTTCCGCTTCTTGCGGAGGTGGAGGACAGCGACGAGATCGAAGGGCTTCTGATCCTGCTGAATACATTGGGGGGAGATGTGGAGGCCGGGCTTTCTATCGCCGAGATGATCGCATCCTTGAGCAAGCCTACGGTATCGTTGGTACTTGGGGGGAGCCATTCGATCGGAGGGCCGCTTGCAGTATCCGCTAAGTATTCCTTTATTGTGCCGAGCGGAACAATGATCATTCATCCGGTCCGTTCCAACGGGATGTTCATAGGTATTACCCAAAGCCTGCGCAATATGATCAAGACGCAGGACCGGATCACCCGGTTTTTGGCGGACCATTCGCGTATCACACAGAAGAGGATCGAGGAGCTGATGCTGAATCAGACGGAGCTTGTGAAGGATGTGGGGACGCTGCTGGAGGGAAAGGATGCAGTGAGAGAAGGGTTGATCGATGAAGTGGGAGGAATGAGCGACGCATTGAATAAATTGCACGAAATGATCGATCAGTGGAGGGAGAAAAAGAGTGAAAATATGTAATGACAGCCCTTTTCAAAAATGATATACTAATACTAGTATTGCCAGAATAAGGGGGAGAATATGATGGCTGCTAAGACTAAGAAACAGGGGAGTAAGAAGCAGACAAAGAAGAATACAGAATCAGGTTTTGTTGGAATAGAGATCATCATATGGGTGACGCTTGCAGTCAGTATCCTGATGATGATCAGTAATTTTGGATTTGGAGGGTTCGTGGGAGAGGCGATCGCGGGAGTATTGGCGGATCTTGCCGGATGGATGGCGTATTTGATGCCGATCGTGTTGTTCGGGTCCGTGACATTCCTGATATCGAACCAGGGGAATCCCAACGCGTACCTGAAGGTAGGCGCAAGCTTGTGTCTGGTCATTTTGGCCTGTACCTTTCTTGACCTTATCAATGACGGCGGCGGGCTGATAGGCAGAACTGCGGCCGATGCGCTGACGCCGGCAGTAGGGGTCGCCGGAACCTATGTGCTGGTCGTTACCTTTATGATCATATGTCTGGTGGTCATTACCGGGAAGTCGGCGCTTAAGGGTGTCAGGAGCCAGAGCGGCAAGGTATATGACAGGGCCAGAAGGGATGCGGCGAGGAGGCGCGAACAGGCGGAAGAGAGAAGACGGATCCGGGAGACCCGGGCGATGGAGGCGGAGAATGACAGGCCCAGATCCCGGCGGAGAAGCGACCGGCATGTTGAAGGCGTCTCTTTTGACACGGAGATCGCGAAGAAGTCACCTGACGTGAAGGAGCTGACGGCCAAGCCGGCAGAAGAGAATACGAAGAGAAAGCAGAAGAAAGCGGCGCAGAAGGCCGAGCCGCAGGAGATCGATCCGCCGGAAGAGATGGATCTCGTGATCAACCGCGGTTTGGAGGAGCCGGCTGACCGTGAGGCAGAAGCTCCGGCCAAGCCGGAGGATTCAGATGAATTCCGGGCGGCAGGGATCAGAGAGGTCAGCCCGCGGCCGGAATTCTGGGAGGAACAGGAGGAGGCTCCTGAGAAGAAACGGGGAAAGAAAAGCGGCAGAGGAAAAGAAGAGATCGAAGACGAGACAGAAGCAGTGGCGTCTGCAGTTCTCTCAGAGAACCGCAAGCTAAAGAGAGCATACCATATCCCGCCGATCTCCCTTCTTAAGAAGGGGGCGAAGCAGAAGGGAGAATCCGACGCCCAGCTTCGGGAGACGGCTGTCAAGCTGCAGCAGATCTTACAGAACTTCGGGGTGAAGGTCACGGTGACCAATGTAAGCTGCGGCCCGTCGGTTACCCGGTATGAGCTTCAGCCCGAGATGGGAGTGAAGGTCAGTAAGATCGTCGGACTGTCCGACGATATCAAGCTGAACCTTGCGGCTGCGGATATCCGTATCGAGGCTCCGATCCCGGGGAAAGCCGCGGTCGGCATTGAAGTTCCGAACAAGGAGAATTCTGCGGTCATGTTAAGAGATCTTCTGGAAGCTTCGGAATTCAAGAACAGTAATTCAAAGATATCGTTTGCGGTCGGCAAGGATATCGGCGGTAAGGCGGTAGTGACGGATATCGGCAAGATGCCTCATGTGCTGATCGCCGGTGCGACCGGTTCAGGTAAGTCGGTGTGTATCAATACCCTGATCATGAGTATCCTGTATAAGGCAAGGCCGGATGAGGTCAAGCTGATCATGATCGATCCTAAGGTGGTAGAGCTGAGTGTCTACAACGGAATCCCACATCTGATGATACCTGTGGTAACGGATCCGAAGAAGGCCGCCGGCGCCCTTAACTGGGCGGTAGCAGAGATGGACCGCCGGTATCGGGTATTCGCAGAGTACAGCGTCAGAGATATGAAGGGATATAATGAGAAGATCGCTACTGTACCTTCGAAGGACGGGGAACCGCAGGAGCCGCTTCCGCAGATCATCGTGATCGTGGACGAGCTGGCGGATCTTATGATGGTCGCGCCGGGAGAGGTGGAAGGAGCGATCTGCCGTCTGGCACAGCTTGCCAGGGCTGCGGGAATCCATCTGGTGCTGGCGACCCAGAGGCCGTCTGTCAATGTTATTACCGGTCTGATCAAGGCGAATATGCCGTCGAGGATCGCATTTTCCGTGTCATCGGGAGTGGATTCCAGGACCATTATAGATATGAACGGAGCAGAGAAGCTTCTCGGCAAAGGAGATATGCTCTTCTATCCGTCCGGCTACCAGAAGCCGGCCAGAGTTCAGGGTTCCTTTGTCACGGACAAGGAAGTACAGGATGTGGTCGAGTATCTTAAGGAGAATAACGAGGAAGTTACATACGACGAGGAAGTTGTGAACCATGTTAATACGGCTCCTGAAGGAGGCATGGCAGCGGCGGCGGCTTCATCAGAGGAGGACAGCCACGACGCGTATTTTGTAGATGCGGGCCGTCTGATCATTGACAAGGACAAGGCTTCGATCGGGATGCTGCAGAGAGCCTTCAAGATCGGCTTCAACCGTGCGGCAAGGATCATGGATCAGTTAGCAGAGGCCGGAGTCGTAGGGCCGGAAGAGGGGACGAAGCCAAGGAAGGTATTGATGTCTCCAGAGGAATTCGACCAGTATGTGACAGAGAATTAGCCGGTATATGAATCATGCTTGTTAGGGTAACCATTAAATGATAAAAGAAAGGGAAGGGGAAACCAATGAAAACAGATATTCAGATTGCACAGGAAGCTCAGATGGCGCACATTAAGGATGTGGCCGCCAATGTAGGGATTGGAGAGGAAGAACTGGAATTCTACGGGAAGTATAAGGCGAAGCTGTCCGATGAGGTATGGGAGAGGATCAAGGACAGACCGGACGGTAAACTGGTGCTTGTGACAGCGATCAACCCAACTCCGGCAGGAGAGGGTAAGACGACGACGACGGTAGGCTTGGGGCAGGCGTTGGCGAAGCTTGATAAAAAGGCAATCATAGCCCTCAGAGAGCCGTCTCTTGGACCTTGTTTCGGGATCAAGGGAGGCGCGGCGGGCGGCGGTTACGCCCAGGTCGTTCCCATGGAGGATCTGAACATTCACTTTACAGGAGATTTCCATGCGATCACGTCGGCGAATAACCTGCTTGCGGCTATGCTGGATAATCATATCCAGCAGGGGAACGCTCTGCAGATCGACCCGAGGCAGGTGGTATGGAAGCGCTGTCTGGATATGAATGACAGGAACCTGCGCAATATCGTAGTGGGACTTGGGAATAAGATGGACGGTATGGTAAGAGAGGATCATTTCGTGATAACGGTTGCATCCGAGATCATGGCTATCCTCTGTCTTGCCGAGGATATCAGGGACCTTAAGGAGCGCCTTGGCAAGATCATCGTGGCTTATAATTTCAGCGGAGATCCGGTGACGGCAGAGGAACTTAAGGCGACAGGGGCTATGACGGCGCTCCTTAAGGATGCGATCAAGCCGAACCTGATCCAGACGCTTGAACATACGCCGGCGCTTGTGCACGGCGGCCCGTTTGCCAATATCGCGCATGGCTGCAACAGCGTGAGGGCGACCAGGATGGCGCTGAAGTTATGTGATATAACGGTGACGGAGGCAGGCTTCGGCGCGGACTTAGGCGCGGAGAAGTTCCTGGATATCAAGTGCCGTAAGGCGGGATTTAAGCCGGATGCGGTTGTGCTGGTTGCAACTGTCCGTGCTTTGAAGTATAATGGGGGAGTTGCCAAAGAAGATCTCTCCAGGGAGAATCTGGACGCGCTCGCCAAGGGTATCGTGAATCTGGAGAAGCATATTGAGAACATCCAGAAATACGGCGTTCCGGTCGTAGTGACGCTGAATTCCTTCGTATCGGATACGGAAGCGGAGAATGAATATATCCGAAGCTTCTGTGAGAAGAAGGGCTGTGAGTTCGCGCTGTCCGAGGTATGGGAGAAGGGCGGTGAGGGCGGAATTGCCCTGGCTGAGAAGGTGTTGGATACGCTTGAGAATAAGGAGAGCCATTTCCATACACTGTATCAGGATGAACTGTCACTGGAGGAGAAGATCGAGACGATCTCGAAGGAGATCTACGGTGCAAGAGGCGTCGTCTATGAACCGGCGGCGAAAAAGCAGTTGGCGAAGATTACGTCCATGGGATTCGGAGCTCTTCCGGTCTGTATGGCGAAGAATCAGTATTCTCTGTCGGACGATGCGAAGAAGCTGGGGCGTCCTTCGGACTTCGATATCCATATCAGGGAAGTGTATGTCAGCGCCGGGGCAGGATTTGTCGTAGCCCTGACGGGAGCGATCATGACGATGCCGGGGCTTCCGAAGGTTCCGGCGGCGAACGGGATCGATGTATCGGATGACGGGAAGATCACCGGATTGTTCTAACAGCAGTAGGTAGGGGGTTCTCTTAAGATGAAGTGTAGGTATTGCGGATATGAGATACCGGAAGGAATGTTATATTGTGGAAAATGCGGCAAGGAAGTCCGCATTGTTCCGGATTACAATCCGTTGGAAGATATGCTTACAGCGCAGATCAAGGGTGCCATCAGCGGGGAAGAAAGCTATGAGGATTATATAGATTATGATTCCATAAGAAATACCGATCCGCGAAGGAGCGGAAGCGCCGCGGGTCAGAGTACCGGGCGGAGCACAAGCCGCAACATGGGGGGCGGGTTAAGCCGAAGTACGAGCCGAGATATGGGCGGATTAAGCCGAAGTACGAGCCGAGATATGGGCGGAGTGAGCCGGAGTACAAGCCGCGATATGGGCGGAGTGAGCCGGAGTACAAGCCGAGATATGGGCGGGTTAAGCCGGAGTACAAGCCGAGATATGGGCGGGTTAAGCCGGAGTACGAGCCGCGATATGGGAGTCGGAACAGGCCGGAATACCGGACGCGACGTAGGAGCCGGGGTAAGCCGGAATACCGGGAGCAGCCGGCGGGGTACGGGACCGCAGCGGGGATATGCAACGGGGAATTTGTCGGAGCGGGAGAAAAAGCGCAGACAGTCAGAGCGCAAGAAGGCAAAACGCCGGCAGAGGATGGGCTGTTGTTTCCTGCTGTTCCTTCTTGCGGCGGCAGTGATCGGGAGCGCGTTCACGCTGTATATGAATTCTTACAAGGGATTTGTCGCCAGAGGTGACGAAGCCCGCAAGGCAGGAGAATACAACAGAGCGATAGATTTCTATGAGAAGGCGGTCAAGAAGGACGAAAGCAAAGCGGAGGCATATATCGGGCTGTCCAAGGTCTATATCGGGAAGAACGATCTGGACTGGGCGGAGTCTATATTCCGGGAAGCGGTTAAAAAGCAGCCGGACAATGCGGATATCTATGAGGGCTATGTGAAGTTTTACATGGATACGGATCAGAAGGATGAGATCCCGCTGCTTCTGTCTGATGTGGACGAAGAGGTAGCCGAACGGTTGGCGGGATATATCACCAAGGGACCGGAATTCAGCCTGGATGACGAGGAGCCTTATGAGGATGTGCAGGAGCTATCGCTGAGCACGGAAGAAGGATATACCATATATTATACGGACGACGGGGAGGAAGCGACGACAGCGAGTACGAAGTACACGGAGCCGCTTCTGATCGGAGAGGGAGAGAGTGTGATCACTGCGATCGCCGTCGATACCAAGGGTGTGCCTAGTCTTCCGGTTAAGAAGACCTATAAGGTGGAGCTGCCTGTCGTGGATGCGCCGGCGGTGTCGCCTTCTACAGGACAGTATAATTCTGCGATGCAGATAGAGATCAAGATCCCGGAAGGATATGCGGCGTATTATACGACGAACGGCGAGGATCCGACGACGGCATCTGCCTTGTATACAGGACCTATTGAGATGCCGGAGGGAGAGACCTTGTTCAAGGCGGTTCTCGTGAACGGTAAGGGCCGGATGAGCGGTATCACCACCAGGAATTATGTGCTGGAGCCGGAGCAGACGGATTAATATTTGGTAAAAAATCGGGTATACTTTGAAGAGAGGTATTTCTTTGAATGTGCCTGGTTAAAATATAGAGTTAATAAGAAAAGGAGATCAGGATTATGAAGTATGTATGTGATGTATGCGGATGGGAGTATGACGAGGAGCAGGGATATCCAGACGGAGGGATCGAGCCGGGAACAAAATGGGAAGATGTTCCGGAAGATTTCCTGTGCCCGCTGTGCCAGGTAGGGAAGGACGAGTTCTCAGAGGTATAAGAAGACGGCTGCTGCCTGCGTGAGCGGGCAGCAGTTTTTTTTGAATATATGCAACTAAATGCCGGTTTCGTTTGTCTAATGGATGTAAGTAAGAAATGCAGAAAGGGGGACAAGGAATGGATGCTTTGCTTGTGAAACGTGCACAGAGGAATGATATGGACGCGTTTGTAGCTTTGATGGAGAAACATAAAATAGGGCTTTACAAAGTGGCAAAGAGTTATCTGAGGAGTGAGGAGGATGTGGCCGACGTGATGCAGGATACGGTATTATCAGCATACGAGCATATCCGGGAGCTGAAGAATGCGTCGTATTTTAAGACCTGGCTTACCCGGATATTGATCAATCACTGCAAGAATCTTATGAGACAGCAGAAACGCTGTATCGTCTCTGATGAGGCTGCAAAGACATCTGAGACCGTACCGGATGATGACAGGGAATTCTATGCGCTGGTAGGGGAACTGCCGGAGGATTATCGCATGATCTTCCTTTTGTATTACGGAGAAGGGTTTCATACCAATGAGATCGCGCAGATCATGGAATTGAATGAGAATACGGTAAAAAGCAGGCTGAAAAGAGGCAGAGAAAAATTAAGGCAGGTATTGTGTTACTGAAATCAATGATTTGTCTCCGGCGTAACCGGGATAGGAGGTTGTGTATATGAAAGTATCTGAGAAAACAATGAGAGAGACTCTTAGTAAGGACATCCAGGTATCAGACCTGGTCAACCAGAGGTTAAAGGACACCTATGAGATCCTGGAGAGAGGACAGCAGGCGTCCGGTAAAAAGACACATCGGGGAAGGAATCTGCGGGTAGCAGCGGCAGCGGCGGCGATCATCTGCTGCGGAGTTCCGAGTATCGTCTATGCATCTGTGAAGACAGGATTCTTCGAGGGAATGTTCGGCAATACGACCAAGAAATCAACAGATGTGATCCACAGAGAGATCGATGACGGCAAGGGAGGATCGGTTGCCGTTGATATTCCCTCTAAAGAATTCGTACCGGTAGACGATGCGGCGGCAGAGTCAATGATCGGGCAGTGGGTGACAGAGACGCCGATCGTAAGGAAGATCGGGGAGCATACGCTGACGATCGAGAGCTTTGCCTATGATAAGAACGGGGCGTGGATGTATTTCACCCTGGGACGCGAAGGCGGTGTGACGGCGCTTAAGGGCGATATGGATACCAATCTTACCAAGGGGGCGTATTTTACAGATGAATCGGACTTTTATTTCCATGTGGTCTGCAGCGAGGAGATATTTGGCGGCGACAACATCTATATAGATACGGAAAAGAGCACGGAAGATCTGCTGTACTGTTCGGATTATATCCTATGGTCGGATGTGTTAGAGGAAGGGGACACTCCGAAGATCGTCATTGAGACTTATCCTTGCACACGCGGGGAACTGTATGAGATGTCAGAGACGGAACAAAGAGAAGCAGCAATAGAGACGGAGACGATCGAGTTGTCGGATAAAGGGCCGATTCCGGTTCACAGTATCGATATGGGAGAGAACGGTTATCTGGAGTATTCGCCTGTATCCATCGGCGTGGATATGTCAAAGGGAATGGGGCTTACCGGGGACGAGATCGAAGATCCGTATTATAT
Source organism: Lachnospiraceae bacterium (assembly GCA_910575835.1). Lineage (GTDB taxonomy): Bacteria > Bacillota > Clostridia > Lachnospirales > Lachnospiraceae > Sporofaciens. Next base: position 84,586 of record CAJTGB010000011.1, on the reverse strand, counting down.
GAAGCGTCTGGAGATCGTGTATAAGGATGGAAGCAGCTATATCGTGTCTGATAAGGAGGCGTGTATCGAGAACAGCGGATATGTGATGGGAGCAGGCAAGTGGTATAAGACGGCCTTCAACCGGGTGGTGGATACGGATGAGATCGCAGAGATCATTGTAAATGATGTGAGATTCCCGGCAGAGTAGAAGGTTTCCCGATAGTACATGTGTAAAAGACTCAGCTTAGCTCGCTATGCCTGCATTTTTACACATGTACTTTCGAAAAAGCATTCTCAGCGAAACAGAAAGGTATTTAAAACAGGTTATACTTGTGTCCTCATGTACACTGAGAGCACTGAGAGCAGTACAGTATTGCATCTTGCAGGCTGCCCGTTTGGAGGGTATACTTATCTTGAAACAAATAGGAATAGGCAAAAACATGTGCAGAGATTGGGAGGGAGAGTCAGGATGATGGAGAAGTCAGCGGATGTCCGGGCAACTGATCTTAAGAAGATACCGGGGGTAGGGACGAATATGGAACGGCACCTTAATAATATCGGGATTCATTGTGTCGAAGATCTGAAAGGGAAGGACCCGGAAGATTTGTACCGCCTGGACAGCCTGAAAAAAGGATTCCGAGACGATCCGTGCGTACTGTATGTGTATCGCTGTGCGGTGTACTATGCGGAGCATGAACAGCATGATTCGGAGAAATTAAAATGGTGGTATTGGAAGGATAAGGGCTACCCAGAAAAGTAAAGAATAAAAAATAAAGAATTAAAATGTAATGAATTAACATACTTCATTACATTTTTTTATGCGAAAATAACTTCAAAATTTCGTTTATCTACGTTATCTTACCATGCAAGAATAGTTTTGTCAACATTTTGGACGACTGTGAGCAGGGTTTCTAATGGCATTTCTGTAAATTATACCTGGAAAAACATCCAAAATTTGTAATAATTATAAGAAATTGAATCTATAACGAGAGATTTTCAATCTATCGCCGTCAAAATTCTGGTCAAAATCTGGCCGATTGCTTTTCAACTGAGAAAAAAGAAAATTGCATATGTATGAAAAAAGAAACGATTTTTACAGCCGTCAAAATTCTGGTCAGAGGAGAGTGCGGCTACGGAAAATAGAGGTGAGCGGGCAGTTTGTAATGAAGTATGTTACTTCATTACATTTTTGACGGAGATATTGTGGATTATGACGAGGCTGCAGTCTGTCAAATGTACATTGCAGCCGTCAGACATTGCTTGTAATTAGGAAAGGAGCCGCGGATATGAAAATTGAATTATTTGAACATAATCAGACAGCATATCAAGCGGCTTTGGATATGCTGCAGACTGCGGGCAAAGCGGCGGTCGTACATCCTACAGGTACAGGGAAGTCATTTATCGGATTTAAATTGTGTGAAGATTTCCCGGACAAAATAATCTGCTGGCTGTCGCCGTCGGAATATATTTTCAAAACGCAGGTAGAGAATCTTGCGGCGAGCGGGGCATTTCACGGGGATGACCAGACTGTCAGCGGCGATCAGGAAAGGCCTGTTCTTAAGAATGTCAAGTTCTATACCTATGCGAAGCTGATGACTATGACTGAGGAAGAATTAGGGGAAATAAGTCCTGACTATATTATATTAGATGAATTCCACCGCTGCGGTGCGAAGGTTTGGGGGCAGGGAGTTGAGAAGCTGTTGGCGCTATACTTGGACGCGCCGGTGTTGGGGCTGTCGGCAACGGCGATCCGTTATCTGGATAATCAGAGGGATATGTCCGATGAGTTATTCGATGGAAATGTGGCTTCGGAGATGACCCTTGGCGAGGCGATCGTGCGGGGGATCCTGAATCCTCCCAAGTATGTCCTGTCTGTATTCTCTTATCAGAAGGATCTGGCAAAGTACCAGAAGCGGTTGAGGATGGCGAAGAATAAGGCAGTCCGTGATGAAGGAGAACGGCAGTTGGATGCTCTACGGCATGCCCTTCAAAAGGCAGACGGGCTGGATGAGATCTTTCGAAAGCATATGAAGAATCCGGCAGGGAAATATATTATCTTCTGCGCGAACTACGAACATATGACGGAAATGATCGGGAAAGCGCCGGAGTGGTTTGCGAAGGTAGACAGGAGTCCGCATATTTACACCGCGTATTCCGAAGACCCGGCGGCGAGCCAGGCATTTGCAGATTTTAAAGCGGATGGAAGCGGACGTCTGAAGCTATTGTACTGTATCGACATGCTCAATGAAGGAATTCATGTAGAGGATGTCGAAGGAGTGATTCTGCTGCGTCCTACGGTATCGCCGATCATCTACAAGCAACAGATCGGGCGGGCATTGTCGGCAAGTAAGAAGAAGGATGCGGTTATCTTCGATATCGTATTGAATATAGAGAATCTGCACAGCATCGGTACGATCGAAGAGGAGATGCAGATTGCAGCGTCGTATTATCACTACATGAACCGCGAGGAAGAGATCGTAAATGAGCACTTCAAAGTGGTAGATGAGGTACGGGATTGCGTGGCGCTGTTCGAGAGATTGAATGAGACATTGACGGCGTCCTGGGATCTGATGTATGAATGCGCAAGGCGTTATTATCAGGAGAATGGGAATCTGGAAGTACCGGTAAGATACCGGACAGAGGACGGTTACGGGCTTGGTCAGTGGATCCTTACGCAGCGCAGAGTCCGTGCCGGTGAGAAATACGGAGTGCTGGGCAAAGACCGCATCAGGAAATTAAATCGTATCGGGATGGTCTGGGGAAGTTATCGGGACCTGTCGTGGGAGCGGTATTACAAAGAAGCGAAGAACTACTATGAAAAATACGGAGATCTGAATACCAATGTTAATACAAGGACAGATTCAGGAATCCGGCTGGGCTCGTGGATCTGCCAGCTTCGGACTTACAGGAAGAGCGGGATACAGCGGGGCTATCTGACGGAAGAAAGAGTGAAAGCGTTAGATGAGATCGGAATGATCTGGGATGTGCCGGATTATCTGTGGGAAGAGAATTATGCGGAATGCCTGCGGTATTACCGGGAGCACGGGAATCTTAATATTCCCAATGCTTACTGTTCGCCGAAGGGACTGAAGATCGGCGGATGGATCAGACGGCAGCGTTTGCTTCGCAGAGGCAGCCGAAGCGACGGCGGAGACGGAATCATCGGTGAAAATGGCGGCGGCACAGGCGCGGGACTTACGAAGGAGCAGATCGCGCGGTTAGATTCCATTGGGATGGTCTGGAAAACGAAGCCGGAGCAGCAGTGGGAGAAAGGCTGTGCTGAGGCGTCAGCCTATTATAAGGAGCATGGAAACTTAAATGTACCGGCAGGTTATGTAAGCCCGACGGGATATAAGCTTGGAAGCTGGATCGCGGACAGACGGGAGAAGGGGAGAGAGAAGCATTCCCTGGAACGTCAGAGGCAATTGGACGAGATCGGGATGGTCTGGGTGAAGCCGGATTCCTGGGAGGTTCGCTATGAGCTTGCAAGAGCGTACTATGAAGAGCATGGCAACCTGAATATTCCATCGAAATACCGTGCGGAAGGCATTTGGCTTGCGAAATGGGTCAACGAGCAGAAGCAGATATTTGCCGGGAAGCGTAAAGGTAAGGCGCTGCGGGAAGACCAGGTGCGGAGATTAGAGATGATCGGGATGGAATGGGAACGGCGTAAAAAGGATGGCCGGAATCAGGAAAGCCGGGATTATAATGAGACGTTGAAGAATGGTCAGTCTCAGGAAGAGATTCAACAGAGTATTGCTTGATGATAGATAGTGAATGATTACTTTTTAGATATCCTTGCAGCAGGGGCACTTGGATATCTGAGGTATGACATATTCGGCGTTTGGAGGCTTGGCAGATTTTCGATATGATCTGCAAGACGGCAGACGGATTACTGTGGCAACAGAAAGGATCTGGGGGCATGGATGGCGAAGCATACCTTATCGGACGAAGTGCTTCGCCATTATAATGTGGGACGGATGAATGGAGGATTATTTTGTATTATGTGATACAGGTTGCTACTGGAACAGAAGACAGAGTAGAAGAGCAGATCAGGGTGACGGTGGGAAATGAGTTATATGATTCTTGTTTCCATCCAATGCGCCGGGTGAAGAAGAAATTCCGCGGAGAATGGAAAGAGATCCGTGAAAAATTGCTTCCGGGGTATGTATTTATAACGAGTAATTATATTCAGGAAGTGTATCAGGAGTTCAAGCATGTGCTGGCTTATACAAAGCTGTTGGGAAAAGAAGGGGATCGGTTTATCCCTCTTTCTGGTTATGAAGTAAATTGGCTTGAACGGCTTATGGAATCTTCCGATCAAAAGATGGAGGTGCAGTTATCCCAGGTGTCTGTATCGGAAAATGATGAGATAACGATACTGTCCGGACCGCTGAAGAATATGGAAGGGTGTATCAAGAAGATCGATCTGCACAGACGGATCGCGAAGATCGAGGTTGATTTTATGAACCGGAAGACGGTGATACATCTTGGAATTGAGATGGTAGAAAAAAAGAATAAGTACAATACATGATAGATTTTTGGATGAAGTTCCGTATGTATTTAAGATATTTTATGGTAGAAAGTAACGGCTCAGCTTATCTGAACTGTTACGGCAGAATAAGTATCATTGATTGGGAAAGGGGATTTTATTGATGGAAGGGTATCAAGAAGTCAATGAAATTAATCTGATAGATCTGATGTTTTATTGTTTGAAGAGATGGCGCTGGATTGTTGTGTGCATGATATTTTTCGCAGTTATTGCAGGGATTTATAAATATCAGGCGACGATCACGGAGAACCAGGTGAAGAAAGAAGAACAATCACGTCAGTCTGTGACAAAATCGGTTGAAGGAGAAGCAGTTCCAGAACCGATTGTATTTGAAGATCCGGTTTCTTCGGCTGTCTCTTTTGCGGCGGTGGGAATGATCGGCGGGGCTGGATTGGTCTGCCTGATATGTTGTATGAGCTTTATAATGAGCGGAAAGCTGCAAAGTGAGAATAATTTTCAAGAGAAATTCGGAATGCCTTTGTTAGGGGGTATTCGTAAAAATAAACCAAATTTCTAGCTGGTTAGAACACTAGCAGTTTTATGCAAATATGACGGAAATTTTGAATAAGAGAATCTAATTTGGTAGATCGAAATTCACTTTCATAATTAAACAAAGTAAAAAAGTAACTTTAAGACATATAAATTAGAGTTTTTATTAGTGAAAATCAGGTTGCTATTCCTTAATGGCATTATTGGATGGTATGAATAGGGAGTATTATTATTTTCAGCCATCTCTAATTTAGAAGTACTTGGTAGAGAGCATAAACTTCCCGAACAATACTATTGAAATACGTTAACAGAAGTAGGGGTATTAGATGGAGCTATTACTTTCTTCTGAATATACATACAATTCCACTTTTAGTGACAACAGTTTGACAAAAAATGAAAAGGAAGACTCGATTATGGAGAAAAAAACTATTTCTTTTAGTCCGCCAGACATTTCTGAAATGGAGATTGCAGAGGTAGCAGAGGTGCTTCGGTCTGGTTGGATTACGACAGGATTGAGAACTAAAATGCTTGAATGTCGTTTGGCTGCATACATAGAAACTGGGGATACAACTATAGACTGTACTGCTAGAGAAACAATTAACAGATATAGTCAAAAAGTCGTGTGCCTGAATTCCGCAACAGCTGCCGAGGAGTTGAATTTCCGTGTGCTAGGTATTGGCCCTGGGGATGAGGTGATTGTTCCGGCTTATAGTTATACAGCTTCAGCATCTGCTGTCATTCATTGCGGTGCCACAGTAAAGTTTGTGGATATACAGTCTAATGGAGATTCAGTCACTCATATGCCAGAGATGAATTATAACGATTTGGAGGCCGCTATTGGACCAAAGACCAAGGCAGTGGTTATTGTTGACCTTGGTGGGATTGTGGCTGACTATGATCGAGTCTTTGAGATTGTTGAGAAGAAGAAGAGATTGTTTAAGGCTCTCGATGACCATAGTGATCCATTGAAGGATTTGGGTAGTCGAATTCAGGCTGGACTTGGCCGTGTAGCTGTTGTTTGTGATGCTGCTCATGCGCTAGGGGCGAGCAGAAGGGTTTCGCATACAGGTAAGGGTAGCGTAGGAGAAGAAAAAAAATACGTTGGTGCGATAGCCGATTTCACGTCTTTCAGTTTTCATGCTGTGAAAAACTTTACGACTGCAGAAGGTGGAGCAAGTACGTGGTGTTTGCCACAAGCCGTATATAAGTGTGGATTAGCTGATAAGGACATATATAAAATGCTTCAGCTTTTGTCACTTCACGGACAGAATAAAGATGCACTGACTAAGACCAAGATCGGTGCATGGGAGTATGACATCATCGGTCCGTGGTATAAGTGTAACATGACCGATATTATGGCGGCTATCGGTTTGCGACAACTCGACAGATATCCGCAACTACTTCAACGACGAGCCGAGATTATGAAGGAGTATGATAGAATTTGTGACGAGTTGGGGATCGAGCATCTTGTACACCACACTGATATTATGGATAGCTCTAATCACCTATATCTGATTCGTATTCCAAGTATTGATGCAGAAATTAGAAATAAGATTATCGAGGAATTGGCGGAGTATGGCGTAGCTACTAACGTTCATTATAAGCCGATGCCGATGATGACTGCGTATAGAAATCTGGGATGGGATATTAAAGATTTTCCGAATACCTATGATTACTACAAGAATCTAATTACGCTCCCTTTACACACTTTGCTATCAGATGAGGACGTGAAGTTCATATGTGAAACGTTAACGATTGTTATAAAGAAATTCAGATGACGAATTTAGAAAGTAGGGAATAAATAGTGCAGAGGAAATGGGAGAATCTACCTGATTTTATGCGGTGCGATGAAGTTAGACCATACTGGGAGATACTTAATCACAAGCATGGGCAGCTAATGTTGAAACGAGTGTTTGATATGATAGTTGCCTTAGTACTTCTGATTATTCTGGCCATCCCGATGTTTATTATCGCTGTGATGATAAAAACTGAAGATCTGGGACCAGTATTCTATCGTCAAAAGCGTGTGACCAGATACGGAAAGCACTTTTGCATTCATAAGTTCCGTACAATGGTTGTGAATGCAGACAAGATTGGTACAGCAGTGTCGATAGACGAAGATCCAAGAATAACTAAAGTTGGTAGGCGATTGAGGAAACTTAGACTTGATGAGTTACCACAGGTGTTAGATGTTCTTAAGGGTAATATGAGTTTTGTGGGAACAAGACCAGAAGTAATAAAGTATGTGGAATGGTATAAGCCGGAATGGAATGCCACACTATTACTTCCAGCTGGTATTACAAGTGAAGCAAGCATAAGGTATAGAGACGAGGACAAGCTGTTGAAAGCATCTGACGATGTAGATAAGACTTACGTGGAGAGTGTGCTACCTGCTAAAATGATATGGAATTTGGAAAGTGTGAGGCAGTTTGGATTTAGAAGAGAAATTATGACTATGTTTCGCACAGTGTTTGTAGTAATAGGGAAGTAGTGTGAGTAAAATGTTGGAAATATTTATAAAATGGGATAAGTGTGTCGTGTAAATGATTATTTATGAGGAAAATTAGAAATGATTAAAAAAACATTATTCAAACATGCTTTTATTATTACTGCATATTATAATTATGATTATCCTATCAGGGTAAAATATCTTACTAAGTATTTAGAAAGTAAAAAAATTAAAGTAACTATTGTTTCAGCAGACTTTGATCATAGAAACAAAGAATATTATAAACCGGAGAACAAAGAGATATTACTAATACATGTTCCGGCATATAGTAAGAATTTATCAGTAAAAAGAATTATTTCTCACATAGTATTTTCTGAAAAATGTAAGAACATATGTGAGAAGATTCAGCCTGATTTAATATATGCAATTACACCACCCAATTTTATGTTTAAAACATTATGTTTGGTAAAAAAAAATCGACCTAATATGAAATTAATATATGAAATAGAGGACTTATGGCCTGAGACAATTCCATTAAGCTTAAATACAAAAAAAATTCTTTATTTTCCAATGATGGTTTGGAGAAATTTAAGGAAAAAATATATCAATACAGCGGATGCCATAGTTTGTGAGTGTAATTTGTATAAAGATTATCTATCTAATTCAATATCAGAACCATACATAAAAACAATATATCTATCTAAGGATGACATAAAGACAAATTATAATCACCCAATACAGTATGATACATTTAATTTTTTGTATTTAGGATCAATAAATAATCTTATTGATATCGATTTAATAATTGAGATTTTATGTAGAATAAAAGTGAGTCACAAAGTGGAATTACATATTATTGGTAATGGAGAGCAGAGAACGGTTTTAATGGATAGATGTAAAAAGAACATGATAAAAGCAATATATTATGGTATTGTTTACGATGAGTCTGAGAAACAGAAAATTATGAGCTTATGTCATTTTGCATTTAATATAATGAAAGAAAATGTTTTTGTAGGGGTAACAATGAAGTCTTTAGAATATTTTCAATTTGGAATTCCAATCATTAATAATATTGGTGGGGATTCAAAAATAATTACAGATAAATATAGATGTGGTTTTAATGTTAATAGAAAAAATCTCCAAGAAATTGAAAAAAAAATCACAGAGAACTTAAATAGAAAAGATTACCTACAACTTTGCATAAATTCAAGACAAGTTTATGAAGAGTTGTTTTGCCCCAATATATTCTATGCGTCTTTAGATGAAATGTTGAAAAAAATAGAGTGCATAATATAAAAGTAATGAAGAATATTCTTGCAGAATTGACTTGCAGAAAATTGTGTCATGAAAATAGTGTGCCATCTATATTAACTATAGGGGATGCTAGAAAAAGTTTCGAAATAATGCAATACAACTACGAATAGATTTGAAATATATTTTGAATATGATGAAATAAAGTAAGGAGAAAACATGGAGGCACTTATAAGTGTTATTGTACCAGTTTATAACACTGGAAACTATTTGGAGTCCTGTATAAATTCTATTATTAATCAGACGTACAAGCATTTGGAAATTATAATTGTAAATGATGGATCAATTGACGACTCTTTGGACATATGTCGAATTTTAGAAAAAAAGGATAAGAGAATTCGGATTATAAATAAGCAAAATGGAGGACTTTCATCTGCAAGAAATGCGGGATTAAATTATGCAAATGGAGAATTAATTAGCTTTGTTGATAGTGATGATTGTTTAAGACTGGATTATTATGAATCACTAGCATCGACGATGAAAGAATACTCATTGGATATAGTATCTTGCTATTTTATGCGTATAACAGATCCGATAGATATAAAAAAATTAAACATTACAATGGGTAAATATTATAAAAATTCTATAATTTTATATGAAGGAAAAGAAATAATAAAGTATTATATGAATAATGCGACTATAGGTGGGGAATTTCAAAATGACATTTCTTGTTGTACAAAACTTTATAAACGAAATGCTATTGGAAATCAGAGGTTTATAGAAGGAATGATCTATGAGGATGTTGTTTTTAATGCTCTTATATTAAATAAAATAAATAGATATGGTATTCTGAACTATTATGGATATTATTATTATGAAAATAAAAAATCAATAACAAAAAAAGCAGCATATTCGACAAAAGTGTTTGACTTAATTGAAGGAGCAAATATTATTCGCCATCAGGTAGAGAATGGAGACTTAAAACTAAAAAAAATTTTAAGAAATTATGAAGTAAAAGTTCATATTTCTGTACTCAATAAACTTCTTAAAAGTTATAATGTTAATAAAACCGTTCTGATTGAAGAGATAATCATTGTTAAAAAAAATTTTTTTATAAATTTACAATTACCATTGCCTGTAAAAAGAAAAATATTACTGATTATATTTCAAATAATACCAACAAAATTAATATCAGCTGTTTGGCATAAAATAAATTGAAAGGACGAGGATTAGTGGGCAAAATTTTATCAGAAAAAAAAATTATAAAAATTTATATAATATCAATGTTTATTTTGGCTTATATTTTCCCTACAAAATTATTTCAAGATTTTTTCAACTTGCCTGTTGATAGCTATTTGTATGGTGGATTTACGTTAGTATTATTTTTATTTTTAATAATAAAAAAAAGACAGAATATTTATAGGAAATACTTATTTTTTTTAATAATAGTATTTTTTATTGTTATGGCTCAAAAACACATAACAGCATTGCATTTATTAGGGCTAATACTGATTGATTATATTTCTTGCAATAGAGAAGACTATTTAGAGGAAATAAATCAGGAAAAAAAATATGCTATATTGGGATGTGGAGGATTAATTCTATATAGTATTGTATACTTTGGAAAAATGGATAGATTTGCATATTTGGGTATTGGGGAAGTAAATATTTCCGGCTTGGGTATATTTTTGTTAGGATGCATTGTTAAAAAAAAGTATAAAAAATTAGCAATTTTTATCTGGGTAATAGGAATATTGACATTATCAAGAAATTATTTAATGGCTCTTTTGGTTTATACTATTGTTTCAGTAATAATGAGTAAGAGAAAAAAATGGGGAAATAATAAGATATTAGGATTATTTTCCTTTGGGAAATTAGGAGTTCTGTCTACACTTATATTAATTTGGACATCTAATATATACCAAAGAGTTTATTTAATGGGCGGAATAAAAAATTATAATGATGGTATAGGGAGATTTGTAAATTTTTTTGATTTATCAAATTATAATAGATTTATAGTAAATACTAATGTTTTAGAAATATATAAAAGGAATCTAAAGCTATTATTTACGGGGATTCCTAACAATAAATTTTCTGAATATAATCTGATAGTTTGCAAAGAATTGGGATGTAACTTTTCTTATGATAGACCTCATAATTTTTTTTTCTCATATATACAAATTTATGGTATTTATGCAATTTTAATTTTTGCTTTTATGGCACATTTTTTTTCGGTTTTAGTAAATAGAAATAATTTTGCGATTTTTTTAGCTATGATGTGCTATGGATTTTTTTTGGGAATGGGATTTAGTAGTTATTGGTTATGGGTTTTTGTAGTTTCTCTGATAGTGAATCGGTAAAACATAATGATTAAATATAAAATAGTATTAAAAAGTATGCCACACTTGGTTAGATGTGATAGATAATTTGGATGACATATTTTGGGATGTTTTTATGCCTATAAAAAGAAAAGAGATTAATAGATATGAAAAAAATATTTGTAATATCAGAATTTATAGCTCCAATGCAAGAGATCGGAGCTATTAGATGGACAAAGATACTTTCGTATATAAAAGAAGAACATGACGTGGAGATTACAATATTAACAACAAAGAAAAATTATGAAAACAAAAATAGTGTAATTCCATTATCTTTAAAAGATCCTTACCTGATTGACAATTTGAGTGAATATAAAGAATATTATGAAGTACCATTTGGAAAAATACATATGCTTATATATTCATTAGTAGGTAAAAAACGCGCTCAAACTAATGATAGTTTAGATAGAGATATAAATAAACACAGTGCCAGAGTAGATGATTTTATAAATGAAGTGACAAATTTAAGGAGTGATTTCAGAGATTATTTGATTGCTAAGAAAACTATCAAATATATTAATGATTTGACATTTGATTATGATGTTATAATTTCATCATATGGTCCGGCTTGGCCACATGTTGTGGCAAACTATATTAAATGTAAAAATCCTAATATACTATGGATTGCAGATTTTAGGGATGTATATGCCCAAGACACGGATGGTAAGTGGGGATATAAACGTCATGTGAAATATACAAAAAAATATTGTAGTAATGCAGATATTATTACTTGTGTAAATTCGGTAATGAATATCCATGAAAATGATGGACAGCGAAAAGTTATCATTACTAATGGTTTTGATCCTAAAGAAGCTAAGGAACCTAAAATACCTAAGAAATTTTTATGTGTATTTACAGGAAGAATGTATGAGAATAGAAGAGATTTGACAGCCTTTTTTAAAGCTGTTTATGAATTAATAAGTGACAATATAATTGATGAAAATAAAATACAACTTGCTTATGCAGGAAATGATTATTGTCAATTCTATAACCAGGCAACAAAATATAGTATTGGATATTTGACCAATAATTTCGGTGTATTGCCACGAAATAAAATTTTAGAAATACAAAGTGAGGCTGCGATACTGTTACAAGCAGCTTGGAATACAAAGAAAGAAAAGGCAGAGTGGTCTGGTAAAATGTACGAATATATGATGGCAAAAAAACCAGTAGTATATTTAGTTGCAGGTGATGAACCATATAGTCAACCAAGTAAGTTAATTTCGAAGATTGGTGGAGTTTGCTATGAATATTGTCGTGATAGTGAGACTTTTGAATCAATGAAGAATTATATTGCACAAAAATATTTATCTTGGAATGAAAATGGAATCGTTGATATTGAAGCGGATAAGAATTATATAGAATCATATTCTTATAGAAATATTGTGGAGAAAGTATGGGAAATAATTGATAAAGAAGTCGTATCTTAAGTATATTTAAGAAAAATTTGAAATTGTGCGATTATAATGTGAAGTTTATTATGGAGTTGTATAATATATTGTGTGTTTATGAAAGAAGTATATAAAATATGAATAAATATGAAAAATTAGTAGGAGTATTACATAGCAGTATTGTGCGCGTAATGAGTGCAAATGTGTTAAACAAGGTTATTGCAATGCTTTGTAATATGGTTATAACTAGGATATTGTCACCCTCTGAATTTGGATTGTGGTCATATATTTTAAATGTATATTCATATTTGAATTTAGTTACTGGATTTGGGCTTTTAGCAGGAGCTTTTCAATTTGGTGCAGAAAATCGAGGAAAGGACGAAGAATATAGTTACTTTAAATATTGTTTTAAAATAGGAACAATAATAGATTTGTTTTTAGTGATTATATTTATAATATTTTCTCTGTTTTATTCTTTTTCTCTTGTGGGAGCAGCTCCTTTTATAAGATGTTATATACCTATTCTTATAATTGAATATTTGCTTGTGTTAACTGAAAATTTATTAAGATGTGAGGATAGAATTCGAGAATATGCAAATATCTTAAATTTAAATAGTATATTAATTTCTGTTAGTACATGTGTAGGTGCGTATATAGGAATATTTGGAGTAATAGCAGGAAAGTATATTGCCAATGGGATTAGTTTGCTGGTTATTTTGTTAAGCTTAAAAAAAGAGATGAATTTAATCTTGTATGCTAATCAACTTTCAGCCTCATCTAAAAGAATGTTGTGGCATTATTCAGTACTAACTGGATTAAGTTCGACTTTAAATTGTGTATTATATTTGTTGGATGTTTCGATGATTGCAAAGCTTATTAAGGATTCAACGGTCATAGCCACATATAAAGTGGCTACTATAATACCCAATGCTCTAATGTTTATTCCATCTAGTGTCGTTATAGCTGTTTTACCCAATATTATATCCAATCAAAATAATGTGAACTGGTTGTTTAGATATCTTAAAAAATATTATATGTATTTGATGTGCTTTAATATGACCCTTTCTATAATGCTTATTATATTTGCACCACAAATTATAACATTACTTTCTGGGAAAAGATACTTAGGAGCTGTTCCGGCATTTCGTGTGTTAATAGTTGGATATTTTACTTCTGGAACATTTAGAACACTAAGTTTAAATGTGTTGGCTGGATTTCGTAGAGTAAATTTTAATTTTTTTGTTAGCATTATTTCTATATTATGTGATGTAATATTTAATTATGAAATGATTAAAAGATTTGAAACTTTAGGTGCAGCATATGCAACATTGGGAGTTGAAGTTATTACAACTATAATTGCATTTTCATATGTTGTGATTTGTTTGAGAGAAAAGACCGTTACAAAGAACTGATTTGTTTATTTGGAGGGAATTATGGATAAATACATACCTATAAACTTAATTAACAATAAGGGGTTTAAATGGTATAAATATAAAAATGAAAAATATAGAATTTGGGTAAAAGGTTTTTTGAAGTTTGAAGATCAATATTTATTTAAAGAAGAATTTGCAAAATTTCTGTTTAATAATTCAAAAAAAATATTTGAATATCTTGAAAATGCAGATGGACAATTTTCCTTTGTTATCTCAAAACCTGATTATACATTAGCGGTAGTAGATCATATGAGAAGTTTTCCTCTCATGTATTATATGAATGATAAAGGGAATTATTCGATTACAGATTGTATTAATGAAGAGCTAATATGTAGGCATAAATTAAATAAAGAAGTAATTCCAGAATTTAGGCATGCACTTTTTGTGTTTGAAAATAAAACATTACTTAAAGATGTTTATCAAATTCCATCATCATCGTATTTGGTAATTAATAATTGTCAATTGATTTTAAAGAAATATTGGACATTTAGATATGCAGATGAGAGGATAGAAGATATTCAAATAGCAGTGAAAAAAATTTCGGATGGATATGATAATTTATTTTTAGATATAAAAAGGATTTTGGGAGAGAAAAAGATTTTAATTCCTTTAAGTGGAGGGTATGATTCAAGATTGATTCTTGGGGGACTCTTGAAATCTGGAGTAAGAAAGGATAAGATAATTACTTTTACCTATGGCGATTCCCGCTATATAGATACAAGAATTTCGAAAAAAGTAGCAAATAAAGTAGGAGTTAAACACTATTTTATACCTTATAATACAAAAGAAGCTAGGAAATTCTATAAAAATAATATAAATGATTTTTTTTTATATTCTGGAAATATATCCTCGGTTCCTTGTCTTCAAGAATGGTATGCCTTGCATAAATTAAAGCAATTGAAGGTTATAGATCAAAATATGATTATTATATCTGGATATGGAGGAGTATTGCCAGGGCATTACATAAAGAAACAATTTTTTGGTTCACAATCATATTTACGTCAGGAAATAAAAAGAGAATTATGCGATTTTATATTTCAGAAGCACTTTGTAAAAAGCAATGATAAAAGAAGTTTTGTAGGAGAAAGAGTATTAAACTCGAGCTATTTTTCATCTTCTGATGATAGTAACTTGGTCGAACAATATGAAAGTTGGATTTTTGGAGAAGAACAGGCAAAATATATTCAGAATGCAGTTAGAGATTATGAAGAGATTGGATGTAAATGGATTACACCATTTTTCTTTAAGCAGCAGTTTATAGTATGGGGAGAAATATCAAATATATTAAGAAGTGATAACAAAGCGTTTAAACAATGTATAGATTCATATTACAAAAATGAAATATTTAAAGTTGAGTTTTCAGGAAGTAAAGTTGTTACATCAAAGAGACATAATAAATTATTTAGATATATTCATCTGTTTATAAATTTGATTTTTAATAGAGAAAAAGTTCATTACTTGTTTGCAATTATACCGTTTAAAGTATATTTGAAAAATGAGATAAAGAGTTTAACTGTATCTCCAAATGATATTATTGCAGAAGAATATTTATCATGGATGTCTAGAATTTGTGGAGAATAAGAATGATAATTAAATTGCTAATAAAGAGAGTATATTATTTTCATAAATGGCTTTATGTTCAATTTTTTAAAGGTTTTTTTTATGAAAAAAAATATTTGTCAGGACGGTGGTTTGACAACGGTATGTGTTCGATAGGTTGGATTTGGGCAGCGCGAGATATACATTATCGGTTAAAAACTTTGCAACATACTAATATTCACTGGCCAGTATCGCCAAATATAAATTGTTCTGAACATATAATTTTTGATCCAGATGATCTAAATAATTTTAATGGGAAAGGTAATTATTTTCAAGCATTTGAAGCTTGGATAATTATTGGAAAAGGTACATATATCGCGCCGAATGTAGGAATTATTACGAGTAATCATAAGTTTAGTGATCTGGGTAAACATGAAAGTGGAAAAGATGTAATATTAGGAGAAAAATGTTGGATTGGAATGAATAGTGTTATTTTGCCTGGGGTAATATTAGGAGATAATACAGTTGTTGGAGCTGGAAGCATAGTAACGAAGAGTTTCCCAGAAGGAAATTGTGTTATATGCGGAAACCCAGCAAAAATAATAAAAAATATATATAATTCTGGATTTTCAGATTGTTAAAAATCATGGAGGAATTATGGTGGTTAGAAGGCATTATATATTGTATTTAGGTTTAGTTCTCTTACTTATAATGACAGTAATATTTGTATGGGGGGGGGCAAAATAAAAAGTTAGAAAATAACAATTGGAAGGGATTAACAGCTGTTGCATTTGGAACAAGTTTAACAGCTAGAGCACAATCAGGAGAAACTGGAGGTTATTTAAGGTATCTTCCTGAATTGACAGATATGGAGATTGAAAATTGTGGTGTTGGATCGGGTGCACTTTTTACTGAAGATTCAGAAAGAAATATTTTAAATCAAATTAGAACTTACAATTATGATGAAATAGATGTTGTTTTGATTGAAGGGTTCGTAAATGATTGGTATTACAATGAGAATTTAGGCACATATCTTGATGAGGATACGGTGACGGTATGTGGAGCGATGCGTATAGCTATAAATTATATACTTGAGATGAATCCTTCAATTACAGTAATTGTTATATTTGATCCAATTGGAATGGAATATGGAGACATGGATACTTCTGAATTATCAAAGAGATATAACAGAACCCAGTATGAATATTATGAAGAACTTTCCAAGGTTCCTGGCTCTATGGGGATACCAGTTATTAAACTTTATTCAATGAGTAATATGAATAGTAAAACAACACAATACTTTATTGATAATATTCATCCTACGGATCTGGGGGCAAAACAGACTGCAAATATGATTTGGGAAGAATTACAAAAATATAAGCCTAAAGAAAACTAAAGACGATCTGTAGAGAAAGGAAATAAATACATGAAAATATTAACTATTGTAGGTGCTCGTCCGCAGTTTATTAAGGCAGCGGTTGTATCAAGACTATTAAGAAATAAATGTCAAGAAATTCTTGTTCATACGGGTCAGCATTATGACTATAACATGTCGGATGTTTTTTTTGAGGAGTTGGACATTCAGAAGCCAGATTATAATCTTGGTATTTCTGGTGGAAGTCATGGCGTTATGACTGGAAAGATGTTGTCTTCAATTGAAGAGGTGTTGTTGAAAGAAAAGCCGGAAAAGCTTCTGGTTTATGGAGATACTAATTCTACATTAGCAGCGGCGTTAGCAGCAGTGAAACTACATATCCCAGTATATCACGTTGAAGCTGGTAATCGTCTTGGAACATTAGAGAATCCAGAAGAGGTTAATAGAATTTGTACAGATCATATATCTACATGTTTAATATCATGTACAGAGTCCGCAATACATTTTCTCGAGCGCGAGGGACTTTCTGATCGAACATATTTTGTTGGTGATCCGATGTATGATGCATTTTTATATTATGGCGAACAAATAGAGGAAAAAGATAGAAGAGTTCTTATAACCTTTGATGGTAATGCAATAAAGAGTCCAGATGAATTTTACTATTTGACATGTCATAGGCAAGAAAATACTGATATAGATGAGAAACTTATTGAAATACTGAAAGCAATGAATGAATTGGATGCTCCGACGGTTTATCCTGTTCATCCTAGAAATCATAATAGAGTATTAAGAATCTGCAATAAATATACGTTTAATAATATTCTTATGTGTAAACCGACCGGTTATTTGACTTCTATATCGTTGGTTAAAAATGCAAAAAAAATAGTTACGGATTCTGGTGGACTACAAAGAGAGGCATTTTTTGCGGAAAAAAAATGTGTTACTGTTTTTGATTATATTGTCTGGCCCGAGACAATGATTGATGAAAGAAATAATCTTGCAAAACCACAGTGTAAAGACATTTTAGAAAAATTGAATGTAGAACAAACAATTAATCCTGTATATAAGCCATTTGGGGATGGTCATGCTAGTGAAAAAATAGTTGAGTTACTAATGAAGTAGGAGGATTATCATATGAAATATGCATTAATTGGATGTGGAAGAATTGCTATAAATCATGTAAAAGCAGTATTAAATAATGATTTGGAATTTTTGGCTGTTTGTGATTTATCATTGGAAGCTATTGATATTTTGCAGAAAAAGACAGAATTTGATAAATCAATCGAATGTTATACAGATTACAAGAAAATGATAGAAGATCATCCTGAAATAGAACTTGTTGCAATCGCAACTGAAAGTGGAGTTCATGCAGAGATTGCTTTGTATTGCATAGATCACGGTATAAATGTTATTATCGAGAAACCTATGGCTATGTCAATGACAGATGCGGAGGAAATTGTCAGAAGAAGTCAGGTGAATAATATAAAAGTATCTGTTTGTCATCAAAATCGTTTCAATGTGGCTATTCAGCAAATGCGTAAAGCACTTGAAGGAGGAAGATTTGGCAAAATCTCGCATGGTTCTATCAATGTTCGTTGGAATCGTAATCAGAATTATTATGATCAGGCACCTTGGAGAGGAAAATGGGCTTCCGATGGAGGATGTTTATTTAACCAATGTATTCATGGAATTGATCTCCTTCGTTGGATGATGGGCGAAGATATCGATGAAGTGTATGGAGTTACTAAACAACAATTCCACAACTATCTTGAGTGTGAAGATATCGGTCTGGCAGTTGTTAAATTTAAAAATGGAGCAGTGGGATTAATAGAAGGTACAGTTAATATCTATCCAAAGAATCTGGAAGAAACACTCTGCCTATTTGGAAAAAGTGGTAGTGTAAAAATCGGAGGTACTTCAACAAATAATATTGATGTTTGGAACTTTGAAGATGAAGATGAGGATGATTGGAAGATTAAAGATATTCAGGAAGAAGTATCAAATGTATATGGAAATGGACATACAGCATTGTATAGCGATGTAATAGATGCTATTAAAAATAATCGTAAACCATATATTGATGCTGTTGCTGGAAAAAATGCGGTTGAAATGGTTCTTGCAATTTATCAATCTGCAGCAACAGGCCAACCTGTTAAATTTCCGTTAAAAAATATTGCTTCTACAGATTTTACAGGGAGATTTGATAATGAGTGATTATTTCGTACACGAAAGTAGCTATATAGATGATGATGTTGAAATTGGAAAAGATACAAAAATCTGGCATTTTTCTCATATTCAAAAAGGGGCAAAGATTGGAAAGAATTGTTCCTTTGGTCAAAATGTCAATATATCTAATAATGTAAAAATTGGTAACGGTGTAAAAGTTCAAAACAATGTTTCTATTTATGAAGGTGTTGAGCTTGAAGATTATGTTTTTTGTGGTCCATCGATGGTTTTTACAAATGATTTAACACCACGGTCACGTTATCCTAAAGATCACAAGTATAAAAAGACTTTGATTAAGCATGATGCGACTTTAGGAGCAAATTGTACTATTGTTTGTGGTCATACTGTGGGGGAATTTGCAACTGTTGCAGCAGGAGCAGTTGTTACAAAAAATATTCCTGCTCATGCGTTAATGGTTGGAGTGCCGGCAAAACAATACGGCTGGGTTTGTGAGTGTGGACAGGTTCTAAACGAAACTCTTTGTTGTGCGGAATGTGGGAAAAAATACGTTTTACTTGAAGACAGACTGATGAAAGGGAAAAAATAATGGAATTCAGAGATTTAAAAAAACAGTATGAGATATTAAAACCTCAAATAGACAAAGAAATTTTAGAGGTTATATCATCTACACATTTTATTTCTGGTCCTAAAATAAGAAAATTAGAGGATACTCTTGCGGAATATGTAGGAGTAAAACATTGCATAACATGTGGAAATGGTACAGATGCCATTACAATGGCTTTAATGGTGTGGAACATTGGTCCAGGAGACGCCGTATTTGTACCTGATTTCACGTTCTTTTCATCTGGTGAGTGTCCTGCGTTTGTTGGAGCAACCCCATTTTATGTAGATGTAGATGAACACACTTATAATTTAGATGCAGTAAAGTTAGAAGAAACTATAAAAAATGTTATAACAGAGGGGAAGTATATTCCCAAGGCGCTTGTATCTGTTGATCTTTTTGGTTTACCTGCTGATTACGATGCAATCAAACCAATCTGTGAAAAGTACGGTCTATTACTTTTGGAAGATGGAGCACAGGGCTTTGGAGGAGATATCAAGGGTAAATATGCTTGCAGTTTTGGAGATATATCTACTACCTCGTTCTTTCCAGCTAAACCATTAGGTTGCTACGGAGATGGTGGGGCAATCTTTACAAACAATGATAAGTGGGCTGATTTAATCAGATCAATTTGTGTCCATGGGAAAGATACTAGTAATCCGAATGATCCGAATGCTAAATATGATAATATCCGTTTAGGAATGAACAGTCGGCTTGATACTCTTCAGGCAGCAATTTTGATGCCCAAATTTGAGGCATTTAAAAATTATGAAATAGACGATGTTAATCGAGTTGCTTCTTGGTATACAGATTTATTAATCGATGCGAATTTTGTTCTTCCAATGATTAAAGAGGGAGTTAATAGTAGCTGGGCTCAGTATACGATTCAGTTACCAAAAGGGATAAATAGGAAAGGACTTCAAGAGAAGATGAGGTCTGCAGGAATTCCAACAATGGTGTATTATGCAAAACCAATGCATTTGCAAGGGGCTTTTACCGGGACTGATAGTGCAGTGGCAGATTGTCCAGTCACAGAGAGATTATGTGAGACTGTATTAAGTTTACCTATGCATCCATATATGGAAAAGGAAGAAGTTGAGTTAGTTGCTAAAACACTTAAGGAAAATTCAGTTTAAGTATTTCAATATGGAGGAAGAAAAATGGAGTTTAATAGAGTTTATTCTGGACTTATTTCTGGGAAAGAGAAACTTGCACTGGTTGGTCTTGGATATGTTGGTATGCCAATTGCGGTTGAATTTGCGAAGCATGTTAATGTAATTGGTTTTGATATCAATGAGAAGAGAGTAGAGGAGTATCGTAGTGGTATTGACTCTACAAATGAAGTTGGAGAAGCAATCAAGAATACGGCAGTAGAGTTTACTGCGGATCCTAAGCGTTTAGGAGAAGCTAAATTTATCATTGTTGCTGTACCAACACCCGTTAATAGTGATATGACACCAGATCTAAAACCTATAGAGGGTGCCTCTCGTATTGTTGGACAGAATATTGTTCCTGGTGCAATTGTTGTATTCGAATCAACGGTTTATCCTGGAGTAACAGAAGATATTTGTATTCCTATTATTGAAAAGGAGTCAGGATTAAAATGTGGTATTGATTGGAAAATTGGTTATTCTCCAGAAAGAATTAACCCGGGGGATCGTGTACATACACTTACGTCTATTAAAAAAATTGTGTCTGGCATGGATGATGAAAGCGTTACGGAAATAAGAAAGGTGTATGATATTATAATTAAAGCGGGTACATTTCCTGTTACGACTATTAAAACGGCTGAGGCAGTTAAGGTTATTGAAAATAGCCAACGAGATATTAATATTGCGTTTATGAATGAAATTGCAATAATATGCGATAAATTAAAAATCGATACAGACGAAGTTCTCGCTGGAATGAATACTAAATGGAATGCATTGAGATTTAGACCAGGTCTCGTAGGCGGACATTGTATTGGCGTAGATCCGTATTATCTCACAAATGCAGCGGAAAAACTTGGATATCATAGTCAAATTATATTAAATGGAAGAAAAGTGAATGACAGTATGGGGGCGTTTGTGGCAGATGCGGCAATTAAGGAAATGATTGAAGCAGGTATGGCTCCAAAGAAAGCAACAATTGTTATCCTTGGTATTACTTTTAAAGAAAACTGTCCTGATACAAGGAATAGCAAAGTTGTAGATATAATCAATCGTTTGAAAGAATACGAAATTAACCCGATAGTTGCGGATCCTTGGGCAGATAGTGTTGCTGCAAAACATGAATATGATGTAAATCTTGTGAACTTTGAGTACCTTCCGCGAGCAGATTGTTTGATTGTAGCTGTTGGTCATAATGAATTCAGATCGATGTCGATGATGCAGGTTAAAGAGTTATTCAAAGCTGTTCCAGATGAAGAAAAAGTTTTAATTGATGTTAAGAGTTTATATCGAATGGACGAGCTCAGAGCATCTGGCATGAGATTTTGGAGAATGTAATGCATATGAGTTCGACACGATTTTAGATCTTCTTGTTTGGATTTTGGGGCTTATGAGCTTCCTGTTTTGGTGGCTTTTAGAGGTATTCATGCAAAAGATAAAGAGAAAATTAAAGTCAATATTAAAAAATTTTTCCTGTTTCAGGTCATATTTTGGTTTATAGTTTTGCTTGCTGTGGTTGTACTCGTGACAATCGCTTTCTATAAAGTATTCCTTATAGGCACAACCATCCTGAATTCTGATTTGATAAAATGGCTTGATATCTATGGAAAAAGTACGGAGCAGTATGCATTAGCCATTAATATTGGTGAAGTAATGACAGCGATTGTGGCGGCAAGCTTCATTATCGTCCAGTTAAAACATGATCAGAAGGGAGAAGAAAAACACAGGAAAACAGCAGAAGCGCAATTTATGCTCGAATATAACAAGTCTTTTATCGAGAATAAAGATATGTGTCTGGTCGAGCATTATCTGGAACAAGAATTAGGCGGCAATCCGGTAACGGAAATGAGCAGTTTACGTGAACAGCGGCAGATATTTATCAATTATTTGGTATATTTGGAGGGAATGGCTGTTTGTGTTCACCAAGAGCAGTTGGCATTTGAGAGTATTGATGATGTATTTGCATATCGGTTCTTTTTAGCTGTTAATAACCCGGAGGTTAAGAGCTTGGAATTAGTCAGATGTGCCCAGTATTATAGAGGGTGTTTTCGGATATATGAGGAGTGGGTAGAATATCGGGAAGGCACAGATGTTCCATTGGAAGATAGTTCCTTAGACAGATGCAAAGATTATGAATTATATATACGGCAGCCTGTCAGAGTTTACATAGTACACCGAAAAATAAGTTCCTAGCCATATAACGCAGAATGATTTTTCATATGCAAGGCGGAGGAATGAGGCGTAGTGGGCGCTACGCCGATTGACAACAACGACGCAGATGGAAAATCAGGCAAGTTATATAGCTGGTTACTTATTATTCGGTGTAATAGAAGATGAAGAATATAATTATAAGCCATGGTGGTTATCACGCAGTAAATGGAGTGAAATATCCAAGTATGAGGGGAAAGCTTTTGCTGTTAGCTGCGGAAAAGTGATTGGAGTAATGTCTTATTCTGATGAAGATAAAATATTCGTAGGCGGATTGTATGTGAAGCCCGGATGTAAGGAGAAGCTTGTTAAGCGAGTTTTATTGAAGGAAGTATTTTATCGGAAACCATGTAAAGAAGTGGAGATCGTCTACAGAGATGAATTGGCGGACGAATTGTTGGAAGAGTTGAAGACTGCGAAGAAGAAGACAGGACAATATGAATCGTCAGAAGAGAATATTCGAAGTGATTCCATAACATTTAGGCAGTTAGATCAAGAGGCATGTCTAAGCTGCAGACAGATGCAGGAAATAGCCGGTCTCATTTACGATACGGATCGGTATATCTATCAGGAAATGTTTGGCAGCCGGCAGAATGCGGTTAAAGTTATTTCAGTTTTACTTGCCGACAATGCGGATAAAATGTTCCGGTTATCTAATTTGTATGTGGCGGTGATGGAAGAAGAGATAATTGGGATGATATTGTGGATTAGAGGGAATTTACAATGGAATCCTGCGGTTTTACAGGATTCCTTAAAGAAACTGGGGATAGGATCAGCGGAGCATTTGGATGAAGTTCATTCGCAATATTTGACTCGGTACGATTTATAGATAATCATGAGAAGATTTCATTGTTAAATATATGTGTAAACAGTAAGAAGAGGAATACAGGCATAGGCAGGCGACTATTGACGAACTTTGTGGAAGACCATCCAAAAGAGGATATGGAATTGTGCGTGCTCAAAGGAAACGAAGCAGCCGTGAAATTATATCAGGATTGTGGGTTTGAAGTAAGGAAGGAATACTTTGGATTTTCGATCGATTCGGTTAAGCCTGAAGCGTTGGAAATGGTTAGATTATGTAGCAATACTGTGGAATAAGGGGAGAAAAGCATGTTTGAATATCCGGATAAGTTTGTGATTGTGTCAGGAATGGGCGAGGCAGCGGAAAGCTTAGTAGGCATTTGATAATGCGCTTATTTCGGCAGGTATTTCCAATTATAATCTGCTTAGAGTAAGCAGTATTCTGCCTGTCAATTGTATGAGAATGGAAAAGGTAGATAAAAGAGAAGGTTCTGTACTGCTTACAGCTTATGGAACGATTTCCTCTGACCAGCCGGGAGAGAGGATAGCGTCAGCTGTAAGTGTAGGGATTCCCAGACATCCGGAAGATGTGGGAGTAATTATGGAATATTCGGGCGTGTGCAGTAAAGAGGAGGCAGAAAGCAAGGTTCGTGAGATGGCGAGAGAGGCAATGATCAATCACGGAATATTATGTAAAGAAATCTTAAGTTCATCTATCGAAAAAATAGTACAGGATAACAGATATGCGGCAGTCATTTCTGCAATTGCATTTTGGTAACATCAACAATAATCTCTTTTTTCTAAAAATCATTAAGAAGTCATTACCATTGTCTGGTATTTTTTCATAATTAAATAAATAGAGCGAAAATAAATGAAAGTAATCTAAAGAAATCTAAATTTTATTCCTCCATTGTCTATATCGCTATTTTTTGTTATAGTAAAACTATAAGGAGGAACTTCCGATGGCTAGGGCAGATAATATATTAAATATGCAGATAACGATTGTTAATTGTATGAAGCAACAGTGGAATATTAATTATAATGAAGTTAGTGATATTTTGGATAAATATGATTTGCTCTCTTATATTGCTATATGTTATGAAGAATATAATTCTATGGGAATAAAAGGAATTTTGGAAGATTTGAGGATGTATATAGATGCAATAAAGGAGGCTGATTATGCAGATGAAGTATTAGAACAGTTGATAAGCGATTTAGAACCGGAGAATCTGCCGAAACAATATTTTTTTGGAACAAGTGTCGCAATTCAGACACTTCGATTTAAGAAAATAAGAAGGGAGATTGTCGGATGAGTGTGACAAGTGTTAATATTAATAAATCAATACAATCTATTTCTGTTTATCTGGTACACCGTATGAGCAAAGAACAAAGGTGCTCAAAAGAGGAGGCATTGAAAAAGCTGCTTAAGACAATGACTTATGAATTATTACAAGATAAGAATTTAGGATTATATGCGGAATCACCAGAGTATATATGGAACATGGTTCAAGAGGAGGAAGCTGGAGATATTGAATCGTGGATAAAGGAATGATAGAAACGGGAGGAAGAAATGAATCATGAATGAACAACAGGAAGTAAGAGAGATCAGTTTGGTAGACCTAATGTTTTATTGCCTTGAAAAATGGCGGGGAATCCTTGTGCTCATGCTTATCATGGGAATTCTGGCAGGAGCTTACAAGTACCAGTCCGTAGTACGGAGCAACCAGTCGGCGAAACAGGAAGCCGCGTTAGAGTCGGAGGATGGAGAAGCGGCAGAGGAGGAAGAGAATCCCATGACGCTCAACGAGCGTTCCGTAGAATCCTATGAGCAGATCATTGCAAGATGCGAGAAGGATGTGGAAGCTCAGGAGGATTTTCTGAATCAATCCATCGTGATGGAGATAGACCCGTTCCATGTATCGACGGGAACGCTGAGTTATTATGTGGACGGCGGGGAGCATTTGGACAGCCTGGTTGCGGCGCTGCGGACGTTTGTCACGGACGGCAGTATGGCGGAGAAGCTTCATGCTAAGAATGATGCGGTCTCCGTAGAGGATCTGAGATATTTGGTTTCATTTAACAGCAGCGACAGGGAGACATACCGGGTAGGAGATTATGAGGTTATTCGCCCGGAGAAGCTGGTGATCCAGATCCTAATCAATATGCCGGACGGCAAGCTGTGCGGAGAATATCTTGCGGAGGCGGAGAAGATAATGAAGGAGTATTCTGCTAAGCTGCAGAAGACTTTGGCGGCACATAGATTAAGCTTGTTGTCTTCGGTGCAGTCGGAGAAGGCGGATTCCAGCATACAGAGTTATCAGGCGACTCTTCGGTCAGGCTATGTGGAGGCAGTACGGAATCTGCAGACTTATCAGACAGAGATGAATACAGTATTATCTTTGGAGACAGAAGAGACAGGAAGTTCATCAGGAGGCACCGGTTCTGCGGCAATGTTGGCGAATCCGGCTGCGGAGGCCTTAAAATATGCGGTGATCGGAGTAGTGCTCGGCGGATTTATGGCATGTTTTGTTCTCATGATGCTCTATATTATGAGCGGACGGCTGCGCAATACGAAGACATTTGCGGAAGAGTACGGTATGCCCATGTTAGGATTGGTGCGTAATTCAGACAGGAAGAGAGCGTTTGGAGCTGTCGATGCATGGATCTTCCGGTTGGAAGAGGGTGCGTATGCCAGACTTGGATGCGAGGATCAGGTGAAGATAGCGGCGGCGAATGTGCAGGCGGCGATCCGTAAGTTGCCGGGCAAGGGAGATAAGAAGAAGATCATGCTTGCCGGTACGGTGGCAAGGGAGGACGCTGCGGGATTATGCGAGAAGCTTACAGCACAGATTCCGGAGGTTTCCTGGTCATCCTATGTTCAGATCGTATTCCAGGCGGATGCCATCAGGGAACTCGAGGATTATGATGGAATTCTGTTTGTGGAGAAGAGAGGAATATCAGATTCACGGTTTATCGTGAAGGAGAGGAAGATGGCTGCTGAACGCGGTGTGGAGGTGCTTGGAAGCGTTATTTGGTGTTAATATTTGTTTGACTCTTTCAGGTGCAGTCGCTTGCGGGCGATATAAAGACTGTAGGAGGGAAGCTGATAGATGGCAAAGATTTTTAATGTAAATGGTTCGTGCAAACCGGCAAAGCATTATATGGTTGATCTGGGAACGAGGCTGGAAGAGATTAAGGCGATGGTAGATGCCGGATTGTATTTTACTGTCCACAAAGCGAGACAATACGGTAAAACTACGATACTTAGAGCACTTGCAGACTACTTGAAACAGGAATATATGGTTGTCAGTCTGGATTTTCAGAGGATGAGTTTTTTGGATTTTGCCGATGAGTCAGCTTTTGTAGGTGGTTTGGCGCGCGAGATCGGTAAGGCGCTCCGGAATATGGAAGAGATACCGGATGATTTCCGGGAAAAGCTCATGGAGATGGCAGCTGGAAGAGATAGAGAGAGCAGAATGGCAGAGCTCTTTGACTGGTTTGGCCAGTGGTGTGAACGAACCAGTAAACCGATCGTTCTAATCATAGATGAAGTAGATACTGCGGTGAATACACAGGCGTTTTTTGATTTCCTTGCACAGATCAGAGCTTGCTATTTGGACTGTGATATTACTCCTACATTTCGGTCTGTGATACTTGCAAGTCTGTATGATATACGGAATATTCAGAAAAATATTCGTCCAAATGAAAAGCACAGGGAGAACAGCCCATGGAATATTGCGGCGGATTTCTTGGTGGATATGAGTTTTTCAACGCAGGATATTGCAAGGATGCTTGAGGAGTATGAAGAGGATCACCATACAGATATGGATATAGAAGAAATATCACAGCTTCTATATAATTACACTTCCGGTTATCCATATCTTGTATCCAGACTGTGCAAGCTTATGGATGAACGTATTGCAAAGGACAGAGGATTTTCTGACAAAAGTGATGTCTGGACGAAAGAGGGATTCTTAGAAGCTATGAAGATATTGCTGAACGAAACGAATCCCCTGTATCAATCTTTGAAAAGGAAATTGAAGGAATATCCCCGGTTAAGAGATATATGTTATGAGATTCTTTTTGCGGGCAAGCCGATTCCTTATGTTGCGATGAATGATTATATAGAAGTTGCTGCAATGTTTGGATTTATAAAGAATACGAACGGAACAGTTTCTATTGCCAATCGGATCTTTGAAACAGTATTATACAACTGGTTTATATCGGAAGAATATATAAGCAGTAAAATATATGATGCCGGATTGCAGGAGAAAAATCAGTTTATTACCGGAGGACACTTGAATGTACGGCGTATACTGGAGAAATTTGTGGAGAGCTTTGATTATCTTTACGGAGACAGCGACGAAACTTTTCTTGAAGATGCCGGCAGGCGTTATTTTATGCTTTTTTTGAAACCGATCATCAATGGTGTGGGAAACAGCTATGTGGAGGCAGAGACTCGCAGCCGTGAGCGAATGGATCTGGTGATCGATTACCGAGGTGAACAATTTATCATTGAATTAAAAATATGGAGAGGTAATGCCTACAACGAACGGGGGGAAAGACAATTGTCGGATTATCTTGATTATTTTGGGATAAAGAAGGGCTATATGTTAAGCTTTGATTTTAATAAAAAGAAAGAAATCGGGGTAAAAGAAGTTATCCTTGGAGATAAGCTGCTCATTGAAGCCGTAGTGTGATATTTACTGTGATATTTACTTAACGATTTTCTTTTTAACATACTTGATATTTTCTTACAGATACATTATTATAATAGAAGCATTAATTATTAGGAGGAACGTAAGATGTACAAGATATTGAAAGCCGAGAAACTGGCTGATAAGATTTATCTTATGGACGTAGAAGCTCCGCGTGTTGCCAAGCATTGTGAGCCGGGGCAGTTTGTGATCGTGAAGATGGACGAGAAGGGTGAGCGTATTCCGCTTACGATCTGTGATTATGACAGAGAAGCAGGAACTATTACCATTGTGTTCCAGGAGGTCGGTGCATCTACCATGAAGATGGCCGGGATGCAGGCAGGAGATTCCTTCCGTGATTTTATCGGACCTTTGGGATGTCCGTCTGAATTTGTAGAAGAGGATATTGAGAGCCTTAAGAATAAGAAGATGCTTTTTGTAGCCGGCGGTGTCGGAGCGGCGCCTGTATATCCGCAGGTGAAGTGGCTTAAGGAGCATGGAGTAGACGTAGATGTGATCGTTGGTTCCAAGACCAAGGATATGCTGATCCTTGAAAAGGAGATGGAAGCGGTTGCGGGGAATTACTATCCGTGTACAGACGACGGTACATATGGCCATGCAGGTATGGTTACGACCAAGATCGAGAAGCTGGTGGAAGAGGGCAATAAGTATGATGTATGTATTGCGATCGGACCGATGATCATGATGAAGTTTACCTGTCTTCTTACCAAGAAGCTGGAGATTCCTACGATTGTCAGCATGAACCCGATCATGGTTGACGGTACTGGTATGTGCGGCGCCTGCCGTGTGATTGTAGGCGGCGAGGTGAAGTTTGCGTGCGTAGACGGACCTGAGTTCGACGGACATCTTGTAGACTTTGACAATGCGATGAAGAGACAGCAGATGTACAGGACAGAGGAAGGACGTGCGATCCTGAAAGTACAAGAAGGCGACACCCATCATGGTGGATGCGGCAATTGCGGAGGTGACAACTAATGGCTGATGTATTAAAGAGAGTTCCTGTAAGAGAGCAGGACGCGAAGGAGAGAGCAACTAACTTCGAGGAAGTTTGTTATGGATATAATAAGGAAGAGGCAATGGAGGAGGCAACTCGCTGCCTGAACTGTAAGAATGCCAAGTGTATCGAAGGATGTCCGGTAGCGATCAATATTCCCGGATTCATTTCCCAGGTGAAGGAAGGCAATATTGAGGAGGCTTATAAGGTGATCGGCGAGTCATCAGCTCTTCCGGCTATCTGTGGCCGTGTATGCCCGCAGGAGTCGCAGTGTGAGTGCAAGTGTATCCGCGGTATCAAGGGTGATCCGGTATCTATCGGTAAGCTGGAGAGATTCGTTGCGGATTATGCTTTGGAGCATGATATTAAGCCTGTTAAGGCTGAGAAGACGAACGGACACAAGGTTGCAGTCATCGGTTCCGGTCCGTCCGGTCTTACCTGTGCGGGAGATCTGGCGAAGTTAGGTTATGAGGTGACTGTATTTGAAGCATTGCATGAGCTTGGCGGCGTACTGGTATATGGTATCCCAGAGTTCCGTCTTCCGAAGCACAAGGTTGTTAAGAAGGAGATTGAGAAGGTTAAGGAATTAGGCGTTAAGTTTGAGACGAACGTTGTGATCGGTAAGTCTACGACGATTGACCAGTTGATGGAAGAGGAAGAGTTCGAGGCAGTATTTATCGGTTCCGGCGCAGGACTTCCGATGTTCATGGGTATCCCGGGAGAGACGGCTAACGGTGTATTCTCTGCTAATGAGTACCTTACGAGAAGCAATCTGATGAAAGCATTCGACGATTCTTATGATACTCCGATCGTGGCAGGCAAGAAGGTCGCTGTAGTCGGCGGCGGCAACGTAGCTATGGATGCTGCAAGAACCGCGCTTCGTCTCGGCGCGGAGGTACATATCGTATACCGCCGCAGTGAAGCGGAGCTTCCTGCCAGAGTAGAAGAGGTGCATCATGCGAAGGAAGAGGGCGTTATCTTCGACCTGCTGACCAATCCGAAGGAGATTCTTGTGGACGACAACGGATGGGTCAAGGGCATGAAGGTGATCAAGATGGAGCTTGGAGAGCCGGATGCATCCGGAAGAAGACGTCCGGTAGAGATCGAGGGATCTGAGTACGAGATCGAGCTTGACACGGTGATCATGTCTCTTGGAACTTCTCCGAATCCGTTGATCGCGTCTACGACCAAGGGACTTGAGACGAACAGGAGAAAATGTATCGTTGCAGAGGAAGAGAACGGACAGACTTCCAAGGTTGCGGTATTCGCAGGCGGCGACGCCGTGACAGGCGCGGCGACGGTAATCCTGGCTATGGGCGCGGGCAAGGCCGGAGCAAAAGGTATCCATGAGATGCTGAGCAAATAATTGAAGAGATAAGGTATCCGTGAGATGCTTTGGCGAATAGTTAAAAGATAAGGTATCTGAGAGATGCTTTAGCGAATAGTTAAAAAGATAAGGTATCTGAGAGATGCTATAACGAATAGTTAAGCGAAAGAATGAGGCTGCCGCAATATAGCGGATCTGCACAATATACAGCAATGTCATTCATCTGTATATTGTGAGATCTGGTCTATGTTGCAGCAGCCTTATTATATTTGGCTCTATTCGCCCACCAGTACGACGATGCTTCTTGCATGCAGAACGATCTGGTCACCATGCAGCGGACGGCATCTCTGCTCCTCCTCCCACGTATCTACGGCGATCTCCCAATACATAGAAGCGGGCAGCTTAGGAAGGGTCACGGATACGTCCTCCCAGTAAGCGTTGGAGGCAACGTAGATGACCTGCGGTCCGAAGCTCTGTTCCTGTCCTGCAAACATCACGCCTATGTATCTGTCATAATCGGCAAATTTGCTGCACCAGGGGGTAGTTCCGTGGAAGCTTACATCCGGGAAGCCGTTTGCGCCGTTGCTTACGTTGGTGCGCAGTATGCGGTGTGATTTGCGGAATTGGATCATATATTTGAAGAATTCGAACATATCCCGATTCTTGTCAAGCAGGCTCCAATCCAGCCAGGAGGTGATATTGTCCTGACAGTATGCGTTATTGTTGCCGAATTGGGTGTTGCAGAATTCATCTCCGGCAAGGAACATAGGGATTCCGCGGCTGCACATAAGGAGTGCAAAGGCGTTGCGCATCATCCGTCTTCTGAGTGACAGGACATCCGGGTTGTCGGTATCGCCTTCGATTCCGCAGTTCCAACTGTTATTATCATTGGCGCCGTCGGTATTGTTCCATCCGTTTTTCTCGTTGTGCTTCGTATTGTAGGAGAACAGATCATTTAAGGTAAAACCGTCATGGCAGGTGATAAAGTTAACGGACGCGTTCTGCCTGGTGCTTGGTTCATAGATATCCCGCGAACCGCCGATCCTTAAGGCCGCTGCCTGAGCCATGCCTTCGTCGCCTTTCAGATATCTGCGCATATCATCGCGGTATCGGCCGTTCCATTCCGCCCAGCGGTTCCAGGACGGGAAGGAGCCTACCTGATAGAGTCCGTCTGCATCCCAGGCTTCTGCAATGAGCTTCACGTCTCCAAGGATCGGATCGAAAGCGAGAGCCTGCAAAAGAGGCGGTTTGTTCATCGGGGAACCGTCTTCGTTGCGTCCG
Organism: Lachnospiraceae bacterium; assembly: GCA_910575835.1. Lineage (GTDB taxonomy): Bacteria > Bacillota > Clostridia > Lachnospirales > Lachnospiraceae > Sporofaciens. Next base: position 52,485 of record CAJTGB010000011.1, on the reverse strand, counting down.
AGTATGGAAGCAAGGTCGAACCGGAAACCGTTGACGCGGTATGTATTGACCCAATAACGCAGGCAGTCCAGGATTATCTGACGCACGATGGGATGGTTGCAGTTCAGGGAATTGCCGCATCCGCTGAAATTATAGTAATAACCTTCCGGAGTCAGCAGATAATAGATATTGTTGTCAAATCCCTTGAAGGAGAAAAACGGCCCCTGCTCGTTGCCTTCCGCCGTGTGGTTAAGCACTACGTCCAGATAGACCTCAATTCCGTGCTGATTGAAGACCTGGATCAGGTGCTTCAGTTCATTGCCTTCTCTGTTATATTCTTTGCTTGCCGAATAACTGGTGTTAGGGGCGAAGAAGCTCACCGTATTATATCCCCAGTAGTTATAGAGCGGTTCGCCGTTATGTTCCCGGTAATCCTGCATCTCGTCGAATTCGAAGATCGGCATCAGCTCAACAACATTGACTCCAAGCTCCAGAAGATGCGGGAGCTTCTCCAAGAGCCCTGCGAAGGTTCCGGGATGCTCTACGCCGGAAGAACCGTGCTTGGTAAATCCCCTTACGTGAACTTCATATATGATGAGATCCTCCGTGGGAAGACGCGGCGTCTTCATATTGCCCCAGTCAAAATCATCCTTTACGACACGGGCTTTATAGTGCTGTCCGCGGGGAGAAGAATCGCCCCATTGGCTTTGGCCTGTGACTGCCTTGGCGTAAGGGTCCAGAAGGTATTTGTTCTTATTGAAGATCAGCCCCTTCTTAGGTTCATACGGCCCGTCGACACGGTAAGCATACTCAAAGTCTTCGATGTTCAGCTTAAACACGATCATCGAATATACATTTCCGATCCGGTAGTGATCTGGAAATGGCAGGACAGCGAAGGGCTTCTCCTCAGTCCGGTGGAAAAGCAGAAGCTCGATAGAGGTCGCTCCGTGGGAGTATACGGTGAAATTAACGCCTCCGGGAATAGCTGTCGCACCGTTGATCTCGTAGAAGCCGGGACGGACTTCAAAGCCGCTGATGAGATCCATCGGGACCATATGGATGGTGCGGGGAAGGTTCAACTTCTCGATCATACTTTCTGCTTTTGTCTGAGGTGCGGCTTGTGGTGTTGTCAATGTTTCCTGGTTATTCATGTCTTACCTCCTAAAGTAAATCAGACGGACGCACAGAGTCCGCCTGGAGTGATGTAATTCAGCGCGGCTGCAGGAAGTTCACAGCCGAATTACTCTGAATGACATATATATGATATATCGGCATTTTGCAGGGAATTAATTAGCCTAACTGTATTGGCTCTTGTGCCGCTTTTATCAAAGGCTTTTATCAAGGGAGGATTCGGCGGATTGACAACGAATAAGGGATAAAGTACACTGATAGTGTAAAAATACTATGTTGAATAGAAATGTATTGTACAGAACGGCTTGTCTGAACTGGTACAATATGATAGAAAGCGGGGAAGAGAACTGTGAAGAGGAATGTGATATTTGCTGCCGGTCTGATCATGCTGGCGCTGCTGTCATCTGCCGCCGGCTGCAGCGGGCAGAAGGAAGAGAAGGGCCGGGACAGCCAAAGCGCCGTAGAACAGGAAGGATCACGGAACGGGAAAGACGCACAGAATAAGGGAGAAGAACTGGAAAAAGAATCGGACAAAGAAGGGCAGGAGAAGATGCCGTCCGATGCAGACGCTATGGCCGCGCCGTCGGTTACCGGGGCGCTGCATGTGGAGGGCGCCAGGCTTACAGGAAGCAGCGGGGAGCCGGTGCAGCTTCGGGGGATCAGTACCCACGGTATAGCGTGGTTTCCAGATTATATCAATGACGCCTGCTTCGCCCAACTCCATGATGAATGGAAGGCCAATGTGATACGGCTTGCCATGTATACGGCGGAGTACGGAGGATATTGTACTGGCGGTGACAAGGAATATCTGAAGGGCCTGATCCGCGACGGTGTGAAATACGCCGAAAACCATGACATGTATGTGATCATTGACTGGCATATCCTGTCTGACTCTGATCCTAACATTTATCTGGAAGAGGCGAAGGATTTTTTTGGAGAAATGTCTGCCGAATATGCAGATGCAGACAATATACTGTATGAAATCTGCAACGAGCCGAACGGCAGTACCGGATGGAATGAGATCAAGGCTTACGCCCGGGAAGTGATTCCGGTGATACGAGCAAATGACGAGGATGCGGTGATCATCGTGGGAACGCCGAACTGGTCGCAGTTTGTAGATCAGGCGGCGGCAGATCCGATTACGGAATATGATAATATCATGTATACGCTGCATTTTTATGCGGCGACCCATAAGGACGATCTGCGGGATAAGATGGCGGCGGCGCTGGATAGCGGCCTGCCGGTATTTGTGACGGAGTACGGAATCTGTGATGCCAGCGGAAACGGAGCGATCGATCAGGAGCAGGCGGACCGGTGGGTGGAATTGATGGACCGGTACGGTGTGAGCTACGCTGCATGGAATCTGTCGAACAAGGACGAGTCTTCGGCGATCCTTAAGAGCACCTGCGGTAAGACCAGCGGATTTGAAGAGGGCGATCTGAGCGCATCCGGGCAATGGCTTTTCAAGATGCTGACAGAACACTAGTACAGCTGACGGAACAGAACAGTACAGTACAGATAATACGAAGGAGGATAAATGTCAGTGTTAACGATAGGAACACATATGTCGATTGCCAGGGGGATCGCGAATACTGCGAAGAATACAGTATGGATGGAAGCCAATACCATGCAGATATTCAGCCGCAATCCCAGGGGATCGAATTTTAAGGTATATACGCCAAAGGAGACAGAGCAGTTCCAGACGATACGGAAGGAGCACCGATTCGGGCCGCTTCTTGCCCATGCGCCGTATACCATGAACCTTGCCAGCGATCAGGAGCGGGTATATGAGTTCGCGTGTACGGTTATCCGGGAGGATGTTGCAAGGATGGATGAACTTGATATCGAATATCTGGTGTTTCATCCGGGCAGCCACACCGGGATCGGAGTGGAGCGGGGGATCCAGAATATCATCCGGGGACTTGACCAGGCGGTTACAGGGAATGAGAAGATCACAGTCCTCCTTGAAACCATGAGCGGAAAGGGGACGGAGATCGGGGCGAGATTCGAGCATCTGAAAGCGATCAGGGACGGCTTGGCACATCCGGAGCGGATAGGGATCTGCCTGGATACCTGCCATGTGTTTGCGGCGGGCTACGATATTGTGAATGAGCTTGACAAGGTGCTTGATGAATTTGACCATGTGCTGGGACTTGGCCTGCTGAAAGCGATACATCTGAATGACAGTATGATGCCGTTTGACTCCCATAAGGACAGACATGCGGCGTTCGGTGAAGGGCTGATCGGCATGGAGGCGCTGCTTCGTGTAATGCGGCATCCAATGTTAAGCGGGCTGCCGTTTTATCTGGAGACGCCGCTGGATGACCAGGGGCATAAGGAGGAGATCCGAAGGATCAAGGAGATCATATCAAAGAACGGGCAGAGGGACGATTAGACGTGAGGAATATGCAAGGGACGCTTCGGGAAAGATAGAGGCAGAGAATGGAGAGGGACAGGCAGATGGAGGAAGGAACCTCGGAGGCAGAAAATGGAGAGGAACAGGCAGATGGAGGAAGGAAGCGCTAAGGAAGAGAATGGGCTAAGGCTTAAGACGATCGCGTATATTCATACGGATTTCCCGTCGAAATTCGGAATCCCAAGGCAGAGCGGGCTTGCGGATACAAGGGCAGAGATCGTATTCGAGGACGGATACGGCAATCAGGACGCGTGCAAGGGAATCGAAGAGTATTCCCATCTCTGGCTGATCTGGGGATTTACGGAGGTTATGGGGAAGAGTTGGAGCCCGACAGTGCGGCCGCCGAGGCTTGGAGGGAATAAACGGGTGGGCGTATTTGCAAGCCGTTCGCCGTTTCGCCCTAATCCGGTGGGATTGTCCTGCGTGGCGCTGGAGCGGGTGGAGAACCGGGCAGGGAGAATCGTACTGCATGTAAGAGGCGCGGACCTGATGGACGGAACGCCCATTTATGATATTAAGCCCTATCTGCCTTATGCGGATTGTCATGCGGACGCAGAGGGCGGATTCGCGGAGCAGAAGAAGGAGTACGGATTGGATGTTGAGATCCCCGGCGAGTGGATGGATGCGGTGCCGGCAGAGCACAGGGAGATCCTGGTGCAGATATTGTCTCAGGATCCGCGGCCTTCTTATCAGAAGGACCCGGACAGAATCTATGGAATGGAGTATGCCGGGATGGATGTGCGGTTTCGGGTCAGCGGGAATGTTCTGAAGGTGTGCGGGATATCCCAAAGGCCGTACCGGGAATCAGGATCGTAAAAATATTATTTTACACTTGCATTATACCCTTATGGGGTATATAATATATTTGGAAATGAGGTGCAGACATATGGAAGAGAGGCAGGAATGCTGTCACAAGACGAAGGAGCGCTCCCAGAAGGAGTATAAGGATCTGGTCAACCGTTTAAGCCGTATCGAAGGGCAGGTCAGAGGCATCCGCAAGATGGTGGATAACGACGCCTATTGCCCGGATATACTGATACAGGTATCAGCGGTGAACGCGGCGCTGAACAGCTTCAATAAGGTTCTGCTTGCCAATCATATCCGTACCTGCGTGTCAGAGGATATCCGTGCAGGAAAGGAAGATACGGTGGACGAACTCGTCGCGACACTGCAGAAATTAATGCGATGATACCCCGGTATGGTACATTAAGGCGCAATGCGGACGAGACAACTGCTAAGGTATGCTCGGACAGGGAAGGATACATGACCTGATATCCGAAGGATCGTAAAGAGAAGACAAACGAGATCGGATGGAGCACAAGGAGGGATGATAGATGGAACAATATGCGGTAACAGGTATGAGCTGCGCAGCGTGCAGCGCCCGGGTGGAAAAGGCTGTCTTAAAGGTAGACGGAGTAACGTCTTGTTCGGTAAGCCTGCTGACGAATTCTATGGGTGTGGAAGGAAGCGCTTCTGCTTCAGAGATCGTTGAAGCGGTGGAGGCGGCGGGCTACAGTGCGTCTAGGAAGGATACGGCCGGTACAAAGGAGGACGCCGGCGAGGGTGCGCCGGGCGAGGAACTATTGAAGGACCGGGAGACGCCTGTTTTAAAACAGAGGCTTACGGCATCTCTCGTGTTCCTGCTTCCTCTTATGTATTTTTCTATGGGGCATATGATGTGGGGATGGCCTGCGCCGGGATTTCTTGAGGGCAATCATGTGGCAATGGGCCTGATACAGCTGTTGCTTACAACCGCGGTCATGATCGTTAACCAGAAGTTCTTTATCAGCGGATTCAAGAGCCTGTGGCACCGCGCGCCGAACATGGATACGCTGGTGGCGTTGGGAGCGGGAGCGTCTTATGTGTACAGTGTGTATGCTCTTTTTGCTATGACGGACGCGCAGATGCGTATGGACGCACACAAGGTAATGGCCTTCATGCATGAGTTTTATTTTGAATCTGCGGCCATGATCCTGACACTGATCACAGTCGGTAAGATGCTGGAGGCGCGTTCTAAGGGACGGACGACGGATGCGCTTAAGAGCCTGATGAAGTTAGCGCCGAAGACGGCGGTCGTTGTAAGAGACGGATCGGAGCAGGAGGTTCCCATTCGTCAGGTGAGGAAGGGCGATGTGTTTGTGGTCAGGCCGGGGGAGAATATTCCGGTTGACGGCGTGGTAACAGACGGCATCAGCGCGGTCAACGAGTCCGCGCTTACCGGTGAGAGCATTCCGGTGGATAAGGAACCGGGAAGCCAGGTGTCGGCGGCTACGCTGAATCAGTCCGGTTTCCTTAGATGTGAGGCGACCAGGGTCGGGGAGGATACGACGCTGTCGCAGATCATTCAGATGGTCAGCGACGCGGCTGCCACGAAGGCGCCGATCGCGAAGGTCGCAGATAGGGTCTCCGGTGTGTTTGTGCCGGCGGTCATTGCCGTCGCGGCGGTTACGATCCTGGTATGGCTGTTCGCAGGCGAGAGCGTAGGATTCGCGCTGGCAAGAGGGATCTCCGTACTGGTGATAAGCTGTCCGTGCGCTCTTGGTCTGGCAACGCCGGTTGCCATTATGGTAGGCAACGGTATGGGCGCTAAGAACGGGATCATGTTCAAGACGGCGGTGTCCTTAGAGGAGACGGGTAAGGTGCAGATCGTCGCACTTGATAAGACAGGGACGATCACAAGCGGCGAGCCGAAGGTCACGGACATTATACCCGAGGACGGCGTGACAGAAGAAGAACTCCTTCTGACGGCGTACGTCCTGGAGCGAAAGAGCGAGCACCCGCTGGCAAGAGCGGTTCTTGCGCTGGCGCAGGCAAGAGGGCTTGATAGCGGGAAGGGATCGGGAAGTCTGGAGGTGACGGATTTTCAGGCTGTGCCTGGTAACGGGCTGTGCGGGAATCTGGACGGCGACAGGCTGACCGGAGGTAACCTGGCATTTATCAGTCAGAACGCGGACGTATCCGAACGGATGAGCCAGAGAGCGGTCAGGCTGTCCGAAGAGGGCAAGACGCCGCTGTTCTTCGGCAGAAACGGGCGGATGATCGGTGTGATCGCCGTTGCGGACGTGATCAAGGAGGACAGTCCCAAGGCGGTGAAGGAACTGCAGAATATGGGCATCCATGTGGTAATGCTGACCGGAGACAATGAGAGGACGGCCAGGGCGATCGGAAGGCAGGCGGGTGTGGACGAGGTGATCGCAGGTGTTCTGCCGGACGGCAAGGAGCAGGTCATCCGTGATCTTAAGAAGCTTGGCAGGACGGCCATGGTCGGAGACGGGATCAACGATGCGCCCGCGCTTACAAGAGCCGATATGGGGATCGCTATTGGCGCCGGCACGGATATCGCCATTGACGCGGCGGATGTCGTGCTGATGAAGAGCCGTTTAAGCGACGTTCCGGCGGCGATCCGGTTAAGCCGTGCGACGCTTCGCAATATCCACGAGAACCTGTTCTGGGCGTTCTTCTACAATGTGATCGGGATCCCGCTTGCGGCCGGGATGTGGTATCCGATATTCGGATGGAAGCTGAATCCGATGTTCGGAGCGGCGGCAATGAGCCTGTCAAGCTTCTGCGTGGTGACAAATGCGTTGAGGCTTAATTGGTTCAGGCTTCGGGACGCTTCGAAGGATAAGAGCCTTAAGATGCGGGTACTTAAGGAGCAGAGACAGGAGCCTATGCAGGAACAAACACAAGAGCAAATGCAGGAGCAAACACAAGAGCAGATGCAGGAACAAACACAAGAGCAGATGCAGGAACAAACACAAGAGCAAGCACAAGAACAATATCAGGTAAAGAAGGAGGAGACAAAGATGACAAAGACAATGAAGATCGAAGGAATGATGTGCGGACACTGTGAGGCAAGGGTGAAGAAATGCCTGGAGGCGCTTGCAGAGGTTGACGGGGCAGAAGTAAGCCATGAGACTAAAACAGCGGTTGTGACGCTGAACGGAGAGCTTGCGGATGAGGTGCTTAAGAAGACGGTAGAAGACCAGGATTACAAGGTGCTGGGAATCGAATAAGGGACGGATCAGACATTTAACGGAGGGGATAAGAAGATGGAATTTATCAGGGCGTCTATGGAACATATCGACAGAATGTGCGAGATCACGGAACAGGCCAAATGCCAGCTTAAGGGCCTGGGGCTTGATCAGTGGCAGAAAGGCTATCCCAATAGGGAGGTCTGGCTTGCGGATATCAGGGAAGGCTGTTCTTATCTTGCGGCAGAAGAGGATAAGCTTCTGGGTGTATTTGCATTCCAGACGACGCCGGACCCCTCCTATGAAGTTATTGACGGCCAATGGCTGACAGACGGAGAGTACGCGTCCATGCACCGGGTCTGCGTGGCCGACGGATGCAAAGGAAGGGGCGTGGCCGGGAGAATGTTCGCTTACGGATTCGAGCTTGCGAAGCAGGCGGGATTCCGTGCGGTCAGGATAGATACGCACCCGGGGAATCTCCCGATGAGAAGGGCGCTTGAAAAGGCAGGTTTTAAGGCCTGCGGCGAGATACGGCTTGCAGGAGGGTGCGAGGACGGAGATCTGAGGATTGCTTATGAAAACTGCTTGTGAAAACTGCCTATGAAAAACGCTTATGAGAATCGCTTATGAGAGAATATTAGGCTTGATGATTTTCCAATAGTTGGTATATAATAGGACTGAACACAGCTTGATTCATAAGGGAGGAGATTATGGCACTAAGTGATTACACGAAAGCATATAAACTTGGAAAGAAGAATTATCAGTACCGGATGCTGCATGGGCTGCTGCCTACGCTGGAAGTGTTAGATGATATTATCCCGACGAAGGGGACATTTTCCGAGGTGCCGCTGGGACTGGTCCAGATTCCGGTCGATCAGATCGTGGGAACGAAGACCGGCGGCAGAAGCAATGCATTTGCAGCGAATTATATGCCGATATTAAGGGAGACCTCGGAGTTTGCCAGGAAATGGGCTCAGCTCAGCTCAAGCCATGAGAAGGAAGGTATCCGTGAGCCGATCAAAGCATTCGAATATATGAACAAATTCTACGTGCTGGAGGGGAATAAACGTGTCAGCGTTATGAAATACTACGGAGTAGTGTCCGTTCCCGGTGAAGTGACGCGTATCATACCTAACAGGACAGAGGACAAGGAGAACAAGATCTACTATGAATTCCTGGATTTCTATGAACTGACGAAGATCAATTATATCTGGTTTTCTGAGGAGGGGAATTTTAAGAAGCTTTTAGAAGCGGTCGGCAAAGGCCCGGAGGAAGTCTGGAGTGATGACGAGCGTCTGGAGTTCAGTTCTATTTACCGGAGATTTATGGCGGAATACAGCGCAGAGGACAAGGGGAAGCTGTCCGTTACGGTAGGCGACGCGTTTCTTGCGTTTATTGAGCTGTATGGTTATAAAGAGATCGACCAGATGACCACCAAGGAATTAAAGGAGCTGGTTGAGAAGTCCTGGGAGGAATTCTCGCTTTTGGAGGAGGATGAGGATGTAGAGCTTAAGATGGACCCGAATACGGAGAAGAAGCCGCTTATTAACCTGCTGCTTCCGTTTGGGATCTCCAGGCTTAAGGTTGCATTTATCTACGAGAAGACGCCGGGATCTTCGGCGTGGACCTATGCGCATGAGCTGGGAAGGCTTCATCTGGAACAGACGTTCCCGGAGGAAGTCAGCACGGTATATTATGAGAATGTTACTCTTGACAGTATAGATGAGCGTATAGATGAAGCGATCGCGGACGGATGTAATATTATATTTACAACAACGCCGTCGTTTGTGCAGGCCAGTGTGAAGGCGGCGATCGCCAACCCGGACATTCGGATACTGAATTGTTCTGTCAATACTTCACACAGGTATATTCGTACTTATTACGCGCGGATGCATGAGGCGAAGTTTTTGATGGGAGCGATCGCGGGCGCTATGTCGGAGCACAACCGTCTGGCATATATTGCGGATTACCCGATCTACGGTTCCATCGCGAATATCAATGCGTTTGCGCTGGGAGCCAAGACGATCAATCCCCGTGCGGAGGTATATCTGGAGTGGACCGCCAAGAAGGATATAGACGTGATGGAGAATGTCCTTGATAAAAAGGTCGACTGTATCTCAGGGAAGGATATGGTGATCCCAGAGGAGGCGTCAAGGTTCTTCGGAATCTATCATCTGGAGGGCGATACCGCCAGGAATCTTGCAATGCCGCTGTGGCACTGGGGGAAATTCTACGAGCAGATGATCCGTACCATCATGGACGGTACGTGGAAATACGACGACGATCCGACTTCGAAGAAGGCTATCAATTACTGGTGGGGCATGTCGGCGGGTGTGATCGATGTTGTATGTTCACAGTATCTTCCGCTCGGAACCAAGAGGCTGGTAGAGCTTCTGAAGGAGACTATCAGCACGGGCAAGTTCAATCCGTTTTCCGGTATCCTGTATTCGCAGGATGGAATCGTTCAGGACGATCCGGGCAAGAGCCTGTCGCCGGAGGAGATCGTTACGATGGATTGGCTGGCAGAGAATGTCATCGGAAGCATTCCGAAGGAAGAAGAATTAAAAGAACAGTCCAAGCCTGTTGTCTCGCAGCAGGGGATTGAGAAATAAGAAGGGTTAGAGTTGATCTATGAAGATACTTGCGATTGCGGACGAAGAATCTGCTTATCTGTGGGATTATTTTGAAAAGAGCAAGCTTGCGGGAATCGACCTGATCATATCCTGCGGCGATCTGGATCCAAGATATCTTTCGTTCCTGGCAACATTTACCTCCGTGCCCATCCTGTATGTGCACGGGAATCATGACGAGAAGTACAGGCAGATCCCGCCTGACGGGTGTATCTGCATTGACGATAAGATCTATGTGCATCAGGGAGTGAGGATCCTTGGGCTTGGAGGTTCCATGCGTTACCGGCCCGGAGAGTTTCAGTATACGGAGAGACAGATGAAGGGCCGGATTCGGAAGCTGTGGTTTCAGCTGTTCAGGCACAGGGGATTCGATATCCTGGTGACCCATGCTCCGGCATATCAGCTCAATGACGGGCTTGATCTGCCGCATCAGGGATTTCAGGCATTCCGGGCGCTTCTTGACAAGTACCGGCCCAAATACTTCCTGCACGGGCATGTGCATATGTCTTATGGGCGGAAGCATAAGAGATATGACACATACCAGGAGACGCAGGTGATCAATGCCTTCGAACGGTGCGAGATCGAATACGATATCTGATCATTCCGGCAGACAGAGTTCCTGACAGAGTTCCTGAACCGTCCTGCGGCTGCAGGGATGGTGTTTATAGGGGGCGATCTCCAGAAGAGGTTTCAGCACGAAATCTCTTCGGTGCATATCCGCATGGGGGATGCACAGGTCGTCTTCCTCTATGATCAGGTCGTCATAGAAGATGATGTCCAGATCCAGAGTCCGCGGTCCCCAGCGGATGATGCGCTCCCGTCCGGCTTCCTGTTCGATCTTGTGGAGTACGTCAAGAAGCTCCCGGGGAGTCAGGAGTGTGCGAAGCATCAGGCAGCCGTTGAGGAAATCATCCTGGTCGGTCACGCCGTATGGCTCTGTGACCAGGAAGGAAGATACCTTGGCGACTTTGCAGTAGGGCGTATGGTCAAGGGCTTTTACAGCCTGCCTTAGATACTGCTCCTTGTCGCCCATGTTAGAACCCAGTGCGATGTAGGCGGTATGCCATTCCCGTTCGATTGTCACGGAGACGGTTTCTAAGGGAAGACCGATCGGCGCCCAGGGCTTCTTGATCTCGATCTGCACCTTGTGAAGGCGCGGGGTTTCAAGGAGGAGCATCTCGGCGAGGCTCTCGGCCGCGCGTTCTAACAGCTTGAATGTATGCGCGGTCAGATATTGTTCTATCTTCTGACAGATCTCTCCATAGTGGATGGAGGCAGTCAGATCGTCTGTCCGTCCGGCCTTGCGAGTATCCGTGTACAGCGCTGTTGTGACGGTAAATTTCTGTCCCAGGGTATTCTCTTCGGGAAATACGCCGTGGCGGGCGAACACTTCAAGATTCTGTATCGTTATCTTATCCATTATACCCTCCTTTTGACCGATGTAGGATCGATGGCTTCCATCATCTGAATAGCTCTGCGGTTTGCCTTCACGTCGTGGACCCGCACAAATGAGCAGCCGTTCATCATACCGAAGACCGTAGTTACAAGAGTTCCCTCTTCCCGCTGATCTGCAGGGAGGTCAAGCGTCAGCCCGATCACAGACTTGCGGGAGGTTCCGAGAAGAACAGGATATCCAAGAGACTGCATTTGGCCGACTTCGCGGATGATCTCAAGATTCATCTCATAGGTCTTGCCAAAGCCGACGCCGGGATCCAGGATGATCTTATCTCCCGGGATGGAGGCATCCCGGGCAATGCGGATGCATTCTTGCATATCCTCCATGAAGTCTGACAGGAAATCCTTATAAACCGCTTCATTCCTGTTATGCATCAGGCAGCAGGCGGCGCCGCGGCCGGCGATGAGAGAGGCCATGCGATCGTCGTATTTAAGTCCCCAGATGTCGTTGACAAGATCGGCGCCGGCTTGAAGTGCGGCTTCGGCGACGGAACTTTTATAGGTGTCGATAGAGACGGGGATATCGAATTCCTGTTTTATCCTCTCGATAACGGGCGCCGTCCGTTCGATCTCTTCTTCATCGGTGATCTGCGCGTGGCCGGGCCGGGTGGATTCTCCGCCGATATCCAGAATGTCCGCTCCGTCCGCGATCATCTCCCCGGCATGCCGAAGCGCGGCGTCCATGTGCTGATATCTGCCGCCGTCAGAGAAGGAGTCCGGCGTCACATTCAGGATTCCCATAATATAGGTATGTTTCTTTGTGTCAAATTCTTTATTTCCAATGATCATATTCAAGTCTCCGTATTTTAGTTTTGTATGCATTGCAGTAATTATGTAACAGATCGGCTTGTCTTAACTGTTACGGGATCATAATTGTATCTCTGTATTCTTCTTTGCGCTGTCCCAGTTACATTCCGGTTCTGCGGGGCAGGCGAAGCATGTGCGCGACATCTTATCGCTCTTATACAGAAGAGATTCCAACGGCCCGGCGCCGCTTCTTGGCTTACGGTGTCCGCGGATCGCAGTGAGGATCTGCAGCTGTTCTTCTGCTGTAAATGCGAGATCAGAAGGCATATCGGATAGAATCCGTTCAGTCAGAGCTGCGCTTGCGGTCTCATGAGGAATTCCCTCTTCATACTGCCGGCTCTTGCCGATATCATGAAGAAGCGCCGCGGTATAAATCAGATCCCGGCTTAGGCCAAGTCCTCCTTCAAGGTTAAGGATGTAGGCGATCCGGGCGACATCGAGAAGATGCTCTGTCTGATGGCGGCAGAAGATGCGGGTCTTCTCCAGTTCTTCCAGCCGATGGAGGGAAGAGACGTAGAGCGGATGCTGCCGGATGAAGGAGAGCCTCTTCTGTGTGATATTGTCTGAGAATGTCTGCATGGTCTTCTCCTTTAACGTCCGATCATCCGGTAGAACCGTTCTTCTAATTCCGGTTCGGTCTTGAAGACACCCCGCAGCGCCAGCGTTACGGTCTGACTGCCCGGCTTCCTGATCCCGCGCATAGTCATGCACATATGCTCGGCTTCGGCCATGACGAGGACTCCCTTCGGATGCATATGTTCCATCAGCGCATCGGCGATCTGTCCGGTCATCTGTTCCTGAAGCTGAAGCCTTCTGGCATATACCTCCACCGTCCGGGCAAGCTTGCTTAAGCCGGCGACTCTGCCGTCCGGGATATACGCGATATGCACTTTCCCGTAGAAGGGCAGCATATGGTGTTCGCAGGTAGAATAGAAGGTGATATCCCTTTCTATCACCATCTCGCTGTTATCCGCGTGGAAAGTCCGGCTTAGATGTACGCCGGCATCCTCTTCGGTCCCGCCGAAGAGTTCTTCGTACATCCGGGCGATACGGTCGGGGGTGTCAAGAAGCCCTTCGCGTGAGATATCTTCGCCGATCCCTTCTAACAGAAGCCGGACGCCTTGTTTAATCTTATCCTGATCTATCATAGTCATCTATCCTTCACTATTAAATTACTTCGGATTCAATCCGAACACTATGTTCCAATGGTTTTGGTTCCTAACAGTTCCTTAGTTTCGGGATGCATAGGCTTCTGTCACCTGTCCCAGATAGGAGAGGGAACCGAAGGCAAGGACGATGCCGTCCTTACCGGCTCCAGAAAGAGCGTCTGTTACCGCATCTTCCACATTCTCTTTTGCCTGGATACGGACATCTGATTGACAGTGCCGTCTCATGGTCTTCGCCAATTCTGCTGCCGGCAGCGTCCGGGCGGCATCGGGAAGATCGACAGTGTGCACGGAAGCGGCCAGGGGCCCCATGATACCGGCGATCTTCTCATATTCCTTATCACGGAATACGCCCATGATATAGTGAAAACGTCTGTCCGGGAAGTAGGCTTTTAGAGATTCCCGAAGTCTTTTGGCTGCATCCTCATTGTGAGCTCCGTCTATGAGGAAAAGAGGTTCTTTGCCAAGGCAGGTCAGGCGTCCGGGCCATACGGTCTTCTCAAACCCGCTGCAGACGGCGTCCGGGCTGATGGGATAGCCAAGTGTCCCAAGTGTATGGATCACTTCGATGGCAGTGACGGCATTCTCCAGTTGATGCCTTCCTGCGAGCGGACAGCGGACGGCCTTTAGGTCCTTGTAAGAGAAGGTCTGTCCGTCATAGCCCTCCTTCAAGATCTCAGCCTGCGAAGGATCGGCGGCAACTAAGGGACAGTGATGATATTCCGCTTTCTCGTTAAGGACATGCATCACCTCCGGCTGCTGTACGGAGGTGACCACCGTGCATCCGGGCTTGATGATCCCCGACTTGACGGTTGCAATGTCTGTAAGCGTATCGCCGAGGATCCCGAGATGATCCCGGCTGATGGAGGTGAATACGGCAAGAAGCGTATGTTCTATGATATTGGTGGCGTCTTCTGCGCCTCCCAGGCCGCACTCTAAGACTACCAGGTCGCAGTTCATCTCCTTAAAATACAAAAAAGCTATTGCCGTCTCTGCTTCGAATACAGTCGGGCTTGCGTCACCGGCTGCTTCCATACGGGCAATAGCGTTCTGAACCATACTGGTCAGTCTGGCAAATGTATCCTCAGAGATCCACCTGCCGTCTATCTGGATCCGTTCCAGATAGGAAACCACTGTCGGCGAGATATACCGTCCGACTCTGTATCCCGCTTCGCTTAATATGGCAGAAGTGTATGCTAGTACAGAGCCTTTTCCGTTTGTTCCGGCTATATGTATGAACTTAAGGTCAGCTTCCGGATTCCCAAGTTCGCACAACAGTTTCCGAATCGCACCCAGACCAAGTACACTTCCGTATTTCGACACGCGGTCCAAATATACCCTTGCTTCTTTATAGGTCACGTTCTTTGTTTCCTTTCTATTATATTTGTCGGTGTTAATCATATCACTAAAACAGGGATAGGGCAAGAGGGAAAGACGCCGGCGAGTGTTCTTTTTTAGAGACAGGTATAACATTGTGCACATAAGATAGAATTTTGTGGTAAGAAATTTATAGAAGATAGACAGAAATTTTAATGGGAATTATATATTGACAATGCTAATATATACCCATAGAGACATCCGGTACTTCATACCGGAATAAAAAAGAAGGAGGAAAAAAGATGAAGAGAAGAATGGCAAAGCTTATGGCGCTTTCAATGGCAGCAGCGATGATTGCATCACTGGCAGCATGCGGCGGGGGAGACAGCGGCAGCGGTGACGGCGGAAGCAGCAGCGGGGGAGACAGCGGCAGCGCTTCCGGCGGAGACAAGGAGATCGTCTACTGGAATATCGGAACAGAGAGTCCGGATAAGGATGTTATCACGAAGGCGGTAGAGAAGTTCAACTCAGAGACAGAATCCGGCTACACGGTAACGAGTGTTCCGACCCAGAATGATACATACAAGGAGAAGCTTGTGGTAGCTATGAGTTCAGGCGAATGTCCGGATATGTATTCCTGTTGGTCAGGCGGACCGATGTATGAGTATATTGATTCCGGATTCGGACAGCCGATCGACGATCTGTTTAATGCATCCGAAATCAAGGATAAGCTGATGGAATCAGCGGTAAGCCAGGCAACCTACAACGATCATGTATATGCGGTTCCTTATCAGAATATATCTATGTCAGGTATCTTCTATAATAAAGAAATGTTCGATAAGTATAAGCTGAAAGAACCTGAGACTCTGGCAGATCTGGAGAACATCTGCGATACCCTGAAGAAGAATGATATCACACCGTTCGCACTGGCGAACAGTTCCAAGTGGACCGGTTCTATGTATTATATGAACCTTGCTGCACGTTACGGCGGACTTGAGCCGTTCCAGAAGGCAGTAGCAGGCGAAGGCAAGTTCACGGACGACTGCTTCATCAAGGCCGGCGAGAAGGTTCAGGAGTGGGTAGAAGCAGGGTATTTCCCGGATGGCGTGAACTCTCTGAGTGAGGATGACGGCCAGGCTAAACAGTTGATGTATCAGGAGACAGCGGGTATGCTGCTCTGTGGTTCCTGGTATACAGGTACATTCGCAACTGACAGTGCAGAATTCTATGAGAAGATCGGCTGGTTCCCATTCCCGGCGATCGAGGAATCCGATGCAGATCCGTCTATCATGATCGGTACGGTTGGTGACCAGTTCATCGTATTCAACTGTGAAGGCGAGAAGCTTGAGGCAGCTTTCGAGTGTGCAGAGAAGCACTTGGATGAAGAAGTGATCGACTTCGAGGTAGAGAACGGGAAGATCCCGCCGGTTCAGGGTATTGAGTCTAAGCTTACAGATTCTATCACGAAGGAAGTCGTAGAGGCAGCTAACAACGCATCTGAGATCCAGTTATGGTATGATCAGTATCTGCCGCCGGCAGTAGCAACCGCTCACTTGGATGGATTACAGGAAGTATTCGGTCTGACCAAGACTCCGCAGGAAGCTCAAGAGGCTATGCAGAAGGCTATGGACGATTATCTTGCAAATAAGGCAGAGTAAGTAGGGCATAACTCATATAAAAAGAGCTCTGACACTAGAGCTCTTTTTTTAAAACGTAAAGGAGGGATTCAGGAATGGGTGGAAAAGAGATTTCTCTGGAGAAGTTAAGACAGAGGGATACAAGAAGAGTTGCGGCATTATTTTTGGCGCCTGTAGCGATATTGATGGCGATCTATGTCATTTATCCCATTATTGACACATTTATAACCAGTACATATCAGTGGAACGGAATCTCGGCTGGTAAGAAATTCATCGGGATCGGTAACTGGAAGACGCTGTTGGCAGATTCCAGCTTCTGGATCGCGTTCCGCAATAACCTTGTGATCATGGTGCTGTCGATCTGTATTCAGATCCCGATCGGTCTGGCGCTTGCGACGTTCCTTGATTTCGGCGGGAAGAAGCTTACGGTCTTCAAGGTGATCTGGTTTATTCCGCTTCTGATGTCATCTGTGGCGATCGGTTTCTTGTTTACCTATGCTTTGGCAACGAACGGAGGTCTGGTAAGTACGATTTCAGGATGGTTCGGCGGAGGCAACGTTGACCTTCTTGGTAATCCCAAGACGGCGCTTCTGACGGTTATTATGGTTATCTGCTGGCAGTTCACACCGTTCTATATGGTATATTTTATGGCGGCGTTTACGAATATTCCGTATGATGTGTTCGAGGCTGCAAGGATTGACGGAGCTACCAGGGGGCAGTATTTCTGGAAGATTGCATTCCCGCTTCTGGTTCCGTCCATGAAGAGCGCGGCGATCCTGTCAATGGTAGGTTCCCTGAAATACTTCGACCTGATCTATGTAATGACAGGCGGAGGCCCGGGTACATCCACGGAGTTGATGGCTACCTACATGTATAAGCAGTCTTTCAGCACCTTTAACATGGGTTATGGTTCTGCGGTAGCCGGAGGAATGTTCATCTTGATTTCTATGGTATCGCTGATCACCATGAAGCTTTTGAACGGAAAAGAGGAGGCATAGTATGGATCAGTATAAGAAGAATAAACAGAAAAGTATCATATGCTGGGTGTTCGCTTTTGCATTGGCGATTTTTTACCTCATCGTATCATTTATGCCATTCATATTCATGGTACTGAACTCCTTTAAGGAGAAATTCGAGATGCTCACGAAGGGCGTGTTCAACCTTCCGGATTCTCTGAATTTTGCCAATTATACGGAGGTTCTGACAGGCGGTTTTGCCAAATATTTTATGAACAGTGTGATCGTACTGACGATTTCGCTGCTGCTGCTTTTATTTATCGCGGCGTGCGCGTCCTATCCGCTGGCAAGATTCAAATTCAAGCTGGCGAATCCCATCTATGCAGGGATCGTAGCCTGTATGTCCATCCCGGTACATATTACGCTGATCCCGGTATTCAAGATGAGCAGGGCAACGGGGCTTTATGATAGTATCTGGGCTTTGATCGGACCATATATCGCATTTGCAGTGCCGATCTCCGTCTTCATCCTCACCAGCTTCATGAAGGAGATCCCAAGGGAGATCGAGGAGTCTGCGGAGATCGACGGATGCGGGAAGATCCAGATGTTCTTCTCGGTCATCCTCCCGCTTGCGAAGCCTGGTCTTGCGACGCTTGCAATCTATAACGGTGTAAATATGTGGAATGAGTTCTCTTTCGCATACACCTTGACACAATCATCAGAAAATCGTACACTACCATTGGCAATCTGGGAATTCCAGGGGCAGTATTCTATGAATACGCCGATGATCATGGCGGTGCTGACACTGACGCTTTTGCCGATGATCGTCATGTTTATCATATTCCAGGATAAGCTGGTCAAAGGTATGACGGCAGGTGCGGTAAAGGGTTAAGAGTAAAAAAGAGCATCATGTGGCACATGGCGCTCTTTTTATACTGAGCGGCAGATTTCATCGGTCGTGAGTATCAATACTATTTATGAGGAAAATATATGGAGAGATGGAAAGAGCGAATCAGCAGATGGAAGTTTGACAGGAAGATGCAGGTACTTATCATCGTATCTATTACTCTCACAACGCTGCTTGTCATGATCGTATCTACGGTATCTTCCGTCACTTCGCTTAAGGCAAAATCAATTGAACTTCTGCAGGATAAGAATGCTTCGCTGGCAGAGAATTACCAGAGTATGCTTGAGGAATATAAGACCTTAAGCATTGCGCTGGTCATAGACCAGTCTGTACAGAGTTATCTGGAGTGTGATAATAAGCAGACGCTTCAGTATGCCATGACTGCCTCAGAGGTGAATAATGTCCTCTCAAGCAGCCTGAATATGACATCGGAGATGAATTTTGTCGCGGTTATCAGCTATCAGATGGAGGATTATCTGTACAGGGGGAAATTGCCGCTTGCGGCTTCGGAGTTCTATCAGGTATATGAGAAGGATCTGGAAGGCTGCAAGAACGGGCAGAGCAGTACGCTGAAGGTGGGATTCTCCAATGCGTATTTTAAAGGCAGTCAGTTTACAGTGAATGTGTATTTTCCGATCTACAGTGTGGAGAGACTCCTGGAGGAGAAAGGGCTTCTGTGCCTGAATTTCTCGAATCCCATTCTCGACCAGATCGTCAATGGGGATGAAGCGGGACAGAGGACGGAGATCGTGGACACGGACGGGATGTCCGTGGCGATGAGGGATAGAGAGAAGATCGGTACAAAAGTGGATTATGCGGACTGCCTGACCGGAGTGAAGGGGAATTTCTATCAGAAGGGCAGGCTCTATATCTATCAGAAGGTACCGGGATGGAACTATTACATTATCAGCAGTATCGCGTCCATGGAATTGTACCGTCCAAGTCTCCATACCATCAGTATTATGGTGTGGATCCTGCTGATCCTGATCCTGATCAGCTATATGATCGTCAAGAAGGTGATACAGAAGGTCTACCGCCCGTTAGACCGGGTGGTGAAGAAGATGGATGACGTTGCGGCAGGGTCGCTGATGGTAAGGCTTGATGCAGAGCATATGGGAGAAGACTTTGCGAAGCTTGCCACAGGTTTTAATTCGATGATGGAGGAGATCGTGGTGCTGATGGAGCAAGTCAAGCAGGAGCAGCATCAGATGGAGCAGATTCGGTTTAATTCGCTGCAGTCCCAGATACAGCCTCATTTCCTGTATAATACATTGGATTGTATCCATTGGCAGGCAGTTGCCGACGGAAATGAAGAGATCTCTACGCTGGTGAAGGCGTTGGCCAGGTATTATAGGATCTGCCTGAGCAAGGGGCATGATATCATACCTCTGGAGATGGAGATCGAGCATGTGAGGAATTACCTGATCATCCAGAATATGAGGTACGATCATATCATAGGAAGTGATATCAGTATGAATGAGGGCTGCAAAGGGGCGATGATTCCCAAATTGACACTGCAGCCGTTGGTGGAGAATTCGATCTATCACGGCATCAAGGTGAAGCAGGGGAAAGAAGGAAGCATCTCGCTTCGCGCAGTGCGCCAGGGTGAGATCGTGAAGCTGATCCTTGCCGATACGGGATCGGGTATGGACCAGGAGCAGATTGATGAGATGAATCAGCAGTTATCGGAGTATGACGAGACCTTCGGATACGGGGTAAGGAATGTGAATAAGAGGATCGAACTCCTCTACGGAACAGGTTATGGTCTGCATTATCTGAAGAATCCTTCCGGAGGCGTTACGGTGGAGATACGGATTCCTTATGTGATGGAGGTGCAGGAGGAAATGATGCAGGGAGCGATGATCAATGTATAGGGTACTGATTGTAGACGACGAGAAAATGATACGGATGGGTATCAGGAAGGTGATACAGTGGGAGAAGCTTGGAGTGGAGCAGGTATTCACGGCGGCATCGGCAAGGGAAGCGCTTCAGATCTTAGAGGAACAGGGACCGCAGATCATGATAACGGATATCCAGATGTCGGAGATGTCGGGGCTTGAACTGATCGAAGAAGCAAGAAAACGGCAGCCGGAGCTTAGAGTGCTTGTACTGACAGGGTATGACAGCTTTGAATACGCCAGACAGAGCCTTCGTCTCAAGGTGCAGGATTTCTTCCTGAAACCGGTGGATGAGACGGATCTGTCTGATGCGATAGAGGGGCAGATCCGTTCATTGGAGCGTAAGAAGGCGGAAGCACAGAGCTCTCTGCTTGCGCAGCGGACCAGGGGAGTTGCGGAGCAGATGCGGCTGGAGGCGCAGATGCGAGATCTCATACACCGCAGAGGTGAGAGCAGGCAATTGCTTAAGGATCTGCATGAGCATTACAGCCTGGACAGGTTCAGCGGTTATCAGATCGTGCTGATCGTTCCGCAGCTTTGTATGCATAATCAGGCCGCGGAGAATAATTTTCAGGAAATGTCTATGAAAAACATCTGTATCAGCATTGTAGACGCACAGGAGGAAGGGATCACGTTTTTTGATGACGACGGTACGATCGTGGCGGTATATTTTCTCGGAGAAGAGGGAGATTCGGTGCTCGAGAAGACCAGGGAGTTATCAGAGATCCTGCAGGACGAGTTCGACTGTAAGCCGAAGATAGTGATCGGAAGCGCGGCGGAGAGATTGGACGGGCTGTATGTATCCTACCATGATGCGAGGCATCTTTTAGATACGGAGAAGGAAGGTCTGCAGGATATCGTACAGCTCTTGGGAGAACAGAATAAGAACAGTATATTCCAGGATATCTATGCGGAGCTTAAGGGAATCATGTGCAGTAATATCGGGAATACGGAGCATGTGTTAAAGGCTTTTCGGACATTCGCGAAGGCGGCGGAGTCCTATAACCTGTCCCGGCAGACGGTGCGGAAACTGTGTTTTGAACTGGCTTCGGCTATATATTTCGCCTACCTGGGAGAAGCAGGGGAGACGGAAACAGGTAAGCTGGACGCACTGTCGAAGAGTCTGAGGTCTGCTTCCAGGGAGGAAGCCTGTGAAGTGACGGAGATGTTCCTAAGTCAGATGCTTGGGAGCCAGGAGGAGAATGTGCATGATATCGTCGCGAAGGCCAAGTATTACATAGCCGAGCATCTGACGGAGGAGCTTACGGTGTCGAATATCGCCGTATCCCTCTATATCACGCCTAACTATTTCTCGCGTTTGTTTAAACGGGTGACGAAGGAAGGGTGCAATGAATATATCGTGCGGAAACGGATCGAGAAGGCGAAGTCGCTGCTTGACACTACCAGCCTTAAGATCGGGGAGATCGCTATGATGGTGGGGTACCGGGATACCAATTACTTCTCCCTGGCGTTCAAGAAGCATACGGGGAAATCGCCTACGAAGTACCGGGAGGAGATACAGGGAGTCAGCGAGGCGCTGTCATCGTGACAGCAGGGAGTGCAGCCGCAGGCGGGGAAGGCATTCGATTCTCAGGCTAAAGCAGGCGGCAGGCAGAGTGTGATAGATCAAGGATTAAGAAAAGGAGTTACGGATATGGGAAATTACAGGAAAGAAAGAGCAGAAGCAAGAAAGAAAGCGAAGGAACTGGTATCAAAGATGACCCTGATGGAGAAGGCTGCGCAGCTAAGGTACGACGCGGCGCCGGTGTCAAGGCTTGGTGTTCCGACATACAACTACTGGAACGAGGCGCTGCACGGTGTCGCAAGGGCGGGTGTTGCGACCATGTTCCCCCAGGCCATCGGGATGGCGGCAGCCTTCGATGAGGATGCTATGGAGAGGGTGGGAGATATCATTGCCACCGAAGGGAGAGCCAAGTATAATGAATATTCGAAGCACGATGACAGAGATATCTACAAAGGCCTGACCTTCTGGTCGCCGAATGTGAACATCTTCCGTGATCCGCGCTGGGGAAGGGGACACGAGACTTACGGTGAGGATCCGTATCTGACTTCAAGGCTCGGCGTCAGATTCGTAGAGGGGATCCAGGGCGGCGGCCCCGTGATGAAGGCGGCGGCATGCGCCAAGCATTATGCTGTCCACAGCGGGCCGGAGGCGATCCGCCATGAATTTGATGCCGAGGTCAGCATGAAGGATATGTGGGAGACTTATCTTCCGGCTTTTGAGGCGTTGGTGAAGGAAGCGGATGTGGAGGCTGTAATGGGTGCCTATAACCGGACCAACGGAGAGCCGTGCTGCGGCCATAAGTACCTGATGGAGGAAGTCTTAAGAGGGAAATGGGAGTTTGACGGGCATTATACTTCTGACTGCTGGGCGATCAAGGATTTCCATGAGAATCATCAGGTGACGAAGAATGCCAGAGAGTCGGCGGCGCTTGCGTTAAAATGCGGCTGCGACGTGAACTGCGGCAATACCTACCTTCATCTGTTAGGCGCTGTGGAGGACGGATTGATCACGGAAGAGGATATCACCGTTGCGGCAGAGAGACTTCTGACATCCAGATTCCTTATGGGATTATTCGACGGAAGCGAGTATGACGATATTCCGTATGAAGTGGTAGAATGCAGGGAGCATCTGGAGGAAGCCCTTAACATGGCGAGAAAGGGAAGCGTGCTTCTTAAGAATGACGGGGTGCTTCCGCTTGACAAGTCGAAGCTTAAGACGATCGGCGTCGTAGGACCAAATGCGGACAGCAGGTCTGCGCTGATCGGGAATTATCACGGGACGTCTTCCCGCTATATTACGGCTCTGGAGGGAATCCAGGATGAAGTGGGCGAGGAGGTACGTGTGTTGTTCTCTGAGGGCTGCCATCTGGAGAAGGACCGTGTGGAGAATCTGGCGTGGAGCCAGGACAGGATCTCGGAAGCGGTGATCACGGCAGAGCACAGCGACGTGGTGATTCTCTGCGTGGGACTGGATGAGACGCTGGAGGGCGAAGAAGGAGACGACGGAAACAGCGATGCATCCGGCGATAAGAAGGATCTGCATCTGCCCAAGGTACAGGAAGAGCTGATCGAGAAGGTAACGGCGGTAGGGAAGCCGACCATCGTTGTCCTCATGGCGGGAAGCGCGATCGATCTGAACTACGCCGAGGAACATTGCAATGCGGTTCTGATGGCATGGTATCCGGGGGCAAGAGGCGGAAGAGCGATAGCAGATATCCTCTTTGGAAATGTATCGCCGTCAGGCAAGCTGCCGATCACATTCTATAAAGGTCTTGAAGACCTGCCGGAATTCACGGATTATTCCATGAAGAACCGCACTTACCGTTATATGGAGCAGGAGGCGCTGTATCCCTTTGGCTATGGTCTTACTTACGGGGATGTTGAGGTGAAGGAAGCGAAGGTATTAGGCGAGGTGACGAAGGAGTCGGATATCCGGGTAGAAGTATCTCTTAAGAATGTGGGAGAGACAGATACGGATGAGGTGGTACAGATCTATATCAAAGATCTGGATTCTAAGCTTGCCGTACCGAATCATAATCTGTGCGCGTTCAAACGTATTTCCCTGAAGGCAGGGGAGGAGAAGACGGTGGAGATGACGGTGCCGAACCGGGCCATGAGCGTGGTGGATGAAGAAGGAGAGCGTCATATTGACAGTAAGAACTTCAAACTGTTCGTAGGATTCTCACAGCCGGATGAGAGAAGCCGCAGGCTTACAGGGAAAGAGACGGTGGAGATCCCGGTGACGCTTCGTTAATGAGATGTTGATAGAGTTGATTATCCGATTCCCGGCGGAATGCATAAGATGTTAGGCACTCTGCCGGGACAGAGAATGGACGGACGTTAGGAAAGGAAAAAGAAGGATGGTAAGACAGACAGGAAGAAGAATTGTTGTATCGGTGATGTGCATGATACTTCTTTTTACAGCCGGATGCTCCGGGAAGAATGAGGACGGCGGGAATCAGGAGCAGGTCTTGGAAGAAGTCAGGGAAGATGCCGCAAGGCAGGAAGAACAGCAAGGCGAAGATTCAGAACCGAAGCAGTTGAAGCAGGCAGAGAAGCCGCAGTTTATTCCCAATGGGATCCGAAGTGTTTCTCTTAAGAAGGACGGGGAGGAGTTCCTTCATATATCGAGAGAGCCGGCCGAGTATAAGATGAATTTTGATTATTGGGAAGTCCTGAATCCATATGATGAGAATGTTACTATGAATACAGAGGTCATGTTCGAGCTGTTTGGCGAGCTGTGTGGTCTCGCTTTTGATACGCCTGTCAAGGTTGAGGAAGGAACCGATACGGGAATTGCGGATTCGGATATGGGCTATACGGTGGAATATGTGGACACGGCAGATGATTCAGAGGCGCAGGGCACGGAGGATGCCGATACGGCGGCAGAGGTGATCTTAGGTAACGAAGACGGCAGCGGCGGACGGTATGCGGCTGTTGCGGGCAGTGAAGATCAGGTCTATGTCCTGCCGGAGGGGACTCTTAGGATGGTCTTTGGCCGTGAACCCTTCGATTACATCCTGAAGATCCCGGTTCTGATCTCTGCCGATACGTTAAAGGGCATTGTGGTAACGGCAGAGGATCGTCAGTATGAGATTCAGGTGGATACGGCGGCGGACTCCTATAAATTTGGCAGGAAAAAGGTTGACAAGAAGGAATTTGCCGCTCTGTACCAGGCAATATCCGGGATCATACTGGATTCTGAGATTGACGGTGAGAGAGACGGTGAGAAGGAGGAGCCCAGGCTTACGGTCGTCTTTGACAGGAACATGGAAGATGCGCCTAAGGTGCAGGTGTCTTATTATTCTTATGATGATGAATTTGATTCTGTGGAGATTGACGGAGAAGAACGGTTCCTGGTTAAGAAGGAAGAAGTAGAGACGTTGATCGGGCAGATAGAAGAGGCGTTTTAACAGAAGTAGATTGCGGATGTAGAGGGAGAAGGCAGGTACTTTCCGTCAGGCTGAAGGAACAAGAGTTCCAGCAGCCTGGCAGGAAAGTACCTGCCTTATTATATTTTAATCCAACAAATATCCTGCTTCGTAGGAACACTCCAGATAACTGGGATTTTGATAATAAACATCCGTATGAAAGTCTGATATTTTGTCGCTGATAAAAGATGAAAAAATTTTTATTAATTCCTCTACCTCGTTACCTGGTTTAGCACAATCTTCAATCATAATACTATATAATTTTCCAATATCCATAAAACTTGGAATGGTATATTTACAGTCTGTAATGGTATCAAATTCTCCGTCAGGTATTCCATATTGTTCGATTATTTCGTCGCTTACTTGTTCAAAAGACAGACAATGATTCACTTCTGCATCATATAATTGCTTTTCAATTCCTTCTTTTCCTAATGCTTTTGCAATAACTCCCCGCTTATTTTTTGTCTGGCGTGCAATATGTTCGATTAATGAACATACATAAAAAAAATCATTTCTTTCTTTTTGGGTCATAAACAATCTCGCTCCTTTTAAAGGTCAAACAATCCAGCGCCGACAGTGTGTGAAAGCTTATCTGATGTGTTGGATATCTGAATTCTGCCAATACCCAGAACTGTTTTCTGCTTATCCTTCCTGTCAGGAAATCATTTATATAATTCCATATTGTATCATCGGCCATTGGACCTTCTACAATATCATAATGATGTGTCTCACCGCTTCTGCATCTTGCGATAAAGTCTAACCATTCATCTGTCATCTGGTCAAATTTTAAAATAGATAATTTCCCGATGGGCTCATATGAGTAATAGTTGATAGTTGGATTCCCGTCTCGTCTATTTGCCCAACGTACTGCCTGCTCAAAATTACTTGTACAATAAAATCCCCAAGAAAAATCCTTTGCATACTTTGTTTTGCGTATTTCTGGAAATTCAACGATTTCTTTGCTTGCATGATAGAGAATCATAATATTTTCACCTTCATTTTCAATAAATGCATTCAAAAATGCTTATTGCTATATTGCTTGCTAGATTCTAATCCCACCAGAAGTACCACACATCCGACTCTTCAAGCCCTGCCGCCAGTTCCGACAGAGTATAGGTCTCTGTCCCCTGGTTGACCCTGTCAGGACAGAAAGCGTAGTGTTCCTTCGCCGCTTCGAGGCTGTCCTGCCCGTTCAGCTTGAAAGGCGCATAAAATTCTATTATATCCTGGGTAAATACGGCCGGAACCGCCTTATACTTCTCGTACCAATATTTGCAGATGGCGATCATATCTT
Source organism: Lachnospiraceae bacterium (assembly GCA_910575835.1). Lineage (GTDB taxonomy): Bacteria > Bacillota > Clostridia > Lachnospirales > Lachnospiraceae > Sporofaciens. Next base: position 25,963 of record CAJTGB010000011.1, on the reverse strand, counting down.
CTGTGTAGGGACAATCATTCCATCCGCCTGCAGACAGGCAGCCAACGAGTTCCCACGGCTTCCTGACAGGGATCTCCAGAAGCACTGTGTCCGTTTCCAGTTTGTTGCTGCGCATATCTACATAGGCGACAAAACGATCAACGACCTCTCCTTCCGTCTCATCTCCAATGAAGTCTTCCATACTTTCATATTCGTAATCTTCAAAGAAAGTATCGAAGCGTTCTTCCAGAATCTCTTTGCCATTGTCCCTGCAGCCGGCTATAACGGAATCCTTGTCAAAACCTTTTTCCTCCATGTATTCGAACTTTCCGGCCGTATACAGGTCAAGCATAAGGATTGCAGGGAAGAATCCATTTTTCCGGCCGGTTTCGAAGGAAGCCCGGTATGCTTCATACAGTAGTTCAGGGTCAGAACCTTTTTTGAAAACAGTATAATTGCATTGTAAAATTTTTTCTATTTTTTTAATTATTTTATTCGGTCTCAACATATACTTCACCTTTCTGCTACAGGAATATATATTTCAAAATAAATAGTACCGCCAGTACATACATTAATATGCTGATCTTTTTCTCCTTAACTTTTCCGGTGAGGAGATTCAGAGCGACATAAGAGATCACGCCCATAGATATACCTTCGGATATGCTGTAGAAGAACGGCATTGCTGCGATACAGATATAGCATGGAAGAGCCTCTGATATATCGCTGAAGTCAATATTGACCACATTGGTCAGCATATAGAAGCCTACTACGATCAACGCCGGCGCCGTCGCAAATGACGGGATCGCAAGGAAGATCGGAGAGAGGAACAGGGCAAGTCCGAAGAGGATAGCCGTTGTTACAGACGTAAGGCCTGTCTTGCCGCCTTCCGTTACACCGGAAGCGCTCTCTACGAAGGTAGTCGTCGTCGTTGTCCCAAGCACCGCGCCTGCAGTTGTAGCAACCGCGTCTGCCAGAAGAGCGCCCCTGATCCTTGGGAGCTTCCCTTCCTTATCCAGCATATCAGCCTTTGACGCCACACCGATCAACGTGCCGATGGTATCGAACATATCAACAAATAAGAACGCGAAGATCACCACGATAAAGTTCAGGGAAAAGATTCCGCCGAACTGGAGCTTGCCAAGGACCGGCATGATACTGGGCACCGACAAACCATTGCTGAAATCCGGCAGAAGGCCGTAGAATCCAAGCTCTGGATTCGGAACGTACAAGCCTGCAAACTGGCAGATGATTCCAAGGATCCATGTGATCAGAATTCCCCATAAGATATTGCCTTTGATATTCTTAATGACCAGAATTCCAGTGATGACTACGCCGATGACCGCAAGGAGAACGGTAATCCCTACATCGTTGAAGCCTGCCTCAACACCGTTTGCAAGATTGTATCCGTCTATGGAGAACAATTCTACCAGGGTTGCGCCGCCGATTACGATATTCGCATTCTGCAGTCCGATAAATGCGATAAACAGACCGATACCAACGCTGACCGCTGCCTTAAGATTCAGCGGGATCGCGTTGAAGATCGCCTCACGTACATTCGTCAGGGACAGGATGATGAATATGATACCTTCCACGAATACAGCCGTGAGCGCAACCTGCCACTCGTATCCCATGCCGAGAACCACCGTGTATGCAAAGTATGCATTCAGGCCCATGCCCGGTGCAAGTGCGAAGGGGTAATTCGCCAGAAATGCCATCAGAAGCGTACCGATTAATGATGCCAGCGCCGTCGCCGTGAACACTGCACCCTGGTCCATACCTGCTACTGCAAGGATGCTTGGATTCACGGCCAGGATATACGCCATCGTCATGAAGGTCGTGATACCTGCGAGTACCTCTGTTCGGACGTCTGTGTTGTTGTCTTTCAATTTGAAGAGTTTTTCTAACATCTTCTTCCTCCTTTTCTCTCATGTCATAACTGATAACGATATATATTTTAGCAAAATAATATCCTAAAGTAAATGTTTTCTGAATATTTTCTCAAAGTTCCATTTTGGGGTAAAATGAAGTACAATAGAAGATATCGTATGATTGAAAATGCCAAAAAGGAGACCGATTTCCATGAAAAGAAGGAAAAGAATCTATCTGTATATGACTCTTGGCTTACTGCTTCTCTATATCGGGCTGGTGATGCTATTGTATTCCTTCGAATATCACAGCAGCAGTGCAACGATCCGAACACTTTCGGATGCTTTCTGGTATTCGCTGGTTACGTTGACTACGGTGGGTTACGGCGACCTGACTCCGGTAACGCCTTTGGGCCATGCGGTGGGAGTAGTGTTTCTCTTAATGTCTGCCGGTCTGTTGGTAACGTTGTTCGGTGCAGTCGTATCCTTTGTCACAAGTGAAGGTCTGCCGCTTTTGATGCTCGGTTTTCAGCGCAGGAAGAACTGGTATTATTTTGCGGATTACGGTGCGGAAGCGAATACTCTGGCCGAAAATATCTGCAAGGAGGATCCGGATTCCGTGATCATTTTCGGAGAGAAGAGGGACGAGCAGATGGAATTCCCGGATTATCCATGCCTGTTTATCAGCGCCTCTCCTGCCCGAATTGTTGCATGTAAGAAGAACGTTGGTACAAGGTGTAAGATATTTCTTATGAAGGAAAATGATATCGGCGTGAACAGCCGTGCCGTCGATCTGCATAAGCTGCCGGTGGAGGTCTATGCGAGAACAACGAACGGGCAGGACCATCTGTCGGGAAATATTAATTTCTTCCACAGCTATGACTGCTGCGCCAGGCAGTACTGGCGTTCCAGGCCGCTGTGCAGCCATGAGAATATGATCGTGATCATCGGATTCGGCAATTATGGACGATGTATTCTGGAACGGGCGATCCTGACCAATATCATTTCTGTGGATCAGCACGTAGCTTACCATATATTTGGAGATGCGAGAGAATTCCTTGCGATGCATAACCATCTGCATGAGACATTTTCCCTGGGTGAAGAGTCGCAGACAACGGATTCACTGATCTTTCACGAAGAACCCTGGGAGACACATCATGGGCTGCTTAAGCGGGCGGACCGTATTATCATCTGTACGGATGACGAGCCGGAGGGGTGGAGTATCTTCTGGCGGCTCAATAAATACTATAAGCTGAACGGACCTATTAACCTTCACAGCAACCGAAAGGCGCCGGGAGTGTCTTATTTCGGAACGAATGAGGAGATATATACCCCGGACCAGATCATGCGGACTACGCTGAACAAAGCGGCCGTTATGATCAATGACATTTTCCGAAGATCGGTTTCTTATCCCACGCTTAGCTGGGAGGATCTGGATGATTTTCACAGGGAATCCAAGATAACGGCTGCGGACCATCTGCTGATGAAGATCCGTATCCTTCTGGAGGATGAAACGATTACGGAATTAACAGCCGATATGGCCGAGAAAGCATATCGGAGATACTGTGAGACGAAAGCAGATAAAGCCGTGGAGGATATGTACCGGAGAATAGACCATCTGCGTTGGCTCCGGTTCTATACGTTCTATAATTGGAGTTATGGGCCGGCGAGGGACGATGCAGCAAGGCAGCATCCCATGCTCTCTACTTATGCCGAGCTTACCGCGGAGCAGAAGAAAGAGCGGGATGCTGCCTGGGAACTACTGGGCAGTATTTCTGTAATGCTTTAGATAGAGATTATCTAATAGAAATAATGGAACCAGTCAAAGTCCGCGTGATTCTCGCTTGTATTTCCGTTGGAGGTCGCGTACATTCCCATATAGGCTCCGGTAAATCCGCCGTTTACAGTGGAGCTTAGGAGTGCAGCATCAAGCCCGTCCATGGCGCAGATCATTTCTCGTTCCGAATATCCGTAATAGAAACTGTAGGTAGTCTCGTTGCACTGGGCAGAGAGATAGATGCGTTCTGCGGGTTCCACAGGCAGTTCTCTGAGGATGGAATATGTCCCGGATTCTGTCTTTGCGACACGGAGTATGGTCTGCCCGTTCTTTATAGCCTTGGTAAATATGTAGTTAAAACGGTCGTCCTGGATGAGGACTAATCCGGCTTCTTCCATATGGCTGGCAGGTGTAAATTCCATGGCAGTTTTGGCCTGACAGAGTTTATGCTGCTGCCTGCGGCCGACGAAGGCAGGAGTCGTGATCTCTGAGATTCTGTCTGGACACAGCGTAAGCCGTAGGAATCCTTTACGCTCTGTGAGTGAGTAAAAAGGCGTTACCGGCGGATGGATGGTATTCCAGATCATTGCCAGGGTATCCGATTCGAAATCGTCATTCGGGTCGGCAAGCGGCACGTAGGATGTTGGAAGATTTGGAAGGCGTTCTTCCCGATTGATCAGTCCAGTCTCATTGGCAAGCCTGAGCCAGCCGTCTTCATCCCAGATCACAGGAGCCATGAAGGTTTCGCGTCCGAGATTATAGTGGAAATGTCCGCAGTTTTCCGTGGTGGATATGGAAGAATCGTTCTGGTACGGACGCACGGCGAGCAGTACCATCCACCATTCGCCGTTCTGTGTCTCCACGATATCCGCATGGCCTGTAACGGAGATATCGGAAAGTGGCGAGAGATGACGGTGACTGACGATAGGATTCCTTGGACAGATCTCATAAGTCCCGTCAATGGCAGTACACCTTGCCATCATTACGCTGTGGTTTATGAAGGTGCCTCCTTCTGCGACCATCAGATAATAGTATCCGTCCTTTTTGTAAATATGCGGCGCCTCGATCCATTTGCTCCGGGACTTGCTGCCGTCCCATATAATATGGCGTTCCCCCTTAAATTGGAACGTCCCGGGATCCAGTTCACACAGATAGATGCCGTGGTGCCCTTCATAGAGCGCTTCCGGGCAGATATAATTGCCGGCATACCACATGGAACCGTCGTCATCAAAGAAGAGACTGGAATCAATGCCGTCTGCATGTTCTACGAAGACCGGATCGCTCCAGGGACCGGCCGGATCCTTGGCTGTGATGATGTAGTTGTCCCTTCTTGCCTCTCTTCCCTCAGATACGAAGGTATTGATGATATAGAAGGTTCCTTCGTGATACCGTATGGTGGGCGCCCATAATCCAAGCGACGTCTCGCAGTTCTTGTAATCGAACTGATCGGGGCGTTCGATCCCGTGGCCGATCTGCTCCCAGTGGATCAGATCACGGCTGTGGAATATAGGGAGACCCGGATAATATACAAAAGACGAGGTTACCATGTAATAATCCTCTCCGACTCTGCAGATCGACGGATCTGGATAGAAGCCGGAGAGCAGCGGGTTTTGAAATGTTTGTTTGATCATAGGAAATATCCTCCTTCAATGTGAAATGTATTGTGATTCATGGCTTATGAATCAGTGTCCATATAACGTTTAAAAACTCGGTTCAGGCAGAAAGAGCTTAAGAACGTAACCAGTGCAAATCCGATGAGAATCCAGAACAGCATGGCAAACTTAAGGATCCTAGTGTTGATTCCGAAGCTGACTGCCAGTGGAACAGCAGCGATCAGATATGCCGCAAGCACCCAGGGAAGGTGCGCGATGATCATTGCAAATGCATTCTTAGCAATGTTAAGGAATGTATTCTGGAACGTAGCAGTCAACGGGAACACGAATAAGAAATACAGACTGTATAAAATACCGAGCCCCCAGGTGATCACCGTATATATCTGAAACATAGCTCCTCCGTTTACAGCGGCGGCAATGTATAATACACGGAGCTGAAAGTACAGCAGCAGTTCAATCAGCCAGAAAGCGGTCGCCTGTTTGAAATTCTTTGCAAAGTCCTTAAAATACCCCTGAATGATATAACCTTCTTCGTTGCGGGCCATTTTCAGAGTGATGGAATAGAGGGCGGTGACAGAAGCCCCAATGGTAAGAATCGGAAGACAGGTCAGGATAAATACAAAATTTAATAAGACCAGCTCGGTAAGTCTGCTAAGAACCCGGGAAAATCTGCTGTCATAATTCATAAAATCAAACTTCAGGACAATCCCTCCTCTCGTTAGTATTCTTTCGTGTACCGTTTTAGTATATCAGTAAAAAAAACAAGAAACAAGCAAAGAGGAGGATTTTACATAAAATCATAGAAAGTGTGTAGAAAAATTAAGCTGGAATCATCTGTTGTCCTGTGGGCGCCGGACTTTTAAGAGTCTTGTCTTCTGTGATGGCTCGGTGAGATCCCAAAGTAATTTTTAAAGGCGCGCGAAAAATTGAATGCATTTTCATATCCGGTCATTGCGGCGATTTCCTGGATTGACAAGAGCGGGTCGTGAAGCAGATTTTCAGCATAGGTCATCCGGCAAAACGTCAGATATGCCTGGAAAGACATATTATATTTTTCGTGAAATAATTTGCTTAAATGGGATGCGCTGATAAAATGCAGGTCTGCTACTTCTTTTAGGGTGATATGGCTTGTAAAGTTTTTGTCAACGTATTCTTTGATGTTTTCTATATTTGATTGGTTTTTCAGTTCTTTCGGGCAATAAGAGGCGTATGTCTGTAATTGCCGGTGCAGGAACTCTTCTAGTTCCGCATAGCTGGAAAAATCATAAAAAGACGGAAGATGTTCGATGTATTCGACATTACCGCAGCCGGCCGGGTTGGAACGAAGAAGGCCGGTAAAATAATTATAAAAATGTTTCAGATCTGTGATGTTCAGCCTGTGGAGCTGAGTACAGAGCTGATCCCAGAGATTACTGCTGTATAGCAATTCCGGTGATTTTAACAAATTAGAGATGATCTGCTTGATTTTCCCAGACTGTTTTCTGCCAGGAGTCGGGGGATCTGAGGCATATAGTTTCCCGTATCCCTCTAAGAGCCGGAAGGTGAGCCGGTTTTCAGCTTCGTAGTAGAGTGAGTAGACGGAAGCTAGGTTTCCTGTCCGGCTGATTCCGATTGCGAGTTCTGCGTTATCTGACGTTTCGGTACGGTTCAGAAGCATATCCCAGAGAGGAGCGAGGTCAGGCGCGTGCTGCGGATAATTCAGAAGCAAGGCGGTCTTTTTTTCTGTTATGTCGGAGCATAGAAACGGGCCTGCAGTATGGCATGCGCAATAATCATAGATCAGTTCAATGATGTAAGCGGCAGTTTCCGTGTGATCCTTAGAACATGCGATGACAGAAAACATATAATTGCTATACGGCAGATAGGTTTGTATTTCTTTTGCATGGGAAGAACAGAATCGGTATTCCGGCTGTATTGCCGCTGCAAAAAGATGCCGTGACAAAGAGATCATTCTTTCTCGGAAATCGGTTCTCAGCAATTGGCACTGTTTTTCTATAAGTTTCTTCAACTGTTCGGAAATGACGGGCTTAAGCAGATAGTCTACGGCGCCGTTTTGAAAGGCGTTCCGCACATATTCATAATCGTCGTATCCGCTTAGGACCAGAAAACGGACAGGATACAGCGTTTTACTCAGCAGCTTGATAAGCTCTATACCGTTGATCCCTGACATTTTGATATCGGTAAGAACAATCTGCGGCTTGAACGTCCGGCAGATCGATAAGGCTTCTTCTCCGCTGTAACAGGTGCGGATCTCACCGAGTTCTGGAATCCCGAAAGTCATGATCATCGTACGGATTCCTTCGCAGATATAATATTCGTCATCAATGATTAAAAAGTTGATCGTCATTTTTCATACCTCCGGTTTCCTGAAATATCGGCAGGTGTACCCAGACTTTGGTACCCTGGCCGTAAATGCTTTCAATAGTCAGTTGTGCATTGGCGCCGTAGATCAGTTGGATTCGTTCGTAGACATTGTGCAGTCCGATAAAAGACGAATTTGATTTTGGCGTTTGCGACAGGGGCGTGCCGTATAAGATGTTTTTCTGTATCTGTTTCAAATATGCTTCCTTGATCCCGATCCCATTGTCAGAGACCGCTATCTCCAGGGCGTGTTCTGTTTCCCAGATTTCCATCGTTATAAACATGTTAGAAGTGATACCGGAGGTTCCGTGGAAGATAGCATTCTCTACGATTGGCTGTAAGAGAAATTTAATCAATTTTCTTTCCAGAAGATCATCGGCGATCGAGATATTCAATTCTAGTTTCCCGATGAATTTCATGGAGTATACCTTGATCAGTGAACGTGTATTTTCTAATTCCTGTTCTACGGTAGAGTATAATCCGGTATCCTTAATATTATAGCGCAGCAGATGCCCGAAGTAAGAGATGGCATCTGCCAGTTCGAAATTCCCGTTCTGCCGTGCATTTCCAGAAAAAATGCTCAATGTATTATAGATGAAATGAGGATTCATCTGAAATTGCAGAGCCTTGATCTGTGCGTTTTTGGCATCGGTTTCTTTTAAGATCATGTCTTCGATCAAAGTGTCGATTTTCTCCAGCAGCGTATTGTAACGCTGTGCGATAAATCCGATTTCGTCAGAAGAATTGATCGTAACCTTTCCGCTGAATTCGTTGGCAATGATCTGATCCATCTCTGTAATATTTGAATTGATTCTTCTGAAAATACTGCTGGTAACAAGCTGCATGATGACACACTGGAAAACGGTCATGACAATGAGCAGAAATGAGAGCTTAAAGGCAGGGTAGCTCTGCAGGTTTTGGTTATGTGGGTTCTGTGAAACAACGGTGACTGGGTATCGGGTCAGCGGTTGGCTCAATATGGAGGCGGCGGAGAAGTTAAGTTTCCGTTGCCGATTATTCTTGTCTTTTAGCTGCTTTACTGCATCTGGGTCGGGAGAGCACCCGTAAAAATTAGACAGATTATGAAAATATATAAAATATCCAGATGAGTGATTTTCGTAAACAGACAGCGAAGAAAAAAACTTTTGAGGATTTGCTTCAAAGATTAATACACCGCTGTAACCGCTTGAAAAATCCGGCTGTATTCTCTGAACGAAGATCATCAGCCTTCCGAATGTATGCGGATCTTCACCTTTCGCCTGATAAAAATCTTGTGTCTCTTCGGTTGAGAGGCAGTAAAAATCAAAGCTTTTCTGTGAATTACGGAAATCCTGATAAAAGGGAAGCTGATACAGCTTGGAAATATCATGGAAACTGCTTAATTCCGGGATATCCGGGTTATTAGTGTATATGCTGGCATCCTTTAATCCCAGGTTTTGGTATTTAATGGAATATTTTAGGTCGATCAATATCTCCTCGCTGTTATATTTTGCCCAGGTGGGATACATGGCAAGGTCGGAGCGTGTAACAAGCGAAGAGATGGTGCTTCGGTATACAAGGGATTGGGACAGATCTTCTACGGACGTTAAGGATGTATCCAGACTGTTTGCCAGTTGGGATACGGCAGACTGACGTTCCTGAAGCATCTGTTTGTTGAATTGGCGTGACTGCACGGAATAAAGAACGAATGCAAATACAAGGGTGGGCAGCGTGACCAGAAATATATTCATTAATATTAGTTTTTTAGATAGATTCATATTTTTAAATAATGTCATTTGATCTCTCCTGTTCCATAAGAAATAGTGGTAATAGTTTACCATAAAACAGTACGTTTCATCATCAATGCTGATAAAGATAAGTGAAAATGATATGAATTCACAAGTTGTGATATGTTGTCGGAAAAGTGTGGATGATATACTGGAACCATAATTAATAATAAAAAGCTGAAGGGAGGATAGTCTGAATATTCAAGCGAAAACTGATGAAAGGAACGACAGGTAAAGAAGGAGGAAAAGATGATTAAGTTTAGGTCAGAGAAAATTCAAAAGTGGGTAGTACTTTTTTGTGTATCTTTGGTGGGGGGAATTATCACAAAACTGCCGTATCTTAAGGATACATATTTTTCGACACTGGAATCAGCGACCGGTTCTACAAAAGCGCAGCTTGGTCTTTTGCTGACGATGTACGGCATTATTAATTTTATCTGCTATTTTCCGGGAGGAATGCTGGCGGATAAGATTTCACCGAAGAAGCTGATTATATTCTCATGCTTTGGAACAGGCGCAGTAGGATTATGGTATTCAATGCTTCCGGGATTTGGAGCGTTGATGGTCATTCACGGGTTATTTGGAATTACGACAGTATTTACATTCTGGGCGTCTATGGTTAAGATTACCAATAATCTTGGACGGGGCGATGAGCAGGGCAAGCTTTTTGGGTTTCTGGAAGGCGGAAGAGGACTGGTAGGAACTGTGGTAGCCCTGGGTTCTGTGTGGGTATTTTCCAGATTTACAGATGAGGTGCTGGGACTCACGGGTGCGATTCAGTTCTACAGCGCTATGATGATAGTTGCCGGCGTTCTGGTCATTCTGTTTGTTCAGGATCCTAAGGGTGCGGTAGAAGCAGATGGTACAGAGCTAAAAGACAGCAGTAAGATCACATGGGAAGATTTTAAGAAGGTAGTGAAGATACCGCGTGTATGGATGGTAGGAGCTATCGTGGCGTGTAACTATTCGGCGGTGATCTTCTTTGGATACCTGACACCGTATTTTACAGAGATATACGAGATGAATAATTCGGCGGTGGCTTTGCTTGGCGTATTCCGTGCATACGCACTGATGCTGATCGGATCGCTACTCGGCGGATTTATGGCTGACAAGATGAAGAGCGTTATTAAGTTTATGCAATATGGATTTGTAGGAATGACCGTTTTTTCCTTCCTCTATCTGCTGATCCCGACAAACCGATCTCTGTTATGGGTAGTAGTAGTGAATTTTGTCCTTCAAGGATTAAGCTTGCTGGCGGTGAAGGCATTGTATTTTGCTCCGATCGATGAACTGCGTATCTCGAAGAGCCTTGCAGGTACCGCGTCGGGAATCATCTCAGTTGTAGGGTATGCGCCGGAGATCTACCTGTATACGGTGGCGGGGAGTATCCTGGATAAAAATCCTGGTATTGCGGGTTACAGAATGATCTTTATAGCTACAGGGATCGTCTCTGTTGTCGGCCTGGTTCTGGTAATCATTCTGAAGATTCAGAACCTTAGATATTTGGAAGAATATAAAAAGTAGGAGGAAACAGGAAATGTTGACAACATCAGTAAATACAGATTATAACAATGATCTTCATGATTGGGGAGCGATCGAACACCAAATCAAATATATCGCTGAGGCAGGATTTTCCCATACCCAGTGGATCCATGACTGGGAGGGAGAATATATGTACAGTAAGAGCGAGATGCTTCAGGCAAGAGACGTGCTGAAGCATTATGGACTTCACGCGCACTCCATTCATGCTACAGAAGGCGGATTCAGAGGAAAGATCGTGAATGGAAAGAGGATTCCTTCTGTAAGAGAGCGGTGTACAAGGATCCGCAAGGATTATACGAATCCGAATGAATATCTTAGAGAAGCAGGGGTGGACCTGTTGAAGAATAGGATAGACTTGTGTACCCATATCGGAGCCCGTGTTATGGTATTGCATATGCAATTGCCATTCGGTATGTTTGCAAGGAGCACGGATGATATGGAAGATTATTACAGGCAGGTGTATAAATCATTCGATGAGATACAAGGTTATGCGAAGATGGCGGGAGTTAAAATAGCATTGGAAAATCTTCTGTTTACGCCGTTAGAGTACCAGATTGATAAGTTTGAGCGTATTTTCTCTCGATATGACGAAGAATTTGTGGGATTATGTTATGATTCTGGACATGCCAGCATTATGTGCCAGGATAATTACTATCTCTTCCTGGAAAAGTATCATGACAGGCTTTATGCGACACATCTGCAGGATACTGACTCTATAGAACCGGAAAAACTGGATGACGATATCGCAGTGGAGAAGGCTGACGCCCACCGTCCGCCGTTTACAGGAGTACTTGATTGGGACAGGGTTGCATATTGGGTCGCAAGGTCGCCGTTAGAGCTTCCTGCTGATTTTGAAATAGGGTTAAAGTACGGTTCGGAATTTGATTCTGTTCAGGAAGAGATGGACATGCTGTGCGATACCCATGAGAAGGCGGTCCGGTTCCACCAGATGGTATTAGCGAAAAAGGAAGGCTGATTTTGTCCGCTGTGAGATCAATGTGTGAAAGGAAGGGCAGGAAAAGATGAAGAGAATGAAAGTTCGCAATAAGAAAGAGAATCTTGCCGGCCTGCTTTTTATCATGCCGGCGCTGATCCCGATGGCAGTATTTTGGATTGGGCCGGTCTTGTACTCTGTTGGGATGAGCTTTACAGATTGGGATATGATATCTGATCATTTTAATTTTGTAGGATTTTATAATTATATTAGTCTGATAGGACAGCATGATTTTACAGAGGTGCTTTGGAATACTCTGGCTTTTGCGCTTGGGACCGTTGTTCCGAGTATCGTCCTTGGACTATTGGCGGCGCTTGCTTTAAATCTTGCTAAAAGAAGTTCAGGATTCTATCGGGCGGTCATATTCGCGCCTTATATTACGCCTATGGTAGCAGTTAGTATTGTGTGGTCCTGGATATTTGAACCGAGAGTTGGCATTCTGAATTATCTGTTGGGGTTCTTGGGAATACATGGAATTGAGTGGACGCAGAGTATGGATACGGCTATGCTGTCGGTCATCATAGTGACGGTATGGAAACAGATCGGCTGGACAATGCTATTCTATCTGGGAGCGCTGCAGAAAGTCTCTGCCAATCTGTTAGAAGCGGCAGCCATTGACGGTGCGGATTCTGTGAGGAGATTCTTTTCCATTACACTGCCGATGATATCGCCGACGACGTTCTTTCTTTTGATCATTACGACGATCAATTCCCTGCAGGCGTATGATCAGATTCAGGTGTTAACTCAGGGGGGACCGGCAGGTTCGACCAGAACGCTTTTGTATTATTTTTACCAGGAGGCTTTTGAATCCTTTAATACAGGTAAAGCCTCTTCGGTGGCTGTAATACTGGTGATCCTTACGGCGCTGCTGTCATTGATCGAGAAAAGGGCGTCAAAGAATTCAGTATACTATGGATAGGGGTAGTCGTATGAGAAGAAAACAAGTAAAATGGAAGCATATCTGGATCCATGTATGTCTTGCGGCAGCGGGTATCATCGTCGCATTTCCGTTTCTGTGGATGCTGACCAATTCTATCAAGACGAAGGATGAGATCTGGCAGATGCCGCCTAAGCTTATGCCCAAGGCGGCACAGTGGGTGAATTATCAAGATGCGTTGGCGGATGGGATGTTTTATAAGTATATGTGGAACAGCAGCTATACCGCCGTTATCACGACCGCCATTGTGTTGGTGAACTCTGCTCTGTTTGCCTACGCGCTGGTCAACATAAAATTTTACGGAAAGAAGATATTGGTGATCATCATCACCCTCACTTATATCATGCCGGTGGCGGCGACCTATATCCCTTCCTATATCATTGTCTCTAAGTTGGGGCTCATGAATACTCATTTGGGATATATTTTGTCCAGTTCGGTAAGTATATTTAATATATTTTTTTTCTGGACGACGTTTTCGCAGATCAATGATTCCATATTGGATGCGGCAAGAGTTGACGGGGCCGGTCATTGGACGATATTCACCAGGATCGTTAGCCCGATGTCGGTGTCTTCCTATGTGACGTTAGGAATTCTGTCCTTTATAGGTAATTATAACAATTATTTATGGCCTTCTTTGATTATAAAGGATAAGGAGAAATATTTCGTAAGTATGGGGCTTAGAACGTTTTTTTCATCTGACGGAGCTTACGGAATGCAATGGGGGGCTATTATGGCGGCTTGCTGTGTAATTATATTTCCGTTGCTGATTCTCTTCTTTTTTGGTCAGAAATGGATCATTAAAGGGATTACGAATGATGCAGCGGTAAAAGAATAAGAATAGAGGAGATGGGAGAATGAAGAAGATATATGCGGTTATATTAGCGCTGGCCATAGCGGTGTCGGCGGTTGGATGCGGTAAGAGTTCAAAACCGGAGGAACATGGGCAGGACGGGGTCGTCCAGATTGAATTCTGGTACGGGCTTGGAGGGGAGCTTGGGAAGACGATGGAGAATGTGATCAAAGAATTCAATGATTCCCAGGACCGCATAGAAGTAATCGGTGTACAGCAGTCAAGCTATGATGAGACAAAGAAGATGGTGCAGGCGGCGATGGCATCCGGTACAGTCCCGGCTACTACCCTTCTGGGCTACGACGCGCTCAATATGTTTAAGGGAAGAGGAGTATTAGAGCCTTTGGACAGTTATATTGAAGAGGATGAAGACTTTCAGAAAGAGGACTACTTTGAAACATTCCTGGAATATTGCATTGATATGGAAGGACAGACTATCGGTCTGCCGGTCTATGGCACGACACAGGTGATGTATTACAGGAAGGATGTATTTAAAGAAGCAGGAATCAACCCTGAGGATGCATTCAAGAATTGGCAGTCGTTGGCAGAGGCAGCAGAAAAGCTCACGGTCGTGGAGAACGGAGAGACGGTTTTTTATGGCTGGGAGCCTATGTATGATGAGATGAATCTGAAAGACATAGCGTACAGTAACGGCGGAGATGTTCTGAGTGAGGACGGTACGAAAGTTACAGTCAATACCCCGGAATGGGTGGAAGCCTGGGAAAGTGTGCGGAAATGGATTCATGAAGATAAGATCATGAGGATTCATTTTGGCGGCGACGGTTGGGAATACTGGTATAAAACGATTGATGACGTTATGCAGGACCGGGCGGCAGGATATACTGGTTCAAGCGGGGATCAGGGAGATCTGGATTTTAATAAGATCGCAGCGCATATCCAGCCAGGATTCAATGATAATCCCCCAAGTCCGTATGCAGACGCATTGACTTGCGCAGTATTATCCAAAGCTTCTAAGGAAGAGAAGCAGGCTGGGGTTGAATGGCTGACATATCTGACCAGCGCCGAAAGTACAGCAAAGTTTTCAATGAAGACGGGATATATACCGGTAAGGAAGAAGGCGCTTGAGGATGAGGAGTTTAAGAAGTATCTTGAAGAACATCCAGAGGCAAAGGTGCCGATCGAGCAGATGGAATTTTCTCAGATGAATTTTATCGATCCTACCGGCGGTAAGATTCTGCAGGCACTTGCGGATGCGGCCGACCTGGTGGAAATCGAGAATGTACCGGCACAGGAAGCCTTGGATAAAGCCCAGGAGATCGGGCAGGCTGCATTGGATGAATATTTGAGTACGCAGTAGGATTATGGAAGAAAAGAAATCTATTAGAAAAGAAAGCTTCTTGATCTGTATTACATGGATAACTTATTTTACCGTATATCTGGGCAGGCTGAATATCTCAGCCTGCATCAGTGATATGGTCGCTGACCTTGATGTGACGAAGGAAAGTATTGGAATTGTAATTTCTGCCTTTTTCCTTGCTTATGGTATGGGGCAAGTGCTAAGCGGGATTCTTGGCGACTATATTTCTCCGATTTTGTTGGTTTTTCTTGGGGTTTTAGGAAGCGGGGCTGCGAACAGCATATTGGGGTGTCTTAGCAGTATTTCATGGATGACGGTGATATGGTCTGTGAACGGATTGTTTCAAGCGTTTATCTGGGGACCGATGGCGAGATTCATAACAGAATTATCCTCTCCGGGAATGAGTGCGAGGATCTGCCTTCTGCTGTCAACGACGGGACCGGCGGGGATGCTGTGCGCTTATGGATACAGTGCCGTTTGTCTGAAGTATTTAAGTTGGAGATATTGTTTTGGGGGAGTTGGAGTGTGGACCTTGGTGAGCGCGATGTTTTGGTTGATCGGCTGCCAGGTAATGACCAGGGACTGCAAGATCCCATTGATCATATGTAAAGAAGACGGCAGAAAAAGGAATGAGGGAATTAAAGAATTTTGGCGGTTACTGATTCAGTCGGGATTAGCAGGAATTATTATTATTTCTTGTATCCATGGAATTCTGAAAGACGGGATCTCTACATGGATACCGACTTATCTGGCGGACAGTTTCCACATAAGTTCTGTAGTTTCTGTAATGATGACCATGGTGCTGCCAGTCGTGAATCTGATTGGAGTATTTTGGGCAGATAATTGGAACCGAAGATGGTTCCATACGGAAGTTAAAACAATAGCGGTTTTCTTCGGACTTGCCTTTGTGACGCTTCTGTGTATGATGGCATGGGGGGATAACAAAGCGGTATTTTCGCTTGCTTTTTTGGGGGTTATCACAACGGTCATGACGGGAATCAATACGCTGATTATCAGTTTGATTCCGCTTCATTTTAAAAAGTGCGGCAAGATATCGACGGTGATAGGAATTCTTAATATGGCTGCCTATGCGGGGACAACGATCGCCAGTTACGGATTTGGGTGGATCGCTGACCGGTGGGGCTGGGGAACTCTTCGAATTGGCTGGTGTGTCTGTGCTGCCGCGGGATGTATCGTGAGTCTTATAGGATGGAGAAAATGGGATTCATTTCGGGCGGAATGGTAAGATTGTTTGCAATGCAAAATAGGTACAAAATAGTCTGGGAAAGAAAGTAGAGTTTAGAAATTCTTTGTGATATAATTCATTAGAAAAGTATCAGATTCAGAGCAGAAAGAAAAAGAGCAGTTCTGAAAAAATCGAACTGCTCTGAATGTGATTCTTTTCGATTGTACCAATTCGCGGACATTTTGCCGAGAAACGTATGGGGATAGTATCCTTCCCTTTTAGTGAAAACGCTGAAGTCCTGATTGGAAATTGGACATATGAAAAACTTTTTTAGGCTGATTGCTTAAACGAATCCAATAAAAGGGTATGCTTCGCAGACCTTCTTGCGGAGGTCTTTGAAAAACGATATTCAGTAGCAGTGGCTCTTTATCAGGAAGTGCCATATGTCCTTCCGATGTGTTGCATACTGCAGCATCCACATTCCGGGCAGATATGGATATCTAAGTTCCAGACTGCTTTCAGAAGTTCTGCCATGGACAGATGGATATATTTCGCTTTGAAACGCTGGCACCCCTGGAGCTTAAAGATCAGTTTTAGGTTTCTGGCCTTATACCGGTTATTTAGAAAGCCATAGTACCGGATTTTCTGAAAACCGGATGGCAGCACATGCATCAGGTAGCGCCGGATGAATTCTGTATGATCCAGGGTGATCTGGCGCTTTGGTTCACCGGATATCTTTCCTCTGGCGGAAAAAGTGGCCGTATCATCGGAAACGGAAAGGATCCGGCTGTTAGAAATAGCAATCTTGTGGGTATAACGCCCGAGGTATTCAATGGCATTGCCAAAACCGTTAAAGGTCTCTTTGATGTAGGGGCACCAGTCCATTCCATAAAGGCTGTTTTTCCATTCTTTCCAGTGATAGGAATTACGCAGCTTTTCACAGGAAGAAGAAAATGTAAGTACGCCGTTTTCATAAAGAGAGGAAAGGCAGGCCATATATTTTCCTTTAAATTTGTCCCTCAGTACTTCTGTGCGGATAAAAAAGCTTTTGGAAGATTTTCGGATCTTCCCGTCTTTCGTAAGCCCGCCGCCGGAAACGATGCAGTGCATGTGCACATGGTAACCCAGCTCCTGGTTCCATGTGTGGAGCACCTGGATGATACCGGGTGTTGCCCCAAGCCACTTCTTATCGGCAGATAATTCCAGAAGTGTTTCAGCGCAGCATCTGTGCAGCAGCCCATACAAAAGCTTTTGATTGCAGTAAAGAAGAGGGTTTAATTGATGGGGAAGCGTAAAGACGACATGAAAGTAAGGGGTATCAATGACCTCGGCCTTTCGCTTGTCCACCCAGATTTCTTTCAGGACAGCCTGGCAGTTCGGGCAGTTACGGTTGCGGCAGGAGTTGTTATGTATTTCCACATGTCCGCAATCCGTACACTGGCTTAAGTTTACGCCAAGCTTGCCGGATTTACAGTTTAAGATGGCATGTGCAGCTTTCTGTTGTACATCGGTCTGGTGATCGCTTTGAGCAGAATAGCTATCATAGGATTGTTCGAATATCTGCCGTATTTTGTAACTACTCATGGGAAACACCAGCCATACGGTCAAGAGGGCTGACAGCCTGCCGGATGGAATTGCCGGAAAGATGGACGTAGATCGTGGTGGACAGTAGGGATTTATGCCCCATAAGAGCTTTTATGGTAAGCAGATCCGTACCGTTTTCATACAGGTGTGTACCGAAAGCATGGCGGAAAGAATGACAGGTAAGCCTGCGTTCCCATCCAAGCCTGTCCTCGTGGGCATGAATGTGCCTTGAGAGGAAAAAGGTATCAATGGGGCTGTCCTCGCCGCGCTGCTTCGGGAAGAGATATCCCATAGGCCGTCCACATGCAAACCAGTACTGAGACAGAAGGTCAAGGGCCATTTTTGAAAGAATGGCATAGCGGTCATTCCTGCTTTTTGAGTGTGTGATGTGGAGGCGCATATTTTTGCGGCTGACATCTTCATAGCGGAGGCGGCAGACCTCACCGATGCGAAGGCCGGAAGAATACAGGAGGGTAACCATAGCCTTAGGCTTTAAATCAGGCATGGAAGAAATAAACTGCCAGGTTTCTTCTTTTGAAGGGACATAAGGAAGGAATTCATCAAACCTGCGCAAGGGAAGCTGCGTATCATCCCAAGGTTGATGAAGGACATAAAGAGTAAAAAAACGCAGCTGTGAAATGGCGCAGTTGATGGTGCGGTCAGAAAGGGCTCTGGATTTCTGAAGCCAGCGGATGTAATCACGGAGTTCGACCCATGAAACATCTTCGGGTGTTTTATGGAGAATGTCAGAGAGATAATCCAGATAAGCCCGGATGTAAGTGCAATAACTTTTAAGGGTATGCTCGGTGAGGCCACGAAGTGAAATCATTTCCCTGAAGGAATCTAAATATTTGTCCATAGTAAAAATCTCCTTTGAAATGTAATGAGTGGAAAAAGTAATCCTGTTACATTCCAAAAAGAGGCGGTGGACGGATAAAAAAATAAAATATGTAGTTGTTGAGTAGAAAAATCCATGGTAAACTAAACATAGCAGTTGGCGGTTTGTGTTTATTATTGTGATAGGGGTATCTCAATAATACAACATATATTCAAAAACTGCTACTTTTTTTGAAAAAAGTGGTGGTTTCACGTACTTAGGGCTAGCCGTCGCGGTAGCGACTTGGTACAATGCATATTAAATAGTTTTAGCTATACAGAAAAATTATACTAGGAGTATTGGATATGGAAAAATATAGTGAACCGCAGATATGTGTTTTTAATAACAAAGAGATAGCCGAAAAATTGCAAACAGAATATACTGTTGCTACGGGAAATTTGGGTATTATTAAAAAAATAAAGTATAAGGATTATGAAGAACATAGATACTTGAACATAAAATATGATATGGTAGATAATTTGCATGAATATAGAGTTCTCATTATTGATTTTCAAAATAAATGTGAGGAGGAGGCGTGTGAGGAAGATGAAGAACCAGAAGGAATACCATACCTGTTTAGAGTGGATTGTCCTAAAAAAGTATTTAACCCAGTACCATTTGTTGCAGTAGACATTTTAAGAGAACATATGCGAGAGGACTGCTTTCGAATAATTTTTGCAAATAGCAGTTATGAGGAAAAATATGGAATTGTTGAAAAAGTAGGACAAAGACAATATAGTTACCCAGATGAATTCAATAGAAATATTTATGAAACAATTGGTGCAATAGTATCTAGTAAAAATGGCGAAAAAGTTAAAGCAGAAAATAATGATTTGGCCGAAATAATAGCTAAATATATTTCAAAGTATAAAGTTATATTTGATTTACCAACCATATGGGATTCGCAGCAACAAATAAGCGTTATAGATAAAAATTATGTTCCTCTACTTAAGAATCAAGACGGAGAGGTTATTTCATATATCGGTTATAAAAAGGATACGGGATATGAATTATTACTCCCTGTATGTGAAAAGAAGGGCGAATTAGTTCAAACTCTTTTTTCACAAATATTACCAGAAATATTGCCAGAATTCTTTCCGGAATCAAAAGAATTTAGATGGATTAATAATAGTGAGTTTAAACCAGAGGAAGTTATTAAGTATGAGAAGGAAAAAGAACAGGCAACGGAAGAGTATCGTAATAAGATTTTTGAGTTGGAGAATAAAACAAAAGCAGCATATGAAAAATATAGGTTTTTAAATGAGATGCTAATTCAGACAGGTCAGCCGTTGGTAGAAGCAGTGTGCCACTATTTAAAATGGTTGGGATTTGAAAATGTTGTGTTGGTAGATGGAAACGAAGAAATACTACGGGAAGATATTCAGATTTGGGATAATGATGACTTATATATAATAGAGGTTAAAGGAATAGGTCGAACATCAACAGATTCTGAATGTTCACAGATAGTAAAACATAGAAGAAAAAGAGAAAAAGAAAATCGCGATAAAAATGTATGGCCAATATATATTGTTAATCATCAAAGATACATGAATCCTTCACTAAGAGATAATCCGCCTTTTAAGGATAATCAAATTGATTATGCTGAAGATGATGAGAGAGGATTATTGACAACGTGGCAATTGTTTAAACAATTTAAATTTATTGAAGCTGGGATTTTTACCAAAGAGGAAACAAGAAATTCGTTAAAGAAAATAGGATTAATTACATTGCTTCCAAGTAATTTAAAGCGTATTGGAAAGCTTGATGAGTATTTTAAGAAGGCGAAAGCAGGCATTATAAAATTAAATTCTAGTGAAATTAGTATAGGGGATTCAGTATGGGCAAGAAAAGGAGATGATTGGATAAAAACAGTAATTATAAGTTTACGTTTAAATGATATCGATGTTGAGTCCGTTTGCAATGGTGAGATTGGAATTGCGACAGAAGTTGAATTGGCAAAGGGATATGAATTGTTTGTTAAAATAGATGAGTAGTAAAAACCCCTAATTCTTACTACGTTTTTACTACGTTTCATGGCTTCAACTTGCCACATTTTGCCCCGTTTTGCTCATTCTGTGATTTTTTTAACAATATTATTAAAAAAAAATAAACCTCGCAAAACGTGCCAAAACATGGCAATTCAACGCATTTTAGGAGGAATTTTTATTATGATTAAAATACTTTTCGTCTGCCACGGCAGGATTTGTTGGTCATGGTAAAATGCTTATAAATCTAATGTTTTCCGTATTTCTTACTCAATTTTACCAATGATTTACCAATATTTCGGGGGAGTCCGACTTGCGATTATAAAACCAGAATGAGGAGATTAACACCATGGATAAATTGAAAAAACATATTTATGATGGGAATAATGGATTGCATTATACGTTGGTAGGTGACTACTATATCCCGGACTTGAAGCTGCCGGAGGGAAGCCGCCCCATCGGACGCTATGAGCGGCTGCACCGGGAATATGTCAAACAGGAACATCCGGCACGGTACAGCTCCCTTATCCTGACGGGGAAATTGTGGACGTACCTTGCCGACTTGAACGAGCAGGCGGAGGAACGGCTTGACTTAATCATGGAGCAGATGAAAGCCGCTGAGGGAGTGACCGAGGAACTGAAAGCCCGGAACCAGCTTGAATGGGTAAAGCAAATCCAAAAGTTTAGATTTGCCCTGAAATCCAAACTTATATAAAATCCAAACTTTTCTGAAAACAGCTTGATAATTGGGAATTCTTGCCGGAAAAAGTTTGGATTTCGTTTCACAAAGTACAATACTCCAATTATGACAAAATGCGTAAAACATTGCTATTTAGCTCTGTTTCAATCAATTTATTCTCATTTCTGACAAGAGAAGTACAAAACAAAATCCAAACTTTTATATCAAAAAATGCCTTAAATAAAGGATTTACAGAGGAACGTTTGGATTTCTTCTAAGTTTGGATTTTAGGCCGGAGGAACAATATCCGCAACCGGGCGGAGGAAATCATAAAAAGTGAGATGATTTATTTATAGATATGTGGTAGAATTATTTTAGACGATAAATTGGGATTTTTGGAGATGTGTTCTATGCTTTTATTACAAGAATATGTGAATGACCCATGTGGTACTTTAAGTATTCCATATTGGAAATCAAAAGAACTCGCTGTGCCCCAAAATATGAAAATAATTCATGATAGAGATTTTTCTGTTGGAATGCTTAGAGGCTACAAAGATGAGCCATATTTTCGGCTATCTCATAATTTAAAAAATATCGGTCAAGTATTTTTGACTGATGTAGAACCAGTGTCTGGCTCGTCCAATATAAATGAATTTGTTTGGCTCATAAATGCAAGTTATAGTGATATAAGCATTACCAAAGAACAAATAGAAAGTTATCGCAGAACTCCTGTTTATTGCCCTGACTTGTGGATTTTATTTAAGGAACAAAATTCAAATAATATTGTCGCAGGAGGAATAGCCGACTATGACAGGGAAACTAATGAATTGATTTTAGAGTGGATACAAGTACTTCCTCATTATCGAAGGAAAGGTTATGGGAAGTTGATAGTGAATAGTTTGTTGTTAAAAATGTAGGGTATAGCTGAATTTGCAACCGTATCAGGGAAAGTGAATAATCCGACCAATCCGCAGAGCCTATATAGAAAATGTGGATTTATTGGTGATGATGTTTGGCATATTCTCACTCAAAAATAGAGTTTCAAATTCCCATTTATCGGGACTTTGAAAAATCCGTTACAAAGCAAAGGCATACTTGTGTAGACCATGCCGTGTTTATTTGAAAGAGGGAAATTATATGGAACTAAAATTTGAATGGGACGAGGAAAAAGAACGTATCAACCGCCAAAAACATGGAATCTCTTTTGAAACGGCTTCATACGTTTTTCGGGATGAACATTACATAGAGATGTATGATTTCGAGCATAGTATAGAAGAAGACCGTTATATTGCAATCGGTATGGTTGGCGATTTATTGTTTGTTGTATTTACCGAGCGAGGGGAGAATATCCGGTTAATCTCCGCAAGATTGGCAACGGAGAGTGAAAGGAGGCTTTATTATGACCAAAACTTTTACAATTAAGGATGGCCAGGTTCCTACGCCGGAACAGTTGGAGGAAGTCAGGGCGGCGGCCAAGCGGGAAATTCAATTTGATGAAGATTCCCCGGAACTGTCCCCGGCAATGTTTAAGGCGTTCAGATGTTCCGTGGCACAGCGCAACAGAAATAAGAAGAACGCATAGCAACTCTGTTACGAATCAAGAGCGCACTGTCCCGGACATTCCGGCTTATACCCCTAAAAATTGAATCTGAACCACTCCAAATGCCGTTGCATGGACCAAAAACCAAGTAACGGCATTTCCTTATCTCCGTTTCATCCTGCTCAATGGTGAATCCTTATATGCCGGAGTTTTCTTCATAACATTCTTCAGAACCGTGCGCTCCTGCTCCGACAGCTTTTCATACCGGATTTGCAGTTGCGTACACATAAGGGCGGCGAATACATCCAGATAGGAACCCGGCACAGCCAGTGCTTTCTTTGCGACCTTGATTAGCTTCATGGCATTGGAGCCATCCGGCGCACTGTCCGTATCGTCCTTGTGCGCTTCCCTTATGGCATGGAGGATAGTGTCCCAAGTCTGGTGCGTGACCTGACAGAAATAATCTTCTTCCTGTATTTGCATGGCTTCCAACGCCTTTAAAGCGGTATCTTCCTCTACCGGCTGATATTGGGAAAGAATTTGCCCCCGCAGGACTTCCAGAAGGCTGTTGAAGTTTTGGAAGTGGGAAGTGGCGACACCATCCACATAAATTTCTGTGTCTGTCATTAAGGTAACAAAGTCCTCATGCGTGGCAATCTCACACAGGAGCCGGTTATTGATATGCCCGCTTTTTAACAGTTCCACCATACTGTCACTCAAATGTAACTCTGTAAGTTCCGTGTCTGGATGGTTCCGGTTCTCTGTCAGGCAGAGAAGATAGTCCGTTGACACTCCGTAAAACTTTGCCAGCTCCACAAGGCTCTTGTGACTGATTTCCTTGTAATCATCGTTTTCATAGCTCCCCAAAGCTGATTTGGAAATTCCCGTAGCTGCCGCCAGTTCCTCTAATTTTAAATGCCGCTCCGTCCTTAAATCCTTTAGCCGCTCCTGAATCGTTATCCCCTGCTTCATGGCTTCCTTCTCCTTCCCTGCGTCCTGCTTGCTTTTGCCGCCATCCCCATTGTACCACATATCCATGCTGGGCGCATTTCCCTTTGTGATTCTTTCAAAGGCGCAAAATACGCTTTTGATTTGCCCAGATTTTCAAGAGTGCAAAATGCACACTTGATTTTTGAAATCGTCCGGCAGAAAGCATTTTCCGCAATCATGGAATTTTTTTGATTTTGGGCTTCATTCCTGATTCGTGGACATACGGCACAGGGTACAAAAATGTCATATGATATAGGCAGTTCATCGATGGATTATTCCAATCGAATGACCGGCCTGTATGGGATATGCTCCCCGGCGATGTAGCGCAACGACTTCCGGCAGGGAAACGGAGGAACCCTGACCGCAACGAGCGTACCAAGCGGAGCGAAACGCCGCCTAGACGGGGGCAGGAACGACAGCAGAGGGAACCGGCAAAAATGAACACCGAAACGATACCGAAACACAACAATTTTACAGGGCATAGTCTGCCCTGTCCGTAATACCAAGGGGAATTTTGGGTCGGCTCTACGGCTGTATTTCCCTTAAAAATCACCCCGAAACGCTACACCAAAAACCACTACCTGCCCTTTCCGGCTGTTACCGCTGAATCGGGCGGTTTTTCTATGAAGGAGGCACTATGCCGAGAATGTCAAAGAAGTTGAAGAAAGAGCTTGCTTTCTTCCAGCGGAAATTTATTTCCGCTTACGGCCGGGGGGGGGCGCAGAAGCTACAATGGACTCTGCCAGAAATGCCAGCATGGGTGCAGGCAGAGTTTCCCGGCTGTCATGATCGACTGCCCCCGCTACCAATCCAAACGAGCCAAAAGGAGGATACCACCCAATGAATTGTGAATTCATGATAGCCAGTACGCCCCTGCCGCCCTGTATGCCGCTCCCAAAGGCAATGCTCCGGCTGCAGGTCAGCAATACGGCAAAGGTCATGTACGCCCGCCTGCTGGATGAAATCCTGACAAAAGGAACCGAGGACAGCAACGGGATTCTGTTTATCCGCTTCCCCGTCATGGAGATAGCGGCTGCGCTTTCCCGAAGCCCTCAGACCTGCAAGCGTTCCCTGAACGAGCTGGAACAGGCCGGGATGATTATGCGTGTCCGTCAGGGAATCGGGGAGGTCAGCCACATCTATATCCTGCTCCCCAGGGAGGACGCCACCCATGAATGAGAAACTGGAAAAACTCAATCAGGAGATTGAAAAGACCGAAGCAAGGCTGCGGCGGGCGCAGCATAAGGAGAAAATGCTGGAACACCAGATAAAGACCCTGAACCGGAAGGAACGGACGCACCGGCTCTGCACCAGAGGGGCAATGCTGGAAAGCCATCTCCCCCACCCGGAAGCCGTGACGGACGAGCAGGTCAGCGCCATCTTAAAAGTATTGTTCCACCGGGGCGACACGAAGCGTCTTGTGGCACAGGTTCTTACCGAAAACCGGAAGGAGGACACGGAATGAAATTTTCAAAAAGTGAGCTGGACATTATCTACCAGTATGCCGCACCGACCAAGGCGGAAACACTTGCGGGCATGAAAGAAATCGTGCCGGTAATAAAGGACTTACTGACAAGGGCAATCGTGGAGAACGCCATCCGAAAACTGGAAAAGATACCGGAGCCGGAGTGCAGCCAGTTTGTTGCAGCCACAAAAGCCCAGTTCCTTGCAGAGCGTGACAATTCCATCCGCCAGCGGCTTGCGGCGGCAAAGGCACAGGAGCCGATTTTGCAGGGGCATGACCTGTCCGGGATAGAACGGTTCCACCCGAAAACCCGGCACATGATTACGCTGGAAGTACAGAAGCAATGCTTTGTCGGTTTTAAGGGGGAGCGGTTCCGTTTCTTTCTCTCCGATGAAGGCTACCGGAACGCAAAACACAGCGAGCAGGAGGGGGAAATCAAGATAAAAAGCCATGCCGCCGTTGTCGCCGGGAAGCTCTATCCTGACAAGAAGCCCCGACAGCAGGAACGGTAAAAACGGCAGAAAAACGGAAACCCGGAAAATCCCCCTCTGGAAGAGGGCGCATTATCCGAGATTTTTAATTATCCGAGGAAATTCTTAAAAATCTTTTGTATGCGGGGGTTCATGCAAAAAATCTCGGATAAAATTTATCCACA
>CAJTGB010000010.1 GCA_910575835.1 Lachnospiraceae bacterium | reverse complement strand
CACGGCCGCGCAGCGGTGCGAAGCACCATTGATAAAAGCTGACAGCCCCGATAGATTCCAGGCAACAATCCAATAAATTTTTAGCCACAAATGTTACAAAAATGCTTGACCACTACAGGGTTAGTTCAGTGACGGAGAAACAATGGATAGTCCGGTCTGCGGGCCGGTGGAAAGGACGGGATATAGATGAAGAAGGGTGTTCGGAAGATTAAGGTGTATGAGCAGAGCGGGCGTAATTATAAGCCGACGCCTACAATTATGTTGAAGGGGCTGTGGTTGGAAGAGCTGGGGTTCGGGGCGGGGACGCTTTTGACGGTTCAGTGTGAGGAAGGGAAGCTGGTCATTGTTCCGAGGGAGACAGTGGATTATATTGACGCGTTTGAGGAACAGCAGTTAAGCATGGTGGCAGAGAGGAAAGTGAGGTTTTGATATATGGGAAAGATTGATATGATCGGTTCGCAAAAAGGGGGTATGGCGAAGACAACAACTACGTTCAATCTGACGTACTGCCTGCAGAAGATGGGGAAGAGGGTTCTGGCTGTGGATTTTGACAGCCAGGCGAATTTGACAACATGCTTCGGCGTGGAGGATACGGGGGTTTTGGATGATACTATCGGGCATCTGATGATGGCGCAGATTGAGGATATGAAGCTGCCGGCTCCGAAGAAGTACATACGGACGAAGGACGGGGTGGACTTCATCCCATCGTCTATTTATCTGTCGGTGGTGGATGCGAAGCTGCGGCTGGAGATGGGGGCGGAGAAGATGCTGTCCGGGATTATGGAGCCGCTGCGGGAGAAGTATGATTATATCCTGATTGATACCTGCCCGTCTCTTGGGACTTTGACAATAAATGCGTTGGCGGCTGCCGAAGAGGTCATTATCACGGTGAACCCCCAGCTTCTGGCTATGATGGGGATGCAGGATTTTCTGCGGACGGTGGTGAAGATCAGGAAGCGGATCAATCCGGGGCTGGGGATTGCGGGTATCCTGATGACCATGTGCGAGTCCAGGACGAAGCTGTGCAGGGTTCTGACGGAGGAAGTGACGGAGAGCTTCCAGGAGCAGATACGGGTGTTTGAGACGAGGATTCCCAGTACGGTGAAGGTGGGGGAGAGCATTTATTACAGTCTGCCGGTGGCGGAGTACAGCCCGAAGGCGAGCGCGGGGATGGCTTATAGAAAGTTTGCAAAGGAGTTGGTTTCGTATGAAGGCTAATGGGACGAAGAGAAAGATTTTTAATGACGCTGTGGACCTTCTGGCGGGGGCGGAAGAGATTTCCGCTCCGGAGAACGGGATTAGGATGCTGCCCATTGACAGTATCCGTCCGTTCCGGAAGCATCCTTTCCGGCTGTATGAGGGGGAGCGTCTGGAGGATATGGTGGAGAGCATTAGGGAGCATGGCGTTCTGAATCCGGTGATCGTGTGGCAGGAGGGGGACGGGTATGAGATGCTGGCCGGGCATAACCGGCAGACGGCGGGGAAGCTGGCCGGGCTGGCGGAGATCCCGGCCATCGTGAAGACGGACCTGACGGAAGAGGAAGCCTATGTCTATGTGATTGAGACTAATGTGATACAGAGGGGCTTTGCGGAGCTTCTGCCGTCTGAGAAGGCGGCGGTGCTGGCGGAGCGGTATGAGAAGGTCAGCAGCCAGGGGAGGCGGAATGACATTCTGGAAGAGATCGCCAGGCTGAACGGGCAGGACACGGCGGGGACTTGTGGACATGATGTCCACAAGTTGAAGAGCCGGGATGCCATCGGGGAAGAGTATGGGATGACTGGGAGGAATATTGCCAGGTATATGCGGGTGCAGCAGTTGGAGGAACCTTTGAAAGAGCGTCTGGACGAGGGGACGCTGCCTCTGGTGGAGGCGGTGGATTTGTCTTATCTGTCGGGGAAGGAGAGAAGGTGGTGTCCGGGCTGGCGGAGAAGGGGAAGATCAGGCTGGATGCGAAGACGGCGAAGTGCGTCAGGGGCATGGCCGGGAGTGTGACGGAGAAGAGGGTGCTGGAAACGCTTGACGGCGGGAAAGGAAAGAAGGATTCTGCCGGAAAATCTGTTAAGCTGCCGGCGGATGTGTATGAGAGGTATTTTGCCGGTGTGAAGCCTGCGGACGTGGCAGGGATTGTGGAGGAAGCGCTGGCGGCATGGTTCGGGAAGGGAGGGGATGCAGATGTTCCGGACGGAAGAGATAGAGAAGCTGGATAAGTCCTATTTTAACATTATCCTGGCGGAGAATTATGATGTGACGATTCAGTCTAAGAATACAGGGCATATCTGGTATATCCATAATCCGGAGTATCCAGGGGAAAGGGAGTGCATTATTTTCCATAAGCACAGGGCTTCCCAGCCCTATCATCAGCATGGGAGGGCAAGGAATCTGCGGCAGGCGGTAAGGAGTATTATGGGGCACGATGTGTTCCAGATGAATGGGCGAAAATCTGTGTAGGATTATAGCCTTGACAATTTTATATAAATTAAAGTCGAACTCCGGTATTGTTTGGTATATGCCGGAGTTTCTCTATAGTAAAAAGGGAGAATATGTGGTATTATTGTGTAGCGGGAAGTTGCAAATATGGTGAAGAATCAGAGGTGCGGAGATGAATACAGAGTGGAATATGGGTAGTGAAGAACGAAAGAAATTTTGGGATACTTTGTGTAGTCTGGATGGAAAAGATGTTGAAAATGATATAAAATGTTTATTGGCGACAATTAAGTTTCCAAGATTTTTATATAGGTATCGTTCCGTAAATAATAAGTCGCTTTCTGCATTGATAGAAAACAAGATGTATTTTTCGACATCGGATTATTATGATGATCCTTTTGATACATATATAAGGATAGACCGTAACCTGGTATTAGAGGGGATTAAACAGGAAGTAGAGGATTTAAGGAGTAATGAAAATCGGCTTTCTGGCTTTTCTAAGTATTTAGGTATTTCAAATGAGGAATGTCAAAACTTTTTGACAGAAAAAACTGCTGAATTTATAGGAAATGTTTCATATGATTTTTTTAAAGGGATTCGCAAAGATTTACGCAAGGAAATTTATTCAGTGTGTTTTTCTGATACGTGGAAAAACGAAAATTTATGGTTGAAATATGCGGATCAGCATAGGGGCTTTGCTGTGGTTTATGATAGAAGTGATGATTCGTCCTGGTTATGCGGGACTGAAAAAGAGTGCTTAAATTGTTTGAACAAAGATTTGAATGCATATATTTATCCGATGTGCTATTCTGATGAAAAATATGATGCCACAATTTATGCGAGAGATTATGCGGTACACAAGTTATTAGTGAATTTGAATAATTCGTATGCGAATCCCTTGTTGCAGTTTGTCCCTGATCATCCTTGGGAAAAAGAAAAGATTACTCTTATTAAGAAAAAATGTCATGAGTATGATGCAGAATGGCGTGCAATTCTTAGCACACCTTATTATTTAAATGCTCCGGTATATAAAAAATGGAAGCCATATGGGGTAATACTTGGATTAAATATGGAAGCAGATTCTAAAAAGTTAATTGTTAATGCAGCAGAAACGGCTGGCATTACAGGAATTTTTCAAGTTGAGATATCAGATAGTGATGAGTTAGAGTTGATGCCCATATCGGGCAGAAAAGGATAATACCATGACAAAGGAATAATTTATTGAAAAATGCAAAGATATATATATGATTGATTCCATGGATGAGGATAATGAGATTGAAATAGTAGGCCGTAAAAAATCAGAAGATGAGTGTATCATGTTTGAAGATGCGGTAATCATTGATTTAGAAGCGGATTCTTGTGATATATACTATGTATTTACATATGAAGAATATTATAGCCTGCTTACTGTTCGTGAAATTGATAGGGAAAAGTTATTAATGATGCAGACTTTAGGAGAATCATATGGCATATTGCCTGGAATGGATTTCTTTGATGGAATGGGATGCCCATTTACAGATGTGCATGTTGGATATTTTAATGTGGAATACGATTTTGAAAATATCAAACAGATTCTGGGAGCTTTTGAATCGGCGCTTGCATCGTATGGAAATGCAGAAATAGATGAAGAGTATTTAATGAGAAATTTTAAATCAGAATATTGTGCGTTTTTAGAGTATGGAGATGAGATAAAGTATGCTTATAGAATGTTGATGGAGCCCGATTATTCAGATATATCAGAACGATATCCCTCAAAATTTGGTAATATAGATAATGTGTTTGTAGATCGGCAGGGGGCTTTCATTGCAGGCTATGGCGATGATTCTTTTAAAAAGATTAAGGATTCGATGAAGTTCCGGACTTGTATGGCTGATAAAATTTATTCCGGTGAAAAATACTGTTTGGCGCAATCTGGAGAATTAAAAGTCTCTATAAACAGCGAGTATCTTAAACGTATCAATGCATTTTTAGATATCATGGAGGTAGAGGATAAAGATTGTCAGGAGTATGAAATAAGTCAGAATATATTGGTAGTTAAAACTTTGCACAGTGGTTTCTGGGCAATAATAATGGCTTTGAATGGTGAGCAGGATGTATTTGCCGCTGAGGAGTATAAGGGCATTCAGGAAATGTATAATAAGTTGCTTCCATTTATATCTCCGGAGTTATTACATGAAGAGTATGATTTTTCTAAATTAGATGATAGAGCGTTTGAAAAAATGTGTAGAGACTTATTGGTGGATATGGGATTTCAAAATGTTACTCAAAGAGGGAATACAAGAGCTTCTGATGGGGGTGTAGATTTAGAAGCGGATATGAAAGTGGAAACAATTTTAGGAGAACAGAAGCAACATTGGATTTTTCAATGTAAACATACGAAGGCTCAAATAGATAGAAAAGATATTTCTGAAATACCAGACTTACTTGAAGACTTTAAAGCCAGTGGTTACGGATTGTTTTATAGTGGTATGCTAAGCCCACAAACGCTAGATAGAATAAAGAAAAAGGAATCTATAATATATTGGGCAAAGGGCGAACTGGAAATTTTGCTAAGAAAATACAAAAATACGGCAATTAGATATTTTGGAATATAATTTTTGTGGTTTTCGTTTAGGATAGAAGTTGTCTGGTGTATAGAAAATGAGAAGCAATGTCCCACGGCATCCAGAAGAGGGAGGCTGCGGGACATTGTGTGTCAGCGGTCTATTCGAGTGTCAGGCCGAAGTTTTTTAAGATGCGGTAGCTGTCCAGGAGGCCGGCTATGTATGCGTTGGTGATGTGTTCAAATTCACATTCGTCTTTTCGGGCCAGGAGGGTGTCTATGGTTTCGCGCTGGGATTCTGTGAAGTCTGTATTCTGGTAGAGCTGGTGGGCCTGCCGGCATTCAAGCAGGGCTGCCTGGTAGTCGGTGTCCTGTGTGAGCAGGGTATTCAGGGTGTTGTTTTTGAGGCTGTCCATGCACAGTTTGAGGGTTTCTTTGATTCCCTGGATGGTGCTGGCCTCTGTGATGAGGGAGAAGAGCTCTTGTGTGGTCTGGTCTTTTTTCTGCATTTGTCGTTTTCCTTTCTGCCGTGGCATGGTGAAAAGGCGGTTATCGGGTGGCGTTGGTGCGGTGTAAACAGGCGCGGCCCGGAGATTTTCTGCTTCCGTGAAAAATGAGGGACAGCGGCGTGTTGCCAGGCAGCTATCCCTCATTTCCTTATACTTTTCATAAAGGTTTTGACAATCTCTTTTTCTTCCAGTTTTAAGCCATCCCATAACAGCAGGAGTTCTTTCTGTTCATCGGACAGGTCCGGGGTGTCTTCGCCCTGTGTGAAGAACTGCGCGATGGTGATCCCGAAGGCGGAGCAGATTCTTTCTATTGTGACTAGGGTTGGCACGTTTTTCTTTTTCACGATGTCTGACAGCGCAGACTGTGAGATTCCCGTCCGGCTGGATAGCTGGTATCTGGTGATTCCGCCTTTTGAGCAGAGCTCTTCAATCCTCATTGGTACATAATCTTCTATACACAAGCATTACCCACCTCTTTCCCGAAGTATCATAATGCTATTATATGTGCATTTGCAGAAAATGATTAGAACCAAATTATCTGAGTAAATACTTATCCAAAGAGAAGTAAAGGGGTAAAAAAAATAGCTGCTTCTTTTTGCCTTG
The DNA here is from genome assembly GCA_910575835.1 of Lachnospiraceae bacterium. GTDB lineage: Bacteria > Bacillota > Clostridia > Lachnospirales > Lachnospiraceae > Sporofaciens. Next base: position 130,140 of record CAJTGB010000010.1, on the reverse strand, counting down.
TGTCGGCTGTCATTTGTTGGCCTGCTTCCATAAAGTTATTCTATCATAGGTATGCGGAAATTGATATAGGAATCGTTCAACAAATAGTCTGCTGTTTTTACATGATATGACAGGTTGCGACAGCGTTATGTATCAGGGTTCCACAGGCCGTCTTTGATGAGCAGTTCCCAGTTGGCGCAGACGATCTTTATTTTGCGGTTGAAGGCTATGGGTACTTCTTTCTGGTAGACGTATCCTTTGTCCAGCATTTCCTGGTGTTGAACGGCGAATTGTAATCGGAACTAACAGCGAATTATTTTAACATGTTCTGAATATTTGACTGCGCAGTCCCGTATTTAACCGCACGCTGCCAGTAAACAAACAACACACTTCTATCGGCAGTTTCAAACATACAGAAGGCCATGGACTTTAAGAATCCATGGCCTTTCACGTTTTTTACCCGGATACTGCGCCAGCCTTTTCAAGATGGCTAATACCGGCAGCTACTGTTACGGCATCTACTTTCCCTATCGGATGCATAGAAAGCCGTTCGACCGTCCAGCGTATATCAGAAAAATCCGCAAGCTCGCAGCCGATATCGTGGTTTGGTATGCACAGGAAGCTGCCGTATTTATGCCGTCCCGCAATGACGTGGAAATAGGTGCCCCGTCCATTTATTTCAGCTTCATACTGGCCGGATGCTGTCATCCTGAGCGTGTCGATGCTGGCTGTCCATGATACCATACGTCCCTCTTCCTCCATGGCGCATTTATAATAGTAACCCATGCCCCGCACCTGCCTTACATCAGGTTCTGGCCGGCAACAGCCGCCAGGATGACCTCTGCGTCGATGGTCTTCTTATCCATCTGTGAGCCAAGTGTGAACGCATCCGTCATCAGGTTGTCGATCAGGCGCGGGTTCCCGTTTGAATGGCTGTGCACGGCAGAGAGCGCGGCATTGTCCAGAATGGCCCGGGATCCACCGGCACATGTGATCTTATGCGCGATATACTCTGCGACCTCGGAATCGCCAAGCCCCATGAAATTATAATGCACCGTGATGCGCTGGCGGAGGGCCTCATGCACCGGGCGGCGCAGGATGCTGTTGAGGTGCGGTTCCCCGCAGAGTACGAGCGTGAAGCAGTTCAGCGAGTCATACCCGTGGTTCATCAGCATTTTTATGTCATTGAGGATGCCTGTGGACAGGTACTGCGCTTCATCGACCGCAAGAAGCAGCGGCTTGCGCTTTTCCTTGTAAAGGCTGTATACCTGCTCCTGTATCGCTTTGAACATGCCGGGCTTGCCGCCCCGGTCCTCCAGGCCGAGCACAGAGCAGAACTGGCGGTAAAACTCCATCACGCTGACGGTGGAAAGGCAGATGTATTCCATATGGTAAAGGCCCGGGTTCAGCCCGGCGGCAAAGCAGCGCAGGGCGAAGGACTTGCCCATGCCGGGGCTGGCGGTGAACACGCCAATGCCACGGGAATCCTTTAAGTAATCAAGCCTGGACGTCATTTCCTTAAGGTCCGCGGAAAGGAAACGGTCTTTCTCCCGGACAGCCTGCTTGTCAAACGGGTTGAATGACAGGCCGTAATAAGCCAGAGGTGTCATGACCCTGCACCCCCGATCCTCGAATAGTCAATGGCTGGCTGGTTGGTGTTAGTATATAAGTGTGGACAGGAAAAGTTGAACAATCTATACTATCAAGTGAAAGAGCAAAGGAGATATTCAGCATGGCGAAAAACCAAAAATCCTACACCCCGGAATTCAAGTGGCAGATCGTGGATCTGTATAATGCCGGAAGAACTTCGTATCCACAACTGGAACGTGAATATGGCGTAAATCGGAGCACACTCAGCAACTGGGTAAAACAACTTTCTCCAATCAAAGTGTCTGAGGAGGAAACCGTTACATTAAAAGAGTACAAGGCTCTCCAGAAAGAGATCCAGCGCCTTAAAATTGAAAATGAAAAATTAAAAAAAGCGACCGCCATATTCGCGAAAGAACAATAGCTGAGATTGTTTCTTTTATCCGACAAAATTTAACCCATTATACTGTATCCCAGCTTTGCAGTGCCCTGAAATTTCCAAGGAGTACCTATTACAAAGCTCTGGTTTGTGTGCCCGCAAACCGGCAGAAGGAATATGCGGAATTCAGCCAGAAGGTAAAGGAAGCTTATGAAGATGCAATGCAGCGGTACGGGGCAGTTAAAATATGCCGTACCCTCAATGGCGGTGGGACTCCCTGTAGCATAAAACGAGTCCAGCGGCATATGGCAAAGCAGGGACTGCGCTCTGTTGGAGTAAAGAAATACAACCATTATGCCAATCACGGAACCGTTCCAGATGATAAAGAAAACCTTCTGAGACGTGATTTCAGGACGGAAACCATCAACCAGAAATGGTGTACTGATATAACCTATATCCATGTACAAAAAGAGGGATGGACCTATCTGGCTTCAGTAATAGACTTGTGCTGCCGTAAGATCATCGGATACGCGTATGGAACATCCATGACAGCAGAACTGGCGGTAGAAGCTGTTAAGAACGCCTGTCTGAATGTCAGGGAGACAAAGGGGATCATTCTCCACAGCGACTTAGGAAGCCCTTATACGAATCAATCGTTTGAAAAATTCCTGAACAGCAGGGGGATACTGCATTCATTTAGCCGGAAGGGAAACCCTTATGACAATGCCTGTATCGAATCATTCCATTCTGTACTGAAAAAAGAAGAAATCTACCTTCATAATTATCAGGATTCTAAAGAGGCCCGAAGGGCAATCTTTGAATACATAGAGGGCTGGTATAACCGTAAGCGGATACACAGTGCTATTGGTTATATGACACCTCAGCAAAAGGAGGATGAGGAACTAAAAAAAGCAGCATAATCTTTCAGCTTTTTTTGTCTAAAGTATTGACATAGGTCAAAAAAAATAGAAGCTGACCGACTATTAGGAGAGTAGGCCAAGCTCCGTGAGTCTAATTGCTGCCGAAGTCTGTGATACTTGATAAAACCCGGCGAATTGTTCGAGAATCCATTTGGCTTTTGGTATGTGACCTACCGATACATAAGGATTCTTTTTGATTTGGTCAATTATCATCTGGAAGGCTTCTTCCACGGTTTCCCTTGGCATAAGAATACGTGGTGCGATACCGTTTGCCTGCCATTCCAGCCAGTCGATATCGGTCCATACTTCCTTAAGGTTTTCACCTTTGGGATTTACGGGGCATTTGTGCGCAACAGCTCGACCTTTATCCAAAGCTTCCAAGGCGTTGAAGTATTTACGATGGAATATTTCAATAAATCCATAATGAACAACATTTCCTTCCGTGGTCATGAGATACCCCTGTTTCTCCCAGACATCGTATGGAACATGGTCTCTTCTGACTCGCAGTTCCAATATGCCTGTTGCGGCAGAAGTGGATGGCGGAGGTGTGGCATAATGAGTATGATTAGACAGATTGAGATTGACGGAAAGCAGGTATCTTTTAAGGCATCTGCTGCCATTCCGAGAATTTATCGTATGAAGTTCCAGAGGGATATTTACAAAGACCTGAAAGCATTGGAAAAATCCATTGGAGATAACAGCGAGGGAAGTTCCAATCTGGACATGTTTTCTTTGGAGATGTTTGAGAATATTGCCTTTGTCATGGCAAAACATGCAGACGCAAGTATTCCAAATACACCGGAAGAGTGGCTGGATGGGTTTAATACCTTTTCCATTTATCAGGTGCTTCCACAGTTCATTGAACTCTGGGGACTGAATGTGCAGACGGATGTTGAGGCTAAAAAAACTTCGTCCGACAGACCGTGAAATGACGACACCATTATTTCTTCTCCGATGCGTACAGCTAGGCTTGTCGATGGCAGATTTAGAGCTGTTGTCGATAGGCCTTATCAATGATATGTATGCGGAAAGCAGAAATGACGACTGCAAGTATGCGCAGATTACTACACAGGAGGATTTTGATAGATTTTAAGAATATTTTTTTGAGAAATGCATAAAATATTCCCAACTTTATTCCCAATGTGTTATGATGACTATGTTGGGAATAAAAGTTGGGAAAAGGATGATGATTTATGAATATGGAAAAATTAGTTTTAGATTTATGTGCATATGACGATGAACAGGAATGGTTTGAATTTAAAGAAAACTGGTTTCAGCCAGAAGTTCTGGGTAAATATATATCAGCATTGTCAAATGCAGCAGCATTTCATTATAAGTCACAAGCATATTTTATATGGGGTGTAAATGATGAAACCCATGAAATTGTGGGTACGACATTCAATCAGTATTGTGATCATAACAAAGAGCCATATCAAAATTTCTTAGCAAGAAATTTGTCACCAAGTATCAACTTTTCATTCGAGGAAGGAACCATTGATAATAAAAGAGTTGTTGTATTGGTGATTCCGGCTGCAGAGGAGATACCAACGGCTTTTAAAGAAAAGAGATACATTCGTATTGGATCTTCTAAAGCAAATTTAAAGGATTATCCCAAAAGGGAAATTCAGTTATTTAAAATTTTAGATGGAAGAGTGGAAACTATTGAAACATTACCGGCAAAATATCAGGAACTGACATTTTCTAAATTGTTTGGATATTATGGTTCAAAAGGAATCGTACTAAATGAAAAGACCTTTGAGAAAAATCTTGGATTAAGGAATAAGGATGGAGAATATAACCTGTTGGCACAGCTACTTTCAGATAATTCACATTTCCCGTTACGAGTATCGATTTTTGAAGGAGAAACCAAAGGTTCTAATTTATTCTCTGTACGAGAATTTGGTAATAATTGTTTGCTCTATACTTTGGATGAGGTTTTAAGATATGCAGATGTATTAAATTTGATTCAGACAGATGAGAGCGAGCGTGTTGTGGAGCGTCCAGAAACACCTCTGTTTGATAACAAAGCTTTTAGAGAAGCAATTATAAATGCTATTCTGCATAATCTGTGGATTAGTGGAAATGAACCTATGATTTCTGTATTTTCAAACAGAATTGAAATCTTATCGAGAGGAACGTTGGCACCGGCACAGACTATGGAAGGATTTTTCTTGGGAGAATCAATTCCAGTAAATGAAAAGCTATCAGAAATCTTTTTGCAGTTGCATATCAGTGAGAAGTCTGGTCGAGGTGTGCCTAAGATTATTGAAACTTACGGAAAGGAAGCATTTACTTTTAGAGAAAATTCTATCGTTGTAACAATCCCGCTTCAGAAGATTAAAAAAGTTGGGAAAAAAGTTGGGGATAAAGTTGGGAATAAAAAAGGATTAAATTCAAGAAGGCAAAGAATTATTACAGAAATGAGAGATAATCCTAATATTACTACCAGCGAATTGCATCAAATATTGGGGATTAGTGAAACGGCAGTAGAAAATAATCTTACATTCCTGAAAGAGAATGGATATGTAGAAAGAATTGGTTCTAAAAAGACTGGTTATTGGAAAGTTCTTGAGTAAGCTGTTAAAAATTATATAAAAATGAGATGAAGCATCTATCAGAAATGGTAGGTGCTTTTATTATGCAAGGAAGTAGATGCAATAGCAGAACGGGCAAAGAAATATCAGCCGAAACCGAAAATTACATATAAAATGATACAGGAATATGTTGAGAAGAAATATGGATTTAAAGTACATATTGCGTATATTGCAGAGGTGAAAATGTTTTTGGGATTGACGATGTATGGTGAGCCTAATACAGTAGAAGAATTAATACATCCTAGGAAACATCCACCGAAAGAGAAGGTAGAAGCGATAACGGATGCAATTAAATATTTTGAGGTAATTTAATGGACGAAAGGATTTATCAGATTGCAGAGAGATAGTTGAAATACAACAAAAAGCTTATGAGGTTTATTTGCCGTTGGTTGAAGATGTGTGCAGCAGAATTGTGTCAGAAGATGAATTGTCACATTTGCTTGATTATGTACTGGATTTTGTTTGTGATGAGAAAATACTGGGATTGTATAAAAGAGTGTGTAGAAGATATTTGTATATATATCCTAGTTGTGTTAAGAGTTATATTGAAGCATATCGGGAAATGTGGGAAGATGAAGACAGTTGTTCAACAGAACTTTTTGGTGAGAAAGAGGATAAGATGTTTTAAGAGGATTATGATGTGATTGCAGGAGGAGCAATGGGAAAAATAATTAAAGGATACAAGACTTTGATGTGAATCTGATTTATTACAAGGAAAAGAGGAAAGTAAAAGGCAAGGGGAAAGAACCAGAATTTGCATGGGTTACAAATATAGAAATCACAAAGAATAATGCAAGAAAGATCGTAAAAGCAGGACGAAACAGATGGAAAATAGAGAATCAGGGATTTAACAGGCAAAAGCATTGGCAGGGAAACATAGGGCATGCATGCAGTTGGGATGAGAGGACACAGAAGAACCATTATTTGATGGAGCAGATAGCAGATTTTATGAAACAGCTATATGAATATTTTTATCTGGAAAAAAATGAAATAAAAAAGCTGCAAAAAAATATATCTTCTGAACTATTAGCCAGCTTTGGACGGCAACTAACAGAAACAGAAGATATAGAAGCTAAGCTGCATAAAGCAGACCTAAACTAAGGTAATTTTAGCAAAGAAGGTGATGTTTGCCAAGAGGAAATCAAAAAATTTATAATATTTTTGAAAATATTTCAATGAGGGGATACTGCAACTATATGATGTGGATAACTTTCTGAATATTAGAACAAAATGTTGAAACAAGAGATTTCTTGAAAATGGCAAGCCATAAAATAAGTTTACCTTTCAAAGCTGTTTTTTATAAAGATAACTTGACTTATAATTCTTACTGATGTAATATTTATACAAACGCTCAAAAATCCAGAATAAAATTTTTTTACCTTTAAGTCCTACATATGTAATAAAAAGGAAGAATATGAGATACAAGATGCCCAGCAAATAAAAATTTTTATTCTTAAATCTTACAAATATAATATTTTGAAGAGATAACGTACATTAGAATGTGCCATGCAAGCAAAGCAAAATGAATGGAGGTCAATATGAAGAAAGGAAAAGGCATAAACAAACGAAAGAAAACAAGAAGCAGGCTCCACCGGATTGCGATTGCTGTTATAAGAATAGTTGCGGTAACTGCCGCAGTATGTGTGGCAGGAATGTTGAAAACTGAGGGAAATGCGTGGATGACACCGGAGGAACTTCTGGTGAAGTACATGGGGCATATTCCCAAACAAGAGTATGAAGAAATGTATGCAATGCTGCATATTGAAGCATCGGGAAATGTCAGTCAGGAGGATTTTGCGGCTCGTAATTTGGCTATTTATGAAGGCATTGAGGTGCGGAATATGGCGGTTGAAATTCTGGCATATGATGAGGAACAGATGACGGTAACCTACCAGGCTTCCTTCGATACAGTTGCAGGGAATATTAGTTTTGAGAACGAGGCGCTTTTTCTGGAAGACGAAGAAGGATATAGGTTAGTTTGGGATGATTCCATGATCTTCCCGAATCTGACGTCCTCTGATAAAGTGAGGATTTCCGATACGCAGGCAGAACGAGGAGCAATTCTGGATAGAAACGGACGTGTTCTTGCAGGAAAAGGTACAGCATCTTCGGTTGGAATTGTTCCGGGCAAGTTGGAAAACAGGGAGGAAGCGATCGCACGGATTGCGGAACTGTTGGAAACCGCACCGGAAGCGATAGAGAAGAAGCTGTCAGCACAGTGGGTAAAGGATGATTCCTTTGTGCCCGTTAAAACGATTCCAAGGGTTGAAGAGATCGAGTTGATGAAGATTGAACCGGACGAAGAGGCGCTGAGAGAAAAGGAAAGACATGAAAAGCTGCTGGAGATTCCTGGTGTGATGATATCTGATACTGAAGTGCGTGAATACCCGTTAGGAGAAGCGGCGGCACATCTGGTCGGATATGTTCAAAGTGTTACTGCGGAAGATTTGGAGGAACATGCGGGAGAAGGGTATAATGCCAATAGCGTGATCGGCAGAAGCGGAATGGAGGGATTGTTCGAGAATGAACTGAAAGGCCAAAACGGCTGCAGGATTTACATAGCGAACCCGGAAGGCGATGAGAAGGAGGAATTGGCTTGTATCCTGGTGCAGCATGGGCAGAACATTCAGCTTACGATAGACGCCGGCTTGCAGATTTCCCTGTATGAGCAGTTTCAGGAAGATAAAAGCTGCTCGGTGGCTATGAACCCTTATACCGGGGAAGTATTGGCTTTGGTCAGCACTCCCTCCTATGACAATAACGATTTTATTATGGAATTGTCCAGCGAGCAGTGGACTGCGTTAAATGAGGATAAGGACAAGCCTATGTATAATCGTTTCCGGCAGGTATGGTGTCCGGGTTCTACCTTCAAACCGATTACCGCTGCGATTGGTTTACAATCAGGAGCAGTCGATCCGACAGAAGATTACGGAAACGTAGGCTTAAGCTGGCAAAAGGATGCATCGTGGGGGTCTTATTATGTGACAACGCTTCATGCATATGAACCAGTCATTTTGGAGAATGCACTGATATACTCAGATAATATTTATTTTGCAAAAGCAGCGTTAAAGATCGGTTCGGATGAATTGAAAAGTTATCTCATACGGCTTGGATTCAATGAGGAACTGCCATTTGAGATTAAGATGGCAGAGTCGCGGTATTCCAACACAGAAGGTATTGAAACGGAAATACAGTTAGCTGACAGCGGTTATGGACAAGGGCAGATTTTGATGAATCCATTACATATGGCATGCATTTATTCTGCTTTTTGTAATGAGGGAAATGTCATAAAGCCGTATTTGTTATATCAGAATGATGCAGCAGTTGAGTATTGGATTCCAGGCGCCTTTTCTAATGAGACAGCAAGCCGTGTATTGGAAGGAACAAAGAAGGTAGTGAATGATTCTAATGGAACTGGATATGCAGCTCATCGGGAGGACATTCTTTTAGCAGGAAAAACAGGAACGGCAGAAATCAAAGCATCGAAGGATGATACGTCCGGTACGGAATTAGGGTGGTTTGCTATTTGCACAGCAGAGAAAGGAGCAGAACGTCCTATATTGATGATCAGCATGGTAGAAGACGTGAAAGAAAGAGGAGGAAGCGGATATGTCGTTAAAAGGGACAGCCTGGTCTTGGAAGAGTGGTTTAGCGTCCAAGGAATAAAAAACTGACAGCAGGTTGATGAATGATCCGCTGTCAGTTCTTTTTATTCCCGCGGGCAACGAGCCAAGCGGGCATGCTTGCATGCACATTTTACTTCCAGATCCGCAAGTCGGAGAGTATGGACATTGTTATTTTTGCAGCAACACTTCCGGTAGCAGAGGAATCGGCTTTAATATTTGTGGCAAATAAATAGGTGCGGCCTGTGGTCTCTACATAGCCGACAAACCAGCCGCTTATATCCAGCCTATTGATTTCTCCGGTTCCTGTTTTGCCGTAGAGAGTTCCGGTATCAGAGGCGGATAGGCGGATGGAGTTTTTTACGGCCTGGATGTGTTCCGGGGTAAAATCAAAATCATTCTGGTACAGGGAGGTCAAGAGTTCCACCTGCTCTATCGGAGAAATCTTGAGTGTGGATTCCATCCAGTAAGAGGACAGCTTTCCGCTGATATCTTGATTGCCGTATCCGATCGCATCCAGATAAGATTGCAGAACGGATTTTCCCAGTTGCCTGTCTAAGGACTGGAAGTACCAATTAACGGAAGCGTTCATTGCAGACTGCAACGTCTGATCCGCATTCCATGCTTCAAATGGATAGCTTTCTCCATTCCATGCAATAAAGGAATTTTCCGGTGTAATGACGCCTTCTTCTAATCCGAACAAGGCATCGTATATTTTGTAGGTGGAATTCGGTGCAACCCGCAGGGCGGCATGCTCCATGCCGTGTATATTCCAAGTATCATTTTCCAAATCATACAAAACAAAACTTCCTTCATAATCTCCGAAGTATGCAGAAAGGTCTGTATAGGAAATATTTTCTGAGGAGGAGTGCCACTGGTAGTGACTTCTATCTGCCGCATATGTAGAGAGAAAAGGTGCAAGCCCTATAAGGAGAGCAGCAGTCAGTGTAAATGCGGTCATACCTTTTAGTCTTTTCACAAATGTCGGCTTCTCGTAAGATGCAATATTGATGATCCTTCGCTTCATCTGCTGCATGTTTCCGCCAAGTCCGGCGGCAAAAGGGAAAGGAGTAAGTGAGACCTTTTCTGCAAAGTTGATCAGTGTATTGCCATAATCCTCGTAATCATCCTCTTTAAGCATCTTTAAAACAGAGGTGTCACAGGCAACCTCTCTGTCATTTCGCATTTCTTTCAAAGAGTACCAGACAAGAGGATTGAACCAATAGATCACTGCGGCGAGGTTCATCAAGATATTTCCGACAGCGTCGTGGTGCCTGTAATGCTGCAGTTCGTGCAGCAGCATATACCGCAGATCGGATTCGTTACACTCATTCGAGATCAGATGGATCGGCAGATAAATACGTGGTTTCAAAAGTCCTACAATGATCGGAGATTTTAAAAATGCGGTACTATATACAGGAATATCTCTGCAAAGGTCCATTTCTTCCAAGCAGCGATTATACAGTCTGCGGACTTCCTTGTTCTGAAGGGGAAGTGCAGATTTCTGCAAACTGTGCAGACGGAGAGAGGATCTGATCATCAAAATAATCATTGCGAGAATACCTACGATCCATATCCCCAATAATAGGTATCCGGTGATGGATGGAGTCTCATTATTTACCGAAAGGGCAAAGTCATTCATCCAGTCTGCATTTCCGGCCGGATTGATCCCTGCGGATTCTTCCATAGCGGTTCCGGCGCCGGAAGCAGGAGAACTTCTTAAGTATCTAAGCCACGAGAAGATGTGCAAAAATCCGATTAGACGAAACGGAATAAAGGGAACTGCCAACAATCCAAGGAGCAGGAACCACAGATTATACTGCATCCGGCTGGAAAGGTTGTTTTTGAATATCCGCTTGGCTGTCAAGAGAATTCCGATGATACCGCTGATAAATATATTGCATATGAAAAAGCGTATCATAAAATCAGCCACATTAATCGCCTCCTTTTGAGTGCCTTTTTGAGAGAAGGGAGCGTAAATGTTCTATTTCTGTTTCAGAGAGTTTGTCATTTTCTATATATGCAGACAGCATGGCAGTGATGTCCCCGTCATAGTATCGTTTCAGAAAAGAGTTGCTTTCCTGGCCGATATATTCACTTTCTTTCACGACTGGAGTGTAGACGAACATTCGGCTCTGTTTTTCATAAGTCAGGGCGCCTTTGGTCACAAGGCGTTTGATCAAGGTCTGTATCGTTTTCGGACTCCAGCTTGTGGTCTGTAATAATTTATCAGTTATTTCATTGGTACTGATCGGTGCATGTTTCCATACGATTTTCATAACTTCAAATTCAGCTTCAGAAATCTGCGGTAAATGATTCATTTCAAATCTCTCCTTAAATCTTACGATATACTTTTTCGTCAAGCGGCACACGGCATCCCCATGACGCTGCCGTTTTCTGAAACATCTTTTTCACAAAGGTTTTGAATATCAATCCCATCATCAGGCGTATAGGAAGCGGAAAATATTCCGGGCCGGTAAATTTTTTTGCTTCTTCACGTAAGAAGCCGTCTCCCTCTGCAAACAATTTGCCCATCGCCTGATACGGTTTTGTGACCTGAGCCTGCCTCTTTTCATCCCAAAACCGGATGCAGAAATTATCTCCTTTCACCAAGCAACCGCCGTAACGAACGCCCAAATATTCTGGTAATTTTGCCAGAAATTCCTCGCCGCAACGGAGCTGGCATCCCTCCGCAAAGCCGCTTTGCAAAAGGAATGAAAGCCTTGTATGCTCATCCTTTTTGGGAAGAGTTTCTAAAAATTCCAAAAGAAGCCCGGGCACGCATTCAACGTATAATGGCAGCGCAATGAGGATCTCGTCGTTTTTGATATAAGCATCACGAATGGTGTCCCATGTTTTCCGGTTGGAAATTGCATATGCTTCAAAGGTAATTCCTTTTTCTGACAGTCCTTTTGCAAAGGCAGCAATGATCTGCTCCGTATTGCTGTATTTTTGTACCCGCGGACTTCCATTGATAATTACAACATGCATGAAACTGCCTCCTTTCGGTTGGTTTCAGAGAAGGCGCCCAGTGAACGGCTCCCCAGATTCAGAGCAGTACGCTGGCACCATCGTTCGAGATAAGCCTGGTCGCCGTCCCCGGTGTAGATGATCCCAATATCGGGCTGATGGTTATAGCGCATTACATGGCGCATCTGTCCATCTTTAAATTTCAGATACATGGTGATAAGCGGCATAATCCTGTCTATAATGTTTTTGGTCTGCCAGGAAACAAATCCAAAGTGTGTATCCGAGATCAGCCAAACTTGGTCAGCCTCGTTTATTTTTCTCAGGATCGGTTCATAATCATCCTGAATAGCGCATACTCCCGGCGTTTTCAGCCAACAGTAGTTACACCCGGCACAGTGTGAAATGTGCATCCCGGCGGTGTCGATCAACTCAAACTTGGCTGCATTTTTGCCGCTTCGAAGCAATTCCTCTGAGATTGCTTTTCCTATATGTTTGGCTGTTGTATCAACCATTAAAACCATTTATATTTTCCTCCGTGCTCTCTGCAGATTTACACAAAACATTATAACACAAAACGTACGGGAATTGAACATTTTCACAAGTTAGATGTGTATGCTTTGATATCATTGACTTGAATAGAAGGATCCAATACAATATAAAAGTGGCAAAGGGAGGTAAATATGGAAATTTGGGATGCATATAATAAACATTTTGAAAAGCTCGAGGGAATGAGCCTGATCCGCGGGGAGCCAATCCCGGAAGGGATATACCACCTTGTGAGCGACATCATCGTCAGGCACACGGACGGCGACTATCTTTTGATGCAGCGTGACAGCAGAAAGCATCATGGCGGAATGTGGGAAGCAACGGCCGGCGGTTCCGCCATACAGGGAGAGGGCCCTTGCGCGTGCGCCGTCAGGGAGCTGCAAGAAGAAACAGGAATTGAATCAGATGATTTGGCGGAGGTTGGCCGAGTTGTCAACGAGCATAATTGTACCATTTATGTTGAATTTCTTTGTGTGACGAATTGTGCTAAAGACGCTGTAGTTCTCCAGGAAGGAGAGACCTCAGCTTACAAGTGGGTCACAAGAGATGAACTGATTTCCATGAAGAAGGATGAACTGGTGACGGAACGTATGCAGGGACTTATCGATGAATTAAAATCTGCCAAGATCACTTAGCCATTGTGTTTATTTTGCTTTTTGTTTTTTCAAAATTATTCCGCATACAATTACCGCTGCAAAAAAGATAACAATCAGATACCATAGATTTTCAAAGCAAAATCCATGATCCAACATCGATCGGTATCCCCAAGAAGCAGGAAAAATACGCCCTATGGCTTCAAGAAAGTCTGGCAGCAAGCCGACAGGGAACATAATCCCCGAAAGCATGATCGAGGGCAAAAAAATTAATTGTGCTATCGTCGCCAGTTTCGCTTGATTTTTTACCGTCAACCCTAAAATACTTCCAATGCTTAACGACACGATCGTGTATATAGCAAGTGCAAGAAAGAAGAACGGAAGTTGTGCCGGCAAAGCTGCTTCAAATAGAATAGGGGCAAGCAGCACGATCACAATACAGGTAATCATCAAATGAACAAATGCCGAAAGGAACATTGTCACAAGTCCTAAACAGATAGGTACTCCGTTTGCTTTATAGACCTTTTTTATATCGCTTCCGTAAGTTTCGATCAACGACGGCGGCAATCCGATAAAAGCGCCCATTGAAACGCTCATTACGATCATGGATTGTATTAGCGTACTTCCCATGTCAGGCATAACGGAAGTAAAAATACCGCCCATAAGAAGAAAGAAAATAAGCGGAACGATATAGCAGGTAACTAAGAGGGACTTGCTTCGTATATCCAATTTCCACTGTAAAACAACGCCATATAAGAAACCGTTCATTCTGTTTCCCTCCTTGCCATTTCGATAAAATGTTGTTCAAGCGTACCGCGGTCGACTTTAATATCCAATATATGAATTCCTTTTTGCTTCAAATCATGAAGCAGGGATATCAAAGTATCTTCAATATTATCTGTTTCAAAAGAGCTGTTTCCTTGCTGCGTTTTGATATGGATAAAATACTTCTTCCCGATCTTATCAGTCAGCTCTGCTGCTGTGCCGCAAAAGCCAATATTCCCGTCATTCAAGATTGCAATGCGGTCGCATAAGCTTTCCACTTCTGCCATATCATGGCTTGCCAAAACAATTGTTTTTCCTTGTGATTTGAGTTTGCGGATCAGCTCGTGAAGTGAAACCCTGCCAAGGGTATCAAGTCCTGCAGTCGGCTCATCGAGAAAAATGATATCTGGATCACCGATCAGTGCTAGAGCAAGATGTAACCGCCTTTTTTGTCCTGTGGATAGTTGGATGTACTGCTTCTTCTCGATTTCTTTCATGCCAAGAGCGTTAAGCATAGTGCAATCGATCTTTGCCCTGTTCCATTTTGAAAATAATCTTACAGCCTCCATCGGTTTGATATGGGCAGGTAAAGAGGACGATTGCAGCTGGATACCCATTTTTCCGTTTACCGTAATCGTACCGCTGTCATATTTTCTCAAGCCCTCAATACATTCAAGGGCTGTCGATTTCCCTGCACCATTTGCACCGAGCAGAGCGAAAGCTTCTCCCTTTTCAATGTCAAGATCAAGTCCGCCAAGAACAATGTTGCTGTCATAGCTTTTCTTTAATCCACGAACTTGTATTGCACGATTCATCCTTCCACCCCCTCAAACGGATTTTCTCCAAGTCTTGAAAAGTAGACTTGCAAAGCCGGCTCTAAATAGCCGTTTACGATTTTTTGTCTTTCTTCCCAGGCATTTGCAGCGGTATCAATATTGCCGATCTCCATCAAGCTCGGAAGCATACTCATATCACCGTTCGTAAATTCCATGATCAATCCCCAATACTCTTCTACAATTCGTTGGCATTTCTCACTTGCAGGGGATACGCCTGCCTTTTGGAGCTCTATAATCTCATCGCTCAAACGGTTAAATCTATCTATAAAATCAGAGCCGTTATCTTGATCAAACTGTCTGCGTATATGGTCAAGCATATCATCGTCAAATTTTTTGATAAGAAAATAATATTCATTCTTCATTTGCAGATTGACAATGATATCTGCATACTTTTTAAAGTTGACTGTCTGCATTTGCAGCACTTCTTCTTTTAACTGTTCTATCGCTGTCAAGGAAGCGGTTAGCTGTTCGATCTTCTCCCGTATGCTGTCTGCCTGTTCGGTAAGGGCGGTTGCCACATCCGCCGGTGTTTCCAGAGAAATTAAGCGATGCTTAATATCATCCAAAGAAAAACCCAGTGATTTCAAAGATATAATTTGATGAAGCATTACTAAGTCTTTATCTGTATAAAGCCTGCGTCCGCCTTCGCTTGCTGCTGAAGGGGATAACAAGCCTTCTTTGTCATAGTATTGCAATGTACGGACAGTAACTCCCAGCTTCTTAGCAGCCTCTCCGACTGTCATAAACCCATGCGGTATTGCTCTGTGTTTTGCCATAATGATCTGCCTCCTGTCATGTATTATACATTATTACGCTGCGTCACATACAAGACCTTTTTAAAAAATTTACGGAAGAGATTTCTCCCTGCCGCCTTTTTACTTATACATATAGGGCAAAATCAAATTGATATACTGCGCTGTCTCTGTTATGATAGGTCTAAGAAAATTATAGAAGGAGAAGATGAATGAAGGATTTAGTACAAAAAGCGATCGAAGATATCACGGATTCTTTATAATACATATTACGGAGATATGGAATTGCTGAAAGAGTCCGTGAAGAATCCAGATATTGACGATTATGCCAGAAGTTCAATGTTGAAAACAATGTATTAAGACATTTCGAGAGTACGATGAAAAGCATTCTATCCATTATCAGTGCAGAGAATGGATGGGGGTTTTTCAGATGTTATTAGAGAAGAACGGAGACTGTGAACTTTTAGAAGCTGTTTCACAGTGCCGTAAAAATATGAACGGCTGCGGTTAAGAAGGAATTGAGGAATGGATAAATGTAAAATACTGATAATAGAAGATGACAGCGACTTAAGAGAAGGGCTATCCTTCTCTTTTTCCGGTGACGGATATGACGTCGCGGAAGCCGGGACGAAAAGGGAAGGAGCAAGAGAGATCGCGAAGGGCTGTTATGATATCGTGCTTCTTGACTGCAATCTGCCGGACGGAACAGGCTTTGAATTATGCAGAGAGGTTCGCAGCTACAGCAATATACCGATGATCATGCTGACTGCCCGCGATACGGAGATGGATGAGATTAAGGCGTTGGAGCTGGGAGTCAATGACTATGTATCGAAGCCGTTTTCTCTCGGCGTGCTGAAGGCGAGAATGAAGCGGATCCTTCAAGACAAATCAGAGACGATGAAGATCGTCTCCGGTTCTGTCACTATCGATCAGGATATGTGCAAAGTATACAGGCACGGAGAGGAAGTTAAGCTCAGCAAATTAGAATACCGCCTGCTTCTGTATCTGATCGAGAATAAGAACCATATTCTTTCTAAGGAACAGATCTTAGACAAGATCTGGGACAGCGACGGCAAATACGTGGATAACAATACGGTGTCGGTCAATATCAGCAGGCTTCGGACCAAGATAGAAGATGATGCGTCAAGTCCGGTACGGATCAAAACCGTACACGGGATCGGATATATCTGGAAAGAATAGGATAAAGAATAGGATAAGGAATAGAAGCATGTGGATCACGAAAATTTTGGCGGTACTTTTGTGCCTGTCGGCGGGCTGCTGCATCTGCCAAAAGAGAAAGACCTACCGTATGATCGACCGTCTGCTGGACAGTGTATTAAGCAGGGAGACGGTCTATGACTCTGATGTAAAGGAGGGGGAATATTCCGCCCTTGTCAGTAAGATCAGCCAGATACAAAGGGTGCTTGACAATCACGCCAAGAGCGCCGAGAAGGAAAAAGAACAGGTAAAAAGCCTGGTGTCCGATATGTCCCACCAGCTGAAAACGCCCCTTGCCAATCTTTCGCTTTATGCGGATATATTGGGAAGAGGAAAGATCGAACCAGGGCAGAGGGAAGAATTCGCCGGTAAGATGCACAGACAGGTGGAGAGGTTGAACTGGATCGTGGAATCTCTGTCTAAGATGGTAAAACTGGAACAGAATATTGACGGTTTTGAAGTCAGAGATACGCAGATCAGGCAGACGATCCTGGATGCGGTTGATACGGTCTATGAAAAGATGGAGAGCAAGAAGATCGATTTTATCCTGGAACCGTTTGAGGATATGAAGCTGTATCACAACCGGAAGTGGACGGCGGAAGTATTTGTCAATCTGTTGGAAAATGCGGTCAAATATACGGCAAAAGGCGGTGCGGTTTCCATCCGTGTCCGTTCCTATGAATTATATACAGAAGTTATGATCGCAGATAACGGGAGAGGAATCCGCCGGGAAGAGCTGACGGATATATTTAAACGGTTTTACAGAAGCCCGGAAGTACAAGATGCGGAAGGTTCCGGCATTGGTCTCTATCTGGCCAATCTGATCTTGGAAAAGGAGAAGGGATACATGACGGTAGATTCTGAGTATGGGGAAGGGAGCTGCTTTTCTGTGTTCTTACAAAACTGTAAGAACTGACCATCCGTTTGTAAAGAAATTGCAAGATACGGCAGTTATACTGATAGACAAACGTATCAGAAAAGGAGTGATAACGGATGAGTATATTAGAGCTGCAGAATGTTGAAAAAATATACGGAGAAAGGGAGAATCAGGTAAATGCGCTGAAGGATATCAGCCTTCAGGTGGAGGAAGGTGAATTTGCTGCCATTGTAGGAACGTCCGGTTCAGGCAAGTCTACGCTGCTCAATCTGATCGGCGGCCTAGACAATCCGACGAAAGGGGAGATCTTCGTTAAAAACAGAGAGATCGGTTCACTTTCGAGGAAGGAGCTTACCATATTCCGCAGAAGGAATATCGGTTTTGTGTTTCAGAATTACAGTCTGATGCCGGTGCTGAACGTATATGATAACGTGGCGCTTCCGGTGACATTTGACAGGGGGAAGCATATCAACCGGGAATATATCGAGGAATTGCTGCGGGAGCTTGGTATCTGGGAGAAGCGCGGGAAATATCCCAATGAGTTGTCAGGAGGGCAGCAGCAGCGGGTAGCGATCGCAAGGGCGCTTGTGAACAAGCCTCATATGTTGCTTTGCGACGAACCGACGGGCAATCTTGATTCGGCCACAACCATTGAGGTGATGGGATTGCTGAAGGCAAGCAGCAGAAAGTATAAGCAGACGATTCTTATGGTGACCCACAATGAAGCGATCGCGCAGACTTGCGACAGGGTGATCCGCATTGAGGACGGGCGTATCGTCACGGGGAAGAGAAGATTCCCGGCAAAAGGCGGTGATGACGCATGTTAAAGCTGGCATGGAAATATATGCGGTATTATAAGAGCCAGACTGCGGCGATCTTCGCGGGCATCCTATTGACAGCGTCGCTGCTTGCCGGAATCAGTTCGCTTATCTACAGCAGTCAGAAGAGCGACCTTCTCAACAGTAAGACCATATACGGAGACTGGCATTACTGTGCAGAGACCGATAAGGAGCAGTTTCAGAAGATCCAAAGCGGGGAAAAGGGTGAAGGATATCATCTGAAGCGGTGCGGGAAGATGGAGATCCGGGATGTGGCTGAAGAGGAATTTTTGATTTATTTTATCCGTACCGATGAGACCTACCGCCGGATGGCGCACAGAGATCTCTTAGAGGGGACGTATCCCAGAAGAGAGGATGAGATCGCGGCGGACGGATTCGTATTAAGCAACCTTGGATTTTCCGGTAATCTTGGGGACTCTGTTCATATCGGAGCGCGGGATTACATTGTGACAGGAGTGTTAAAAAGCGAATGGGCGGCAAGTGCGGGCGAGATGGAGGTCTTCGTAAGCGATTCTTTTGCGGGACGGATAAGTCAGACGTTTCTATATCTCGGGTTCGATGAAGAGGAGAAGCTGTACAGACAGTTGGACTCTTTCCTAAGGAAGCACCGGATATCTTCTGACGCGGTTGAGGGAAATGATGAAGTGACAAAGTATCTTGCAGGCGAGGAGCCGGGCAGTATCTATGATATCGTGAAGTTTGGCCTGACCGATGAAGAAGGCAACTTCACCTACATTGTCCTGAAGTTACAGAGCGACTACAATCTGGCTTATAACGGAATGCTGGTCCTTCTATGCCTGTTCAGCATATTCGCCGTGTACAGTGTCTTCAATATCTCTGTGGCAAAGAGAACGTCCGAGTACGGGATCTTGCAGACCTTAGGAATCAGCGGGAAGCAGATCGGCATAACATTGCTTCTGGAACTTTGGATGCTGTTTATCGTTGGATATCCGCTGGGGTGTTTATTGGGAAATGGCTTCTTAAGCCTGGTATACCGCAGCTTCGGCGGGGTATTCGGCGGGAAGGGCGCAGGAGTAACGGGAAACGGCTTGTCGGCTGCGGACCAAACGCTGGCAGAAGGAACGAATACCCTGCAATTCTATCTGGCGTGGGACGCTATGATATTCGGTTTTGTATTCCTGCTGGCCGCGTTGGCTGCTGTCGCGTTTCTTGTTGTCCGTTCGCTTGGGAAGCAGACCTTAAAAGAGGTTATGGGCGGAGACACTTCATTTACGGCAAAGAGAAAAATATATGCCCTGCATCATGTGAATATGGCGGGAGTGGTTGTCCGAAAATTCATGTTTGCGAACAAAAGGAAAGTGATCGGGATTCTGTTATCCTTATCGATGGGCGGCAGCATCTTCTTATGTACGGTTTATATGGTAGAGAATCTGAAGGTCCATGCAGAGCTTTCGTTAAAATCAGACGACGGTCTTGGCAGCGAATACCGCATTTCCCTAAAATCCAATTCGCTTAAAGATACGATCCCGCAAGCGGCAGGGGATAAGATCAAAAATATGCCGGAAACAAAGAATGTCTATCCGACGAAATTTACTTTCGGGGAAGTGACTCGTGTCGAGTCGTTAGAAGAGTGGGATTCCTTTTTTGATTATCAGAATGCGGATCATTATTTTGTCCGGCGGTACGGGGGGATCTGCCTGCGGCAGGAGGACGGCACGTATAGGATCAAATATGATGTATATGGTTATGAAGACGGATTGATCGAACAGCTTAATGAATTCATCCTGGAGGGGGATATTGACCCGGCGGCGCTTAAGGAGGGCAATAAGATCATTGCGGTTGCCAACATGGACGGACAGGGGAATTATTATTTTTACGGCAAGAAGCCTGGAGATACGATCAGTCTGCGCGTACCTAAAATGGACGGTTATGCGGATGAGCTGCTGAAGTTCCAAAGCGGTGAAGAGAACTATATAGAGAAAGAATTTGAGATTGCAGCTATTGTAAGCCGTCCGCTGGCGCGGGAGCAGGGATTTCTGCAGGAGGGATTCTATAAGGACAGCGTGATGCCGGGCCTGATCATGACGAATGAGCAGATGGAGGAGAATTTTGGAATCACCGATTATAGCTTTATCAATGCCTCGCCGGCAGAAGATGCAGAAGCCGGGAAGGTGAGCGGCCAGATATTGCAGATCATCCGTGATGTTCCCAAGGCGGTATTGGTGGATTACAGTGCTGCGATCAGGACACAGAAGAACTATTTAAGACAGCAGCAGATATTTTTTTCCGGTATCGCAGTCATTCTGCTGGTCATTAGTTTATTCCATATCGTGAACAGCATGAACCATACGATTCTTGCGAGGAGGAGAGAGTATGGGATCATCAGGGCTATGGGTATTACGGACATTGGTTTTTACAAGATGATCTTACAGACCGGTATCTTATACGGACTGCTTGCGGATGCGGTGATCTATTACATTTACAATTGGATTCTCCGAAGGGTGATGGATTACTATATGGCACATATACTGCAGTTTTTACATGTTCAGACAGGGGTTCCCAATCGGGTCTTATTCGGCATCATGATCCTGAATATGGTGATAGCGGTTGCGGCGGTCATGTTTCCCGCAAGGAAACTGGTAAGGGAAAATATCATCAGCGAGATTACACGGTAAACAGCGGGGAAAACAGCGATTTTAAGAATGTCTTGACTTCAAGCTGATAATATGATTTCATAGAGGAAACAACATAATATATTTATGAAAATCAGGAGGGAATAATGGAGAAATCAACGGTATATTTTACTGATTTCAGATGCCCGGTAGGGACGAGCCGGCTTGAAAAGCTGAGAAAGCTGTGTATCGCGGCAGGTATCAAGGATATCGATATGGAAGGGAAGTTCGTAGCGATCAAGATGCATTTCGGAGAACTCGGCAACATGGCATTCTTAAGGCCGAATTACGCGAAGGTTGTGGCTGATCTGTGCAAGGAGCAGAAAGGTCTTCCATTCCTGACAGACTGCAACACCCTTTATCCGGGAAGCAGGAAGAATGCTCTTGAACATCTGGACTGTGCGAATCTCAACGGATTCAACACGGTGACTACGGGATGCCAGATCATTATTGGAGACGGACTTAGGGGAACCGACGAGGTAGAGGTTCCGGTGGAGAACGGAGAATACTGTAAGACTGCCCTGATCGGAAGAGCAGTCATGGATGCGGATATCTTCATCAGCTTAAGCCATTTCAAAGGGCATGAGGCGACCGGATTCGGCGGTGCGATCAAGAACATCGGAATGGGCTGCGGCAGCCGCGCCGGCAAGATGAAGCAGCATGCCGACGGGAAGCCTGCCGTAAGTGAAGAGCTCTGCCGCGGCTGCGGCCGCTGTGCGAAGGAATGCGGAAGCGACGCGATTACATATGTGGATAGGAAGGCTGTGATCGATTATGATAAGTGCAAGGGCTGCGGCCGCTGTATCGGCGCATGCAGCTTTGATGCGATCGATAATCCGAACAGCAGCGCCAATGAATTGCTCGACCGTAAGATGGCGGAGTATGCGCAGGCAGTCTGTCATGGCCGCCCGTGTTTTCACATTTCGCTGGTGCAGGATATAAGCCCGAACTGTGACTGCCACGGAGAGAATGACGCGGCGATCCTGCCGGATATCGGAATGTTCGCAAGCTTCGATCCGGTTGCGCTGGATCAGGCATGTGCAGACGCCTGCCTGCGCGCTAAGCCGATTGAGAACAGTCAGCTTGGCGAGCATCTGGCCGAAGAGGGATGGCATTGTCATCACGACCATTTTAAGGATTCTAATCCAAATATCGAGTGGAAGGCTACCCTTGACCAGGCTGAGAAGATCGGTCTTGGGAGCAGACAGTATGAGTTAAAGGAAATCTGATCAGCGGCGGATGAATCGGGGAAGCTTTCGGGCTTCCCCTTTTGCATGCTTTGTTCTGATTGATAAGACAGCTTATTTCTGCTATGATGGATAGTACAAAAAGAGTACAGTTCTTGAAAGGCGGTATGATATATGGCTACATCGAAGGAATTTCATGATTATATTGTAGAAAATCTGCAAAAAGCCGGTAAGGTGACTACAAGAAAGATGAGTCTGCTGTTAAAACCGACAGAGACGGTGCTTCGGCTGATGCCTGATGCTAAGAGGGCTTATCCTTATGAAGGTTCCAGAACGTTGATGGTGGCAGTTGAAGATGTAGAGAATACAGAGCTTATGACAAAGGTGTTGAATGGGATGTATAAGGAGCTGCCGAAGCCAAAAAGGAAATAAGATGATAGGGATTATTGAGGATGACAGATTGCTGAATCAGGCGCTGAAACTGACGCTGGAAAAAGCAGGCTATGAGACTATGACCGCGCACACGAAGAAGGAGGCGTTATCGATGCTGGGGAAGGGAGAGGAGCTGCTTCTTGTGGATATCGGTCTTCCTGACGGGGACGGGATCAGTCTGTATCAGGAGCTTCGGGGAAGACAGAAGACTCCGGCGATCTTCCTTACTGCCAGGGATGAGGAGCGGGATATGCTGTCGGCATTCGATATCGGCGCGGACGACTACGTGGTAAAACCATTTTCCATGAAGGTGTTGTTGAAGCGGATCGAAGCGGTATTAAAGCGAAACGGTGAAGCCAGCCCGCTTACTTTTCGGGAGCTGAGTCTGTATCCGGCAAAAAAGCAAGTTTTCATGAAGGGGCAGGAGATCAGGCTTACGGCAAAAGAATATCAGTTATTGGAATATCTGATGCGGAACCAGGGACAGGTGCTCACGAAAGAAAATATTCTGGAGCGGATCTGGGGAATTTCCGGTCAGTTTGTGGTGGATAATACGGTCAGTGTCACGGTTGGCCGTCTGCGGAAAAAGATTGAACCGGATGCGAGACAGCCGGACTATATTAAGAATGTGTTCGGGCTTGGATACCGGATAGGGGATTAATAGCATGTATATGGAAGCTGTGGCGGCTCTGGCGGGATTAGTGGCAGGTGCGTCTGCCGTATATGTCCGGCAGAGAAGATGCCGGGAACGGGAATTAGAAGAGATTGCCGGGCTGACGGAGAAGATCTTAAACGGGCAGAGGATCGAGGCGTCATCATCAGGAGAAGAGACGTTGTATGCGAAGATCGAGAATCGGCTGGTGCGGGTGCAGGAATCGATGCAGGGCAGAACAGATGAGGCAGAGAGAAGCCGGGACGAGATCAAGAGGCTGATCTCGGAAATCGCCCATCAGATGCGGACGCCGCTTGCGAATGTAGAGACGTATCTTGGACTTATGTTAGACGGGCTGACAGAAGAAGAGCTGTCAGAGGAGACGGCGGCAGAATATGCGGATGCGATGAAGAGAAGCGCTAAGAAGCTGCATTTCCTTGCGGAGAACTTCATTAAGATGTCAAGGCTTGAGCATCATATCATACAGATCAGGAAGGAAGACGCGGACATATTAAGGACCGTTCGGAATGCGCTTGGACAGATACACAGCCAGGCGGAGGAGAAGGGGATCGCCTTCGAGGTAACGCTGCCAGGCGCAGCGGCCTGCCTGCACGACCCGAACTGGCTTGGCGAGGCGGTCTATAATCTTCTTGACAATGCGGTGAAGTATTCTTTGCCGGACGGCAGAGTGGAAGTGACGGTGTCAGTCAATGAGATGTTTCTGAAAATCCAGGTAAGAGATTTTGGAATCGGTATTGAACCGGGAGAAGAGAACGCTCTTTTTCAGCGTTTCTATCGGGGAAAACGCGTCACGGACCAGGAAGGGTTCGGGATCGGTCTGTATCTGGCAAGGGAGATCGTGAACCTTCACGGAGGATTCATAGCGGTGAGAAGGATGCGGGAAGGGATCATGATGGAGATTGATCTGCCGGTTGGGAATCTGTTTTAAGGGAGAGATTGTTAGAAGTTTGTTAGATTTATCCTGTACAATAATTGGTACAAGTATTAGACAGGAGGATAATCTATGGAGATCGTAAAAGCTGTTGGGCTGAAGAAATACTATATCACGGACACTTATGAAGTCCGCGCGTTGGACGGCGTGACATTTTTTGCTGAAGCCGGAGAATTTGTGGCGATCGTTGGGACTTCAGGGAGCGGGAAGACGACGCTTCTGAATATGATCGGAGGGTTGGACGTACCGACAGAGGGAGGTATCTGGATCCGCGGGAACAGCCTGAGGGATATGGAGGCCGAAGAGCGGACGGTGTTCCGCAGGCGGAATATCGGCTTTGTATTCCAGCAGTATAATCTGGTGCCGGTGCTCAGTGTGTATGAGAATATCGTACTTCCCCTTCGTCTGGACGGCGCCGGGATAGATGATGCGTTCTTTGACGAGGTGACGGCGCTTCTTAGTATCAGGGAGCAGTTAGACCGCCTGCCGCGGATGTTATCCGGCGGTCAGCAGCAGAGGGCGGCGATCGCCCGGGCGCTTATGACCAAGCCTGCGATCCTTCTTGCCGATGAACCTACCGGGAGCCTGGATTCGGTTACCAGCATGGAGGTTGTGGGGCTTATGCGTTCTTGCGCAGAGAGATTCCATCAGACGGTGATCGTGGTGACACATCAGGAAGAGGTTGCTCAGATGGCGGACCGTGTGGTGCGGATAGAGGATGGAAGGCTCTGCGGCCATGAGGGAAAAATGGCGGAGGAAGAGAGCATTTCCGGCAACATGCCGCTGATACGAGGGAGGGATAGATGATGAACGGAATTCAATTTATCCCGAATAACAATCGGTCTGTGCTCCGTATGCTGTTAAAAGAGTACGAACGCTGTAACAGGGGAAGAAACAGAATCCTTATGGGTGCGGTCGGTCTGTGCATTATCACGCTGACGCTGGTGTTTGGGATCGCGGTGGGCAAGGTGCAGGCGGAGTATTTGAAGGCGGCAAGGGCGGCGGGAACAACGGCGTCCGCAAGTATCAGCGGCGCAGGAACTTCTGTCTATCAGAAGGTGCGCTCCCTTGGATATGTAAAGCGGGCGGGGAGAAGAGCGGCAGTCGGATGGGCTTCTGCCTGGGAGACCGGCAAAAAGCCGCTGGAAGCGGAAAAAGAGGTCTGCACCATTCAAGTGCTGGACGGGCCCGCATGGGAACAGATCGTAAGTCCTGCATATACGGATATCCGCGGACATTACCCGGCAGAAGAGCAGGAGATCATGCTTCCTGTGCGGGCAATGGAAGAATTAGGAATCGACGGGCCCATAGAAGGAATGAAAGTCGGCCTTACGGTCAGTATCGGGTTGTTTCGAAAGGAGCAGGAGGAATTCATCTTAAGCGGATGGTATACGGATTATGCAGACTCATCAGCGGATCGGGGAATCGGATATATCTCGGAAGCAAAATATAAGGCCTGGGGTTATGATATCGGGAATGAATCGGACATTCTGATCTGCCAGTCTGACAGCATGGATTGGCGGGAGACGGAAGAGCGGCTTTATCAGGATGCTGTAGGGAAGGGGTCAGATCTTAGGGTCACTGCCTGTAACACCTTTGCCGGGGATGCGGTGAACCGGATGACTGGAAGCTATGAGATGGCAATACTCGGCGCGCTTATCATCTTAAGCGGTATGTTCTTCCTGATCCATAACGTGATGCAGATCTCTATGGCAAAAGATGTGCGGCAGATGGGGCTTCTCAACACGATCGGCACAACGAAAAGGCAGCTTCGCAGGATCTATTTGGGGCAGATCCTAAGGCTTCTGGTTCCGGGCGTGTTATCGGGGGCGGTATTGTCGGCGTTCATCCTGCTGGTTTTGATTCCTGAGATGTTAGGGGGACAGTATTTGAGCAATTACGGGGGAGCGGAAGGTCTTCGGATCTTCCGGCCGGGAATCCTGGCGGCGGCAGTTGGATTCGCGGTGCTTCTCACCCTTTTAGCGGCGGCAGGCGTGATCTGCCGTGTGGTAAATGTATCCTGCGTGGAAAGTATGAATTATGTGCCGATAAATGAAAACAGACGGTTCAAAAGAGTAAAAACGGTGCCGGGAACAGAAGGTGGCAGGTTTGGGAAGCCAGTCTATCGGAAGAGAAGCGCCGGCAGAGAATTATGGTATATGGCGTGGCAGAATATAAGCAGAAATAAGGGCCGGTTTTTACTGACTGTTTTTTCCCTGTTCCTTGGTTTGGAAGCTTTTCTTGGGACGATCGTCATTACAAAGGGCAGCGATTACAGCCATGTGATTGAGAGCCGGCCGGATTTCCTGATCGCGGGAGAGTTCAGTGATTGGGGACAGGAAGAAGGCTATGGGAATGAATATGAGACGAGAGACGCGGGAGAAGATCCCCTGGAGACGGAAGGGGATAACCTCGTCTTGTTATATGGGAATCGGTATGATGAGTTCTCCCCCATTTCCCGGGAGGCAAGAGAGAGACTTTTAAGTCTTGACGGAGTAGACTGCAAGAAGTCCTATGTGATGGAAGGGGCCTATATGTTATCAACGATGTCCGGGAAAGGAGTAAAACCGCTGACCACTCCTGGTATATTGGGGATTGCGGAGACGGAAAAGGCGCGTGAATCGGAAGCTTCTATGATGGAGGTATTCTCAGAAAATGTTGTTCAAATCCTGCATGATGAAGAGCTTCTTGAACTGCGTCAATATGTACAGGAGCGGGAGCTTCCGGTAGATATGGACAGCCTGGCAGACGGAACGGGGGTGATGATCCTGCATGATCATCGGCTGACACCGAAGCAGGAGAAGCAGGCAGTGGAAAGTGTGGGGGAGCCGGTGTATTTTACGACCTTGCAGTCCAAAGAAGACTGGATCCGCTGGAATCAGGCAACCGGCGAAGAGCGGGATGTTATGGAGGATACGAGAAAGCAGTCGGAGACATTGACCTTAAGCGGCTATCTGGATAACCGTGAGGAAGGATTCCCGCGGATACGGCAGACCTGGCACGGTTCGGAAGGAACCGTCTATTATCTGATCAGCGAGAAGGGATTTGAGAAGCTGCCCACAGAGCGAAAGACACTCTATATGGAGCTGAATGCGGACGAGGAGAAGGAGGCGCAGGTGAAAGCAGGGATCCATGACATTATATCCTGTGAGAATCAAAGGCACAGGAGGAACAAAACAGTTCTTGGAACGGGCAGCGATCAGGAGGAGGTGGAAGAGGCCGGAATCTTCTGCATCAGCAAGTCTGATCTTCGCTCTGAGGCGGCAGATACGATCAGGGGCAGCAGGCGGATCCTTGGATGCATCAGCATCGTTTTGCTTCTTGCTGGATTGACGAATTATTTTAATGTGATGGTTACGGGAATATTTGCGAGAAGAAAGGAATTCGAAGTCATGGAGAGCATCGGGATGACACGAAAGCAGAAGAGGCGGCTTCTGATTGCGGAAGGGATGTATTACTGTATCATCACAGGTATCCTGATGCTGACGATAGGGAGCATGATCCTGCGGCTGATCTGCCGTTATATGGAGACTAAACTCTCCTACTTTGAATGCGGATATCCTCTTGGATGGATCCTTGGCCTGATCGGCGGATTGACGGTTATCTGCGTTGGCACGGCAGTTTCCCGTTCGTGAAGGATAGTACATCGAATCATTAATAACTGTCATCTTCACTCGTAAAGGAAGTACATCGAATCATTAATAACTGCTATCTTCACTCGTCTATGCTTCCGATAGCAGTTATTTAATGCTGATGTATTAGTATAATTTCTGCCGCAGATATCAAGCGCATGTACTGGATCTTCTCACTTCTATGATGTGCCCGTCCGGGTCATAGAAGCGGATCACCTCGGAATCCTCTTCATCGGCAGCTTTCAGATATCCGGCTTCGTAACCGAAGCTTCGAAGCTTCTTGCGGATATTGTCTATATCAGAATCTTCAAAATACAGTTCCGCGTCATGATTGCCGTATACGGCTGTACATCTAAGCGCGTCCTCCCATACAGAGCTTTCTTCTATGACGACGCCGCCTGCAAAGAGAATCTTTTTCCCAAGGTCTGCCGTAACCGTAAGCCCCAGGAGGTCCTGATAAAAGCGGCGCGATCTTTCAATGTCTTTTACGATCAGTAACACATTTTTTAGTATCATCTCATTCTTCCCCCGATTCTTAATATCTGACTTGTTGACGAATTAGCTGCTGTCAACAGTATACTTGATTTTGAGGAACTTCACAAGCATCCAGTAAAAAGGGATACAAGTGTTGAAATTTTATAGGCCAGCGTGTATATTGAAGACGGATGGTTGTTTTTGGGAGGCGGGAACTGATGACAGGTGAGAAGTCCATAAGGCTTTGGAGGTGTGAAGAGTTATGGAAATGGTTATGGAATTGGCAGTTTCAAAAAGGAGTTCTCAGTCCCGGAAGCATGCTTCGAGAGGATGGCTGGTTTTGGTGATGATAGGGATGCTGTGTTTTGACAGCAGGAGCTATGCAAAGGACGCTCCGGCAAAACCGTCGAGAGATATCGGCAGTCATAAAGCCGGGGAGAATATCTTAAGGCCGAACGCAAGAAAGTGCGGACGGAATACGAAGAATACGGCTGTGAAACTGGGTGACGGAACGAGAATTTTGGTCTATACTTGGAAGGAGGATATTGTAAATGTACCGGTCATACCGGACGGGATTGTAAGTCCAGAGTTTTCTGCCGGGGAAGAGGAAATTGCAGAAGACAGGAGCCACGCGGCAGAGTTGGAAATGGAGGAGCTGCCTCTGCCTTTTATCGCGGAGGCTGAGAAGACAGGAGTGATCCCGGCTGCCGCGGAAGGATTGCTGCCGGTTATGGATGAGAGGATGGAAGAGCTTTTGGATGTAAGTGCGGACATTAAGGAAGTAGTTGACGGCAGTAACGCCAGTGAGGAAGCTGATAGGGATGATTATGGGATGAGAGAGTTCTCAGGTTTTCTGGTGGATGAAGACGGATATATCACAGGAGCTACGGTGCGCGTCGATCTGACGGACGGTATCCTGATATTGGCCAGGGATACCGGGTGCATCGGAATCCGGGAAGGCGCGTTAACAGGACTTGAAGGATCTGTGATAGAGATCTACATTCCGCCGAATATCTGTGAGATCGAGCTCGGAGTTTTTGACACATTTGCGTCATTGGCGTACATAGTAGCTGCAGAGGATCATCCTGTCTATTACAGTAAGAATGGAATCATATATCCGAAGGAGTAAGGCATGATAAGAATAGGGTTGGTCGTGAACCCGGTAGCGGGAATCGGCGGGAAGGTGGGCTTAAAAGGTTCAGACGGAGAAGATACGGTTCAAAAGGCCCTCGAATTGGGAGCGGTGATGGAGAGCGGGCAGAAGGCGCTTATTGCGGTGCGTCTGTTAAATGAAGTAAAAGAGCAGATAACGGTCTATACCTGCCCGGGCAGGATGGGGGCGGAAGTCTGTGAGGCGGCGGGCCTATGCTATAAGCTGGCAGGCGGGGATACTGCCGGCGGACAAGAGCTTTCTTCTGCCGGCGGACAAGAGCGTCCTTCTGCCGGCGGACATACGACATCTCAGGATACGAGATGCGCCGTCGAAAGGTTTCTTGCGGCAGGAGTGGAATTCATCCTCTTTGCCGGCGGCGACGGTACTGCGAGAGATATCATGGACGCGGCGGGCACTGAGGTCTTAGTCCTTGGGATTCCGGCGGGGTGTAAGATCCATTCCGGCGTCTTCGCGCTGGATCCGCGAAGGGCGGGAGAACTGGCGGTAAGATATGTCCGCGGGAAGGTGCGCGGGACAAAAGAGGCGGAGGTGATGGATATCGATGAGGAGGAGTTTCGCAGAGGGCGGGTCCAGTCCCGGCTCTACGGCTATCTGAGAATACCGGATGAAGCCCGGATGGTGCAGAACTTAAAGAGCGGGAGCGCCTACAGCGAGCAGGATTCCATCGACCGTCTGTCAGACTATATCGTTGACAATTGGGAGCCAGAGACATTGTATATCGTCGGCGGCGGTTCTACGACGGCAAGCATTATGAGGAAGAAAGGCTTGCCGAATACCCTTCTGGGGATCGACCTGGTGTATGAAGACCGGGTGATCGCGTCGGATTGTACGGAGAGAGAGATTCTTAAGATCATGGAGAAATATGCAAGGATCAAGATACTTGTCACCGTGATCGGAGGACAGGGCTATCTCTTTGGACGCGGAAACCAGCAGATCAGCGCCGAGGTGATCCGGCGTGCAGGAAGGGAGAATATCATAGCGGCGGCGTCTGCGGACAAAATGCTGAATTTTGTAGGAAGGCCATTGTATGCCGACACCGGTGATGAGGAGGTAAATCAATATTTGGCAGGATACATGCGGGTCATCGTCGGATACGGAGACTTTGTCATGGTCCGGGTCAATTAAGAAGGTTTGTGTGAGGTAAAGGAGGAAGAGATATCATGGAGAGATCATTTGTGCATCCGTATATGCCAAACAGTGTTCCAGAAGTAAAACAGCAGTTATTAGATGAGCTTGGGGTGAAAAGCGTCCGGGAGATCTATGAGAGTATTATCCCAAAGGATCTGCTTTATAAGGGGAGGCTTGATCTCCCGGAGCCGATACACAGTGAATATGAGCTTAAGAAGCATGTGACGGATATATTGAATAAGAATATTTCCACGGAGGAGTATGCAAGCTTTCTGGGGGCGGGGTGTTATAAGCACCAGGTTCCGGCGATCTGCGATGAGATCAACACCAGAGGGGAATTCCTGACGGCATACTGCGGAGATACCTATTCAGACCACGGGAAGATGCAGGCGATCTTCGAGTACGCCAGCATGATGGGAGAGCTCTTGGATGCCGACGTGGTAAGCTATACCACCTATGATGCCGGGCAGTCTGTATGTTCGTCCTTCCGTATGGCGGTCAGGATCCAGAGTGCGGCCGGAAAGGAGAAGTCCGTGATCCTTGTGCCGGATACGATGAATCCTGACATTTTCAGCCAGGCGGACGCTTATTGCCGGAACGTGGCAGAGATTGAGAAGGTGCCGCACGTTCCTGAAACGGGATTACTTGATATGAAGGAGCTTAAGGAACGGCTTGAGAAGGGAAATGTTGCGGCCGTCTTCTACGAGAATCCTTCGTATCTTGGATTCTTTGAGGAACAGGCGGAGGAGATCGCAAGGCTGGCGCATCAGTATGACGCAGTCTGTATCGCACAGCCCCAAGTGTCGTCCCTTGGTATCGCAGAGAGTCCGATGAATCTGGGAGCGGATATCGTGTGCGGTGATATTCAGCCGTTGGGTATGCATCTGCAGTACGGCGGCGGACAGGCAGGATTCATTGCCAGCCGCCAGAAGCTTGAATATATGGAGCAATTTCCGACTTATATGTACGGCATTGCCAGGACGGATAAGGAGGGGGCATATGGATACGGCAGGGCAATGAATTACCGGTGTTCGCACGGAAGCCGCGAGAAGGCTAATGAATACTTCGGTACGGAGACGGGGCTCTGGGGTATTACGGCAGGCGTCTATCTTGCCAGTATGGGACCGCAGGGAATGTACGAGCTTGGAGAGACCATTCTTTTGAATTTGAATTATCTGACCCTTCGGTTAAATGAGCTTAAGGGCGTGAAGGCGAATCCCTTTGGAAGAAGTAATTTCCAGGAGGTGCTTGTGGACTTCAATGACTCCGGGAAAACGGCGGGCGAGATCAACAGGGCTCTTTTGGAGCACCGGATATTCGGCGGTAAGGATCTGAGCAGAGAATTCCCCGGCCTGGGTCAGTGCGCTCTGTACTGTGTGTCGGAGCTTACAACGCAGGGTGAGATGGATGCGCTTGTGGACGCGCTTGGCCAGATCCTTCGGTAGAGATCTGGTGCATATGTGATATTACAGGAGGTTAACGATATGGGTTATTATAAAAAGAACAGAGATTTCCATGAGGCGCGCTGGGATGAACCCTTTATCATGGAAATGGGGAATCCGGGAGAGAGAGGCGTTCTGGTGCCCCAGGCATCAGAGAAGGTCAGAGAGCGAAGCGGCGAAGCGTCAAAGCTGATCCCGGCGGGCCTTCTAAGAAAAAAAGCGCCTGCGCTGCCGGAGCTGTCGCAGATGCAGGTTCTCCGTCATTATATGAGGTTATCCCAGGAAACCATCGGAACAGACATTAACATCGATATCGGACTTGGGACCTGTACCATGAAGTACAGCCCCAAGATCCATGAGCAGCTGGTGCGCGCGGAGAAGTTCCAGGAATTGCATCCCTGTCAGGATGAGAGCACCGTACAGGGAATCCTGGAGGTTATGTATAAGGATGCGCAGTATTTGAAGGCAATCTCCGGTATGGACCAGGTCAGCCTGCAGCCAGCGGGAGGGAGCCAGGCGATCTTCGCAAATGTGCAGACGATCCGGGCATATTTTGAGGAGAAGGGGGAGGCAGACAAGCGGGACGAGATCATTACGACCATTCTCTCTCATCCGGCGAATCCGGGAACGGCAGCGACTCTGGGGTATAAGGTGATCACCCTGTATCCTGATGAGAACGGCCTGCCGGATCTTGCGGCGTTGAAAGCAGCCGTCTCCGAACGTACGGCGGCGCTCATGATCACCAATCCGGAAGATACAGGGATCTATAACGACCGGATCCGTCAGTTTGTAGATATCGTTCATGAAGCGGGAGGACTCTGCGTCTATGACCAGGCTAATCTGAACGGCGTATTCGGGCTGACGCGGGCAAGGGATGCGGGATTTGATATGTGCCATTATAACTTGCACAAATCATTTTCCTCACCCCACGGATGCCAGGGCCCCGGAGCGGGGGCGCAATGTGTGTCCAGAGAACTGGCGCAATATGTAGCGGCGCCGACCGTAGAATTTGACGGAACAAAATATTATCTGGATTACCAGAGACCGGACAGTATCGGGAAGCTCCGCGCATTTTACGGGGTGCCGTCCGTGCTGATCCGGGCGTATGCGTATATCAGGAGTCTGGGGCCCGACGGTATGAAGTCGATCGCAGAGCTATCGATCCTGAATAACAATTATCTCATCAAGAAGCTTCTTAAGATCAAGGGACTGTCCATGCCTTTTGCCGAAGGGCGTTTCCGTATGGAACAGGCGCGGTTAAGCTGGCAGGAGCTTACGGAAGAGACAGGGGTTACAACGGACGATATCTGCCGCAGGATCGTAGACTATGGCTTTCAGGATTATTTCACAAGCCATCATCCAAGGGTGCTTCCTGAGCCGTTTACCCCGGAACCGGTGGAGACTTATTCCAAGGATGATATGGATGAGTATGCGGCGGCATTTGCAGCTATTGCCGAAGAAGCATATACGCAGCCTGAGTTAGTGAAGGGAGCGCCTTATAAGGCGGCGCTTGGGGCCAGGATCGAGGAAGAATGCTTAACGGACTGGAGTAAGTTCGCGACGACGTGGAGAGCGTATCAGGCATTAGGCAAGTGATATGCCGGCACGGAATCATCCGTGTTGATAAAACATATGAAAGAGAGGGATATGATGTTAGCGGTAGTAAAAGAACAGGCGGGGCCGGGATTCGCGGTGAAGGAGGTGCCGTACCCGGTGCTGAGGGAAGATGACGTGATCATAAAGGTTAGATCTGTCGGGATCTGCGGGACGGACGGTCCGATCCTTGCAGGCACCAGGGAAGTGCCCTGGCCGTTGATCCCGGGGCATGAATTCGCCGGGGACGTGGTAGAAGCCGGTGCCCGGGTGCGTAACTTGAAGGTCGGTGACAGGGTGACCCCGTGTATCGTTATCGGCTGCGGAGACTGCGATATGTGTATCGAGGGCAAGGAGGTGCTCTGCGACAATCTTGTGGAGACGGGAATCCATGTGGACGGCGCCTTTGCGGAATATGTCCGCGTACCGGCGAAGGTGTGCCGGAAGATGAGGGATACCACTACCTACGATCAGGGCGCGTCGGTGGATCCGATCGCTTCCGCATATCGGACGGTGAAAGCTTCTTCCATCACGTCTAAGGATGTGTGCGTAGTATACGGGCCGGGACCGATCGGGCTGTATGCGGTGCAGTTGATCCGGCTTCGGGGGGCGAAGCAGGTGATCTGTATCGGCACGGATGTAGACCGTGACCGTTTGAAGCTTGCGGGCGAGCTGGGCGCGGACGCGGTGATCAATGCGTCTATAGAGGATCCCGTAGAACGCGTGCGCGAGATCACCGGCGGCAGGATGGCAGATTATGTGCAGGACTGCGTCGGTGTGCCGGGAGTACCGGCCGCGGCCATGAATATGCTGAAAAAGGGCGGAACCTACGCGGTCACCGGACTCTATCACAGGCTGCCGGAGGTTGATCTCGGGAAGGTAGTAAGAAGTGAGATCAATATATACGGGACGATCTGCTATACACGGCAGGAGTTTGAAGAGTGCCTGAATTTCGTGGAGGACGGCAGGGTGAAGGTAGAGCCGCTGATCACCCATCATTTCCCGTTAAATGAGATGGAGCAGGCGTTCGCGGTGATGCAGTCCAAACAGTGTATGAAGATCATTATGCATCCGTAAGAGATAAAAGATAAGTTATTTGAAGCCGTAGAGGTATAACAGCCTTTGCGGCTTTTTTGAGCCTCTGGATATTTTGCTGAATTTTTTGTGGCTGTGGAGATTTTGGGACACCGGGTTTGATAAACTAAGGAAGAACAAAAGGAAGAGAGACCAAATTCAGTGAAAACAGGAGGTGCAGATGATGAAAGGCTATTTTGTAGATAACGGTTATATGGGATATGTGAATGGAAGCTATCTTCTGTTTGCAGACGAGAGTGACTATCGGGAATTTTTGGAGGAAGAATAATGAGAGAGATATTAGGTTTTGTGTATGATTATAATAATGACGAGGATATGAGGGTATTTGATAAAGTGACAGAAGTCTTGTTCCTGGCAGATCCAGTCAGAGAAGATAAGACAGAATTTGAATTATCAGGTCTGATCGCGGAAGAACTGGAAGTGATGGGAGGAAAGGAGCGGAGAGCGATTATGATGAGGGCGGGATTGAATCCTGATGAGTATGATTTTTAGATTTGATATGTTATAATCTACCTTGAGAGAAGTATATTGCTCTCGAGGTATTTTTTTGGAGATTTACAATTGCGGAGGAGTGTAGATGGCAGTTTCACAGGTAAAACTAAGAACATTGTATATTATGAAGATACTTCTCGAGAAAACGGATGAGAAGCACACCATGTCGTCGGCGGATATCGATAAGGCGCTGCATGTGTATGGAATGTCGATCGACCGGAAGACGGTGTACAATGATGTTGAGACATTGAAAGCATTTGGGCTTGATATCCTGCAGACGAAGGGGACCAACAGCGGTTACTATATCGGCAGCAGGGATTTTGAATTGCCGGAGCTTAAGCTTCTGGTGGATGCGGTACAGGCGTCTAAGTTCATCAGCCGAAAGAAATCCGAAGAACTGATCGGGAAGCTGGAGGGACTTGCCGGCGAGCATGATGCCAGGAAGCTTCAGAGGAATGTCTTCATCTATAACCGTCCGAAGACGGGGAATGAGACCATCTATTATAATGTGGACCAGATACATACCGCCATTATGGAGAATCGGCAGATCCAGTACCAGTATGCGGAATGGACGATGCAGAAGGAATTGAAACCAAGGAAGAAGGGAGCCGTCTATACGGTCAGTCCGTGGTCGCTTACCTGGGATGACGCGAATTATTACCTGATCGCTTATGATGAAGGGGCGGACTGCATCAAGCATTACAGGGTGGATAAGATGCAGCAGACGTGTGTTACCGGGAAGGAGCGTATCGGCAAAGAGAGATTCCAGGATTTTGACCTTGTAGAATTCTCTAAAAAGACTTTTTCTATGTACGGCGGGCATGACGAGGAGGTTACCTTGCAGTGTGACAAGGATATTATAGGGGTGATCCTGGATAGATTTGGTACGGATGTAATAATCGTTCCCATGGAAGAGAAGCAGTTCCGGGTGCGCGTCCTGGCGGCGGTCAGCCCGCAGTTTTTTGGATGGGTCACAGGGATAGGAAGTAAGCTGTGTATTGCCGGGCCGGAATGTGTCAGGAGAGAATATCAAGAGTATCTGAAGGATATTTTGGAGAAATATCCTGACGCGAAGTGATTTGGAACGGTTATGACAATCGTTGTGTGATTTCAGCCGAGTTAATATACGAATTGAAAGTTTATTCTAAATCTATTATACTGTTGTTAGGAAATACAATGCAAAGGAGATTGAGATGGATTTTGTACAATATAAGTGCCCCTGCTGCGGGGCGGCGCTTCAATTTTCCCCAAAGACTCAGAAGCTTTCCTGCAAAAGCTGCGGAAACCACTATGATCTGGAGACGATGCAGCAGTATGAGCAGGAAGAGCAGTCTAAGGGAGAGCAGGAAGATCTGACCTGGGAGTACCGGCAAGGGACAGAAGGCGCGAGGAAGACGGAGGACGGGCGGTATATCTGTCCTTCCTGCGGAGCCGAGATCGAGGCGGATGAGCAGACGGTAAGTACGGTCTGTCCTTATTGTGATAATGTGGTAGTGATCCAGGCCGCGGCTGCAGGAGATTTGGAACCGGATGTTATGATCCCGTTCCGGGTGCAGGGGGACCAGGCCAGACAGATGTTAGAGAAGTTCTGTAAGGGTAAGCATCTGCTGCCGAAGAATTTCCGCGGCAGGAGTTATCTTAAGAATCTTAAGGGATATTATGTTCCGTACTGGCTGTTCGACTGTAAGGCGAGCGCGGATATGAGCTTTAACGCCACACGCGTGAGGGCGTGGAGCGACAGTGATTATGATTATGTGGAGACCTCTCACTATCTGGTGCAGCGGGCGGGGACTATGGAGTTCTATCATGTGCCGGTGGACGGAAGCACAGAGATGGACGACGATACGACGGAGTCGATCGAACCGTTTCACTACCATGACCTGACAGAATTCCGCTCGGAATATCTGGCGGGTTATGAGACGGACAGATATGATGTGGATGCGAAGAGGGCGGAAGTCAGAGCCAAGGAGCGTCTCTATAACAGTGCGGAGCAGGTTCTTCGGAGCACGGTTCAGGGTTATCAGTCTGTGAGTGTGAAGCGGAGGCATCTTGCATCCCAGAGCGGGCGGGTCCAGTATGCGCTGCTCCCGGTGTGGCTGTTCGAGACGGTTTACGGGGACAAGAAGTACCAGTTTGCGATCAACGGGCAGACGGGGAAGATGGTTGGAGAGCTTCCGGTGGATAAGGGAGCCTTTTGGAAATATTTGTGCGGATTCACGGCTTTCGGAACAGCGCTGTGTTCCGTTCTTGGAATCTTGTTGTTTGGGGGTGTGCTGTAATGGGAGCTGGGTATGGAGACGCTTGTGCCGGGAGGAGCACTGAGATGGGAGTTGGGGTTGGAGACATCTGTGCCGGGAGGAGCGCTGAGAGGAAGAGACAGAAAAATGCGGCGGCAGGGCTGGTATTCATGATTATGTTTCTTGTATCAGCCGTTCTTTCTGTCACCTGCCCCGGCATGTTTGGGGCAATAGGCGCCGCAGAGGTATCTGCGGCAGGAACAGTCCCGGAATTTGACGGGTGGGTGCAGGATGATGCGGGTCTTCTGTCTGCAAAGGAAGAGGATGCGCTTGAAAAGGAGTGCGCCAGAGTGTCAGAGGTGCACGGTATGGGAGTATATATTGTCACGACGCCGGATTTTGGAGGAGGAGATATCAAGAACTGGCAGCGGCAGATATTTACCGGGTACGGACTTGGGGCAGACTGCGCCGACAGCGGCGTAATGCTTGCTATCAGCATGGCGGCGCGTGACTGGGGGCTGGTAGGATTCGGAGAGGCGCAGGGAGCGTTCACTACATATGGGAGAGAGCGGATGGGAGAATTGATCCTTGACGATCTGTCTGACGGTGAATTCTACGATGCATTTACCCGTTATGTATCTATGGCGGACGATTATCTGACGGCATATGAAGAAGGGAAGCCTTATACAGAGGACCGTCATTATGGCGAAGGATGGAGGATTCCGCTTATTATCGGGATATCCTTCCTGCTGTCGCTTACAGTATCGCTGACCATCGTACTGACCTGGAAGAAGAGCATGAATACCAGGGTCAGAAGGGACGGAGCGTTAGAGTATATGCGGGAGGGAAGTTTTCATCTGTCGAACCGGACAGATCGGTTCTTATATCACACGGTGAGCAGGAGCAAACGCCAGAAGGAGAGCAGTTCAGGAAGCGCAGGCAGCGGGATGCGTTCAGACCGCTCTGGAACCAGCGGGAAGTTTTAAGGAGAGCGTCAGTTACAGACAGTTTGACGGTCGCAGGATTAATAATAATATAAAGAAGGAGACAGATTATGGGATTGATCAAAGCAGCATGGAATGCGGCAAGCGGGACACTTGCAGACCAGTGGAAGGAATATTTTTATTGTGACGCGATGGACGCGGACGTATTAGTGGCAAGGGGTGTAAGGCATGTGTCGGGCCGTTCATCTAACAGGAAGGGCGAGGACAATGTGATCACAGACGGTTCTCACATTGCCGTGGCCAACGGACAGTGCATGATCATTGTGGAGGATGGCAAAGTGATCGACGCGTGCGCGGAGCCGGGGGCCTACACTTATGATACCAAGACCAGCCCGTCTGTGTTCGGCGGCTCTTTTGTGGAAGGGCTTAAGGGGATCGCAAAGGAAGCGTGGAGACGTTTTGAGTTCGGAGGCGGCGCAGGGAGAGATCAGCGTATCTACTATGTGAATATCAAAGAGATTCCGGGAAACAAATACGGTACGCCGAATCCGGTGCCGTTTCGGGTAGTTGACCGCAATATCAGCTTGGATGTAGACATTTCCATACGATGTAACGGAGAGTATTCTTACCGGATCGTGAATCCGATGGTATTCTATGCCAATGTCTGCGGCAATGCAGGCTACGTCTATACCAGGGATCAGATCGATTCTATGTTGAAGTCGGAGCTTCTGACGGCGCTGCAGCCGGCGTTTGCGCGGATCTCAGAGATGGGGATCCGTTACAGTGCGCTGCCCGGACATACGATGGAGCTGTCAGATGCGTTAAATGAAGTTCTGTCGAAGAAGTGGACGGAGCTTAGGGGGATCATGGTATACTCTCTTGGAGTCAACAGTGTTACGGCGTCGAAGGAAGATGAGGATATGATCAAGCAGCTCCAGAAGTCGGCTGTGATGCGTGATCCCAATATGGCGGCGGCGACGCTTGCCGGCGCTCAGGCGGATGCTATGCGCATGGCTGCAGGCAATAAGGGCGGAGCGATGTCAGGCTTCATGGGAATGGGGATGGCTCAGCAGGCAGGCCAGGCGAACCTGCAGAGTCTATATGCCATGGGACAGCAGCAGGCGGCAGCCCAAGGAGCAGGAGCAATGATGGCAGGAGGCGGATCGGCAGCGCCGGGAACAGGAAATGCGGCGGCAGGAGGCGGATCGGCAGCGCCGGGAACAGGAAATGCGGCGGCATCCTGGAGTTGTGCCTGCGGAGCAGGAGGCAATACCGGTAAGTTCTGTGTGGAATGCGGCGCGCCAAGGCCAAGCCAGGCAGCAGGATGGACCTGTGCTGCCTGCGGGACGGTGAATAAGGGTAAGTTCTGTTCGGAATGCGGCGCTCCAAAGCCGGCGGGAATTCCGCAGTACCGATGTGACAAATGCGGCTGGGAGCCGGAAGATCCGGCGAAACCGCCGAAGTTCTGTCCAGAGTGCGGGGACCCATTTGACGACGGCGATGTAGTTGGTTCATTGAACGGTTAACGGATATACCGTGTGAGAAAGAGGGAGGGCTGTGATGCACTGTGAATGTCTGATCATTGATGATGAGAGAGTGCTTGCCGACAGTACGGCAGAGTATTTTAACCTGTTCGGAGTTAAGACGAAAGCCGTATACAGCGCCTTGGAATGCAGGAAATTCTTCGAGGAGAACGAGACGGAATTGGTGTTACTTGACATTAATCTCGGCGACGGCAGCGGGTTTGAGTTGTGTAAGGAGCTCCGCAGGAAGACAGAGATCCCGATCATCTTCATCTCTGCGCGGACGAGTGACGACGACAAGATCATTGCGCTGAATATCGGAGGTGATGATTATGTACAGAAGCCCTATTCTCTCGGCGTTCTTCTGGCGAAGGTGAGGGTGGTGCTTAAGCGTTACGGGCAGAGTGCAGGCGGCGGATATTCTGAGCAGGGATATTCGGATGGGAGGCTTGCGGTGGATCCTTATGCGAAGCAGGTGACGGTGGACGGGAAGCCTGTGAAGCTCACGGCGCTTGAATATAAGCTGTTGTCTTACTTGATTCGGAATGCGGACAGGGTGGTCCCGAAGCAAGAGTTATTCGAGAAGGTGTGGGAGGACCGGTTCACGGGAGACGGAACGCTGAATGTACATATCCGTAAGATCAGGGAGGCGATCGAGCGCGAGCCCGGGAACCCGGAATATATCATCACGGTCTGGGGAGACGGATACAGGTTCCACGGAGGAGGACAATGAAGAAGCAGATATTTCTGATCAGTATGTTGGTTATCTTTGCGGCAGAGATTGCTGCTCTTGCCGCCTTCGTGTCAGATGATTCAGATTTTCTGCGGGATGCTGTGAAGATGAATGAAGCGGTGCATTCTGTACAGGAAGACTGGGACAGGATGGAGACACACATCAACAAGACAGAACTTGATTATACAGTCCTTGATAAGAACGGAAAGCTTGTGTTTTGCACGAGGCGGGGCCTGAGCGAGAGTGTGAATTCGGCTGCTGCTCACGGGGATACGATTTTGGATCTTGAAGTGCAGGGAGGAATAGTTGGAAAGATCATCATTTATAATGACAGTGTACGGATACTTAAGGAGCAGAAGCAGACGGCAGCCGCTATCATGGCGGCTGCCATCCTCTTGCAGTGTGCGGCCTGCGCCGGATACATGGCTTATCTGAACCGCCGGATCATCAGACCTTTTCGGAAGCTTGAGGGATTTGCCGAGCGGGTCGCCGGAGGGAATCTGGATATTCCGCTGGAGATGGATAGGGAGAATCTCTTTGGTGCATTTACGGAGAGCTTCGATCTAATGCGTTCTGAGCTTAAGAAGGCGCGGCTTGCCGAGGCGAAAGCCAACGAGAGCAAGAAGGAGCTTGTGGCGAAGCTTTCTCACGATATCAAGACGCCTGTCGCGAGTATCAAGGCAGTTTCAGAAGTGGGAATGGCGCTTACAGGAAATGAAAAGGACAGGGGGAATTATGTGCAGATCATTTCCAAGGCAGACCAGATCAATTCGCTTGTCACCAATCTGTTTACGGCGACATTAGAAGAACTTCAGAAGCTTGCGGTAACTCCTGCGGATATGGAGAGCAGAGAGATAGAGAAGATACTTAAGGGAGCGGACTATCTGAATAGAGGAATATTTTCAGATATTCCAGATTGTCTGCTGTATGCAGACGGGCTTCGCCTGCAGCAGGTGTTCGACAATATTTTTATGAATTCTTATAAATATGCGGATACTGAGATCGAGGTATCCGTGACGAAGGAAGAGGGATATCTCGCTGTCGGTATCGAAGATTACGGAGGCGGTGCCGTCAGTGATGAACTGCCGCTGCTGAAAGAGAAGTTCCGGCGCGGCAGCAATGCAAAGCACAAAGAAGGAGCGGGGCTTGGACTCTACCTGTCGGATTATTTTATGAAGGAGATGCGGGGAGGGCTTACTGTGGAGAATGGACGGCGGGGGCTGCGGGTAACGGTGAGGATCAGGCTTAGCGGGAGGATTTAAGGAATATTTAAGGATTGCCTAAAGGCATTTAAGGATTAGAAGGGTAAGATAGGAGGTGTTAGAAGGGAGGCTTTACGGTATGAAGGATATATTATTGAAGACTGACAGCCTGAGCAAATCATTCTCCAGCGGCGGGGCTATGCAGCATGTTCTTCGGAACATTGATCTTGAACTTTACAGGGGGGATTTTACCGTGATCATGGGGGCGAGCGGCGCGGGGAAATCAACGCTTTTGTATGCCCTCTCGGGGATGGATACGCCGACGCTTGGCACGATCACATTCGGAGACGAGGTCATATCGGATCTGAGTCAGGATGGGCTTGCGGTGTTCAGGCGCAGGCATTGCGGCTTTGTGTTCCAGCAGATCTATCTGATCGACGGGATGAGTATTATGGACAATGTGCTGGCGGCGGGGCTGCTTGTGAGCAAGGATAAGGAGGCGCTGACCGGGCGTGCGAAAGAGCTGTTCGAGGCGGTAGGTATCTCCCCGGAGACTCAGAGGAAATTCCCCGCGCAGATCTCTGGCGGGGAAGCGCAGCGGGTCGGAATCGTCCGGGCGCTGATTAATTCTCCCCAGATCTTATTTGCCGACGAGCCTACGGGCGCGCTTAATTCTAAGACGGGGCTTGACGTTCTTGATACGCTTACCGGGTTTAACGAACAGGGACAGAGTGTGGTCATGGTGACTCACGATATGCGTTCGGCGCGCCGCGGCAACCGTATCTTGTATCTGAAGGACGGAGTGATCTTAGGAGAATGCAATCTGGGCAGATATGTGCACGGGGACGGGAAGCGGCATGAAGAGCTGTCGGCGTTCCTTGCGGAAATGGGGTGGTAGCATGAGAAGAAGTTTGTTGATCGTGCGTGCCAATCTTCGCAGGTCGAAGGCGCAGACGGCGGCGATCCTTGTGCTGCTCTTGGCGGCGTCTGCTATGCTGAACCTGT
This sequence comes from Lachnospiraceae bacterium, assembly GCA_910575835.1. GTDB lineage: Bacteria > Bacillota > Clostridia > Lachnospirales > Lachnospiraceae > Sporofaciens. The sequence continues at coordinate 87,132 of CAJTGB010000010.1, read as the reverse complement.
GGCTGATATTGGCCATGGATTATAAGAGTAATTTCGACCGCTGTCACGACAGGCTCAATGCCGGGCATGTAACCCTTGTGGTGAACGGTGAGGCAAATGAGCTTAGAGATTATGTCAGGGAAATGATCGAAGAAGACGAAGATACGACCGAATATTATATGGACGACGCGTTATCCATGGTGGGTTCATTTCCCTATAATGAGGGGGAAGTCAATACGGAATTTGTGATCCTTGAAAAAGAGGCCGCGCTGAAACGTCCGATCGGGAAGCTCGAGATCGTGGAGGAGGGCGCATACACAAGAGGAGTCTATCTTCCCATGATCTACGGCGTGGGAGGCGGATATTCGGTAGGAGACAGGATCCATATGACAATTGGGAGCAGCGAGGTAAGCTATACGGTATGCGGATTCCTTAACAGTGCTATGGCGGGTTCACACAATTGCAGTATGAGCGCTCTGCTGCTCACAGAGGACCTGTATCAGGAGCTTGAAGAGAAGGGATATGCACCCGGAGCTTTGCTGGCGTCGGTAAGAATCCGCGACAGAGCACAAAGCGAAGATTATGAAGCATCTCTTAAGAATGCGGTATCTTCGCGGTACCCGGATATCCGTATGCTGAGCAATTCTTATACGCTGGTATCGTCTAGCAGATATATTTCACAGATGATCTGTGCGGGAATCGTCAGTGCAATGGCGTTCCTGGTCCTGTTGATCGCGCTGGTGGTGATATCTTCCAATGTGATCCACTATATCCAGGAGAACATGAAGAATCTGGGCGCGCTGAAGGCCATCGGTTATAAGAGCGGTCAGATCGTTCTGGCTTTGCTGATGCAGTTTGTGGGAATTACGCTGATTACGGCTTTTGCAGGGATCGGATTGTCCTATGTCTTATTCCCGGCGGTCAACGATATGATGATATCTCAGACCGGCATACCGTACGAGGTCAGGTTCCTGATTCTTCCCTTTGTGATCACGGCCGTAACGGCGGGCGGAGTTGTCGCTCTTGCGGTGTGGCTTGCGGCGCGCAGGATCAAGAAGATCGAACCGATCACCGCGCTGCGCCAGGGGGTTCAGACGCATAATTTCAGGCGCAATCATGTTCCGCTTGCGGCTACCCGGGCGCCCCTTTCTCTGGCTCTTGCCCTTAAGACGTCTCTCTCCGGGATCAAACAGAATATTACGGTGTGTATTACGATGCTGGTACTCTCTCTGGTAGTGGTCTTCTCGGGAGTTATGGCAGAGAATATGATCGTTGATATGGAGCCTTTTATCCAATTGATCGTAGGAGAGACGGCGGATTCCTGTATCAGTGTCAGAATCGGGGCTGAGGATGATATCCTGCGGTGGATGCGGGAACAGGAATGCGTTGAGAAGGTCTATCTGTATCACTCGGGGGAAGTGCGCCATAAGGGAGGGATCGCGCTGATGGCAACCATGTCGGACGATTTCTCGGATGTAAACAACCAGAATGTCTGTATTGAAGGAAGATTTCCCAAGTATGAGAACGAGACGGCTATTGCCGTAAAGTATGCGAAAGAGAAGGGGCTTAAGGTAGGAGATGAGATTACGCTTACTGCGGAAGGGAAAGAGGCAGAATATATCATATCCGGGTTTACGCAGACCAGCAATAATCTGGGAAAGGACTGCTTGCTGACCCGTGCCGGTTATGAGCAGATGGGCGAATTCCAGAATGCAGATTACTATATCAATCTCACAGAAGGGACGGACATAGATGCATTCAATGAGAGGGTGAGCAGCCGTTTTGGAGAGCATATCAATACGTCTGTAAATGTTCTGGCGGTGGTGGAAGGATCGTCGGCTGTCTATGTCTCTTTGATGACGCTCATAGTCGCCGCGATCCTGGTATTAAGCGGAATCGTCGTTGCGTTCGTGCTCTATCTCCTTGTCAGGACGATGCTGACGAGCCGGAAACGGGATTACGGCGTCCTGACGGCTCTCGGATTCACGACAGGGCAGCTGATCCTGCAGACGGCGCTTTGCTTTATGCCTGCGGTCATGATATCTACGCTGATAGGGATCATGGTCAGCGCCGTGGTGATCAATCCGCTGACGGCTCTGTTTTTAAAGGGGATCGGCATTGTAAAATGTACCTTTGCCGTTCCGGCCGGATTCATTACTGCGGCAGGATTGGGACTGATCTTATTTACTTTCGGGATCGCGTGCCTGCTGTCGCTTGGCATCAAAAAGATCACTCCAAGGGCGCTGCTTACCGGAGAGTAGATCTTTGATAGATTTGTTCCAGATAGTCCATCCGGGATGACAGGTTCGCGATCAGCAGGTCTGCGATCGTGACTGCCGCCATGGATTCAACGACGACGACGGCTCTTGGTACGATCACCGGGTCATGGCGTCCGGTAATAATAAGGCTTGTGTTTTTGCCTTCCTGGTCCACCGTTTCCTGCTCCTGTGAGATGGAAGGGGTGGGCTTTACCGCGGCCCGAAGGATGATCCGGCTGCCGTCGCTTATGCCGCCGAGAGTTCCGCCGGCGTGATTGGTCTTCTTTGCGATATGTCCTTCATCGGCGCAGAAGGCGTCATTATTCGAACTGCCTGCTGCACAGGTAACCGCGAAACCATCGCCGATCTCCACGCCTTTTACTGCGCCGATAGACATCACGGCCCTGGCAAGGTTCGCATCCAGCTTGTTGAATACGGGCTCGCCGACTCCGGCGGGCATACCGTCGATCACACATTCGATCATACCGCCGGAGGAGTCCTGTTTATGGATACAGTTGTCCAGATAATCAGCGGCAGCTTCGGCGTAGCTGTTATTGGGCATGTACAGCGGGTTGGTGAGGATGCATCCGTAGTCATAATCGGATTCCGGTACTTCAATATTGCCGATCGCCTTGGTGTAGGCGGTGATACGGATCCCAAGCTTTAGCAGGAGCTTGGATGCCACGGCTCCGGCGGCAACGCGTCCGATGGTCTCCCGCCCGGAAGACCGGCCGCCTCCCCGGTAATCCCGGAATCCGTACTTGGCGTCAAAGGTGTAGTCGGCATGCCCCGGACGGTAGCACTCCCGGATCCTGCCGTAATCCCTGGAGCGCTGGTCCTGATTGCGGACCATCAGGGAGATGGGTGTTCCGGTAGTCTTCCCTTCAAAGACGCCGGAGAGTATCTCTATCTTATCGGATTCATTTCTTGCGGTAGTATATTTGTTCTGACCGGGTTTTCTGCGGTCTAAGAATCTCTGTATATCTTCTTCGGACAGGGTTAGTCCGGCGGGGCATCCGTCGATGACTGCGCCGATCGCCGGTCCATGGGATTCTCCCCAGGTTGTGATTGAAAATGCAGTTCCATAAGTTGATCCAGCCATAGATGAAAGTCTCCTTCTTAAGTTTTAGTTTGGAATATTTTAGCATATACTCTTGTTACATGGAAGAGAAAAGAAAGAAGTAGTTGTAATATATTTGTAATAAAGATGCAATAACTTCAGGAAATCTTCATTATTTTTTTCGTTGATTTTCCTGTACTTTTGAATATATGCATATTATAATGTATAAGTGTGAAAATTTTTCAGAGGAGTAAGGTTAATGAGTAACAGGGATGGTGATTATGAAATTCCGCGTAAAAAGAAGACTCGTAAAGTGCGCCCTGACGGCGCTGATATATCTTCTCTTAACCATATTTCTGGAGCAGACGGAACATCCGAAACCTTGAAAAAGGGAAAGGGGAATCCTTCTAAGGCCGTTAAGAAGAGGCCGCAGTCAGACGGCCCTAAGAAGCCGCAGGCTGACGGTCCTAAGAGGCCGCAGTCAGACGGTTCTAAGAAGCCGCAGTCAGGAGGATCCCCAGCAGGTGATTCGATAGAACGCAGGAAGAACAGAGATAAGGCCGCTGATCGTGCCGACGGTTCCGGTAAGAAGAAAGTACAGGGAGAAAAGAGTTCTTCGGCAGAGGGACAGAAGAGACGAAGGAAGGGTGAAGCTTTGGAGGATCCGGCGAAGCAAAGGAAGAGCGAAGACCTTGCGGATAAGCCGGCGAAGCGAAGGAAGAGCAAAGATCTTAATGATACGCCGTCGAAGCAGACGCAGAGCGGAGTTCGCGGGGAGGCCTCAAAGGATTATTCGGAGGAGTCTCAGGATCGGATTGGCAGAAGGAAGAGACGCGGGGAGAACTGGATGGAAGATAACGACGATTACAAAGAGGATAAAATGGAAAAAAATAGTAAAAAGAAAAAGGGAGCAAAGATAGCGTTGATAGCGCTTGGGAGTATAATCGGCCTTCTGGTGCTTGTGTATGCCGGTTTTGCGGTGTACTTCAGCAGTCATTTTCTGTTTTTTACGGAGATCAACGGAACGGATTTTTCATTCAAAGACGTAGAGCAGGTGGAAGATTATTTGAAGAAGCAGGTTTCGGATTATACTCTGACTCTGGAGGAGTCTGACGGAGGTAAGGAACAGATCAGCGGCAATGATATCTCGATCGAGTATATCGCGGGGGAACAGCTTGAGAAGATCATGGAAGACCAGGATAATCTTCTGTGGCCGAAGTCGATCTGGGAGCACCCGAAGATCGAGTCCAAGATCGGTGTGAAGTATGACGAAGCAGCGCTGGCAGGGGTGGTTGCGAATCTGAAGTGTACGAATCCTGAGAACCAGACGCCGCCTGTGGACGCCCGCCCGGAATTCCAGGAAGGGCAGTTCGGGGTCGTGCCGGAGGTGGTCGGGACACAGATCAACACGGAGGTATTTAATGCAAAGATCGCGGAGGCAATCAACGGTTTTCAGCCAACGCTGAATCTCTCGGAGGCGGGATGTTACGTGATGCCGAGATTCGTCTCGGATTCTCCTGAGGTGCTGGCGGCGAAGGATGCGATGAACAGCTATCTCCGCGCGAATATTACTTATGATTTTAATCCGAATACGGAAGTGGTGGATGCGTCGGTGATCTCTCAGTGGGTCAGGGTTGACGGCGATATGAACGTGACGTTTGACGAAGGTCAGGTCAGGGCGTATGTCCAGTCTCTTGCCGATAAGTATAATACCAAGGGGAGACCCAGGAGCTTTACGACGGCGACAGGGAATGTCGTAACGGTAGAGGGCGGCAGCTACGGATGGCTGATCGATCAGGAAGCGGAGTATAATGCATTGATCGCTAATATTCAGAACGGCGAGACCGTGACGAGGGAGGCCAATTATGCAAGCCGCGCGGCGAGCCATGGGGGCAGCGACGTGGGCAGTACTTATGCGGAGGTCGACTTGTCGGCACAGCATATTTATTTTATCCAGAACGGCCAGGTGGTACTGCAGTCAGGCTGTGTTACCGGCAATCCCAACAAAGGGAACGCCACGCCTCAGGGAGTATATTCCCTGGCATATAAGGCGTTGGATCAGACGCTTAGAGGAACGAAGAAGCCGGATGGTACTTATGAATATGAGACTCCGGTGAAGTATTGGATGCCGTTTAACGGGGGGATCGGATTCCACGATGCGACCTGGCAGCCGGCTTTCGGCGGGAACCTGTATCAGACGAGGGGATCTCACGGATGTGTGAATCTGCCGTACGACATTGCAGGACAGCTGTATAATCTGATATCCGCCGGAGTTCCGGTAGTGTGTCACTATTAAGAGGAGAAGGCCATGTATGAATTATTAAAAAGAGAGGGCCTTGCCAAAAGAGGAAGATTGCATACGGTACATGGGGTCGTTGAGACCCCTGTATTTATGAATGTGGGTACTGCGGCCGCCATCAAGGGCGCGGTGTCTACCGCGGATCTTCAGGAGATAAAGACTCAGGTGGAGCTTTCCAACACTTATCATCTTCATGTCCGTCCGGGTGACGAGGTGGTTAAGAAGCTTGGAGGGCTTCATAAGTTTATGGTCTGGGACAAGCCGATCCTGACGGATTCAGGCGGTTTTCAGGTCTTCTCTCTGGCAGGCTTAAGAAGGATCAAGGAAGAGGGAGTGTATTTTCATTCCCATATCGACGGGCGTAAGATATTCATGGGCCCGGAGGAGAGTATGCGGATTCAGTCGAATCTGGCGTCCACGATTGCTATGGCATTTGACGAGTGTCCGTCCAGTGTGGCGGACAGGGATTATATTGAGAATTCCGTGGATCGGACGGCAAGATGGCTTGTCCGCTGCAAGGCTGAGATGGAGCGTCTGAACCAGCTTCCGGGCACCATCAACCGGAAGCAGATGTTGTTTGGGATCAACCAGGGCGGTATCTATGAGGATATCCGTATCCGCCATGCGCAGCAGATCACGGAGCTTGACCTTGACGGGTATGCGATCGGAGGCTTAGCGGTCGGGGAATCCCATGAGGATATGTACCGGATCCTGGACGCGGTGGTGCCGCATCTCCCGGTGAATAAGCCGGTCTATCTGATGGGGGTGGGAACTCCCGCCAATATCCTGGAGGCTGTGGAGCGGGGAGTGGATTTCTTCGACTGTGTATATCCAAGCCGCAACGGACGGCATGGGCATGTGTATACCAACCAGGGGAAGCTCAATCTCTTCAATGCGAAGTATGAACTGGATGAGGGGCCTATAGAGGAGGGCTGCGGCTGTCCGGCATGCAGAACCTATTCAAGGGCTTATATCAGGCATCTTCTGAAGGCGAAGGAGATGCTGGGCATGAGACTGTGCGTGCTTCATAATCTGTATTTCTACAATACGATGATGGAGGAGATCCGGCAGGCGATCGAGGACGGGAATTATCAGGAATATAAGGCTGGGAAGCTTGCGGGCCTGCAGGGGATGTGACGGCATATGACAGAGCTGTTTGCCGGAACTGTTGCGTTAAGATTCGAAAAAGAATATAAAATAAGCCGAAATTGCTTGATGAATGACGGATTATTGTGTATGATAGGAACAGTGTTTCATTACAGATATTTATAGGAGGAAAGATTATGTACGCATTAGCTACGCAGAGCGCAGGAGGAAGCTGGGCATTACTGATCGTTGTATATGCAGTTATTTTCGGCGGTTTTTACTTTGTTTTCCTGAGACCGCAGAAGAAGGAGCAGAAGAGGGTTCAGGCCATGATCGCCGATATAGAAGTGGGGGATACCGTGCTTACTACAAGCGGTTTTTACGGAGTGATCATCGACATCAGCGACAGCGATGTGATCGTTGAGTTTGGAAGCAACCGGAATTGCCGTATTCCGATGCAGAAGGCAGCGATCGCCCAGGTGGAGAAGGCGACAGCAGAATAAGAGAGGACAGACGTGTTGTGCGGAGGATTCCGGCGGCACGTTTTTCTTTTAGGACGGAAATGTGAAAAAATTGCCAATCCTGTTAGACATTGGGAGTAAGTTGTGATAAAGTAAGAAGTGGACAAATTTATATAAGATGAATGGAGGAAGAGTATGATAGAAAATGAGTTAACTGCTCTGATTCAGACAAAATTTGGAAAAAGTTTACAGGATGCAGGCGATCAGGAATTATACTATGCCCTGCTTGCGTACACCAAGGAAAAATTAAAAGAAACGCCGGATATTACGGGAAAGAAGAAATTATATTATATTTCCGCAGAGTTTTTGATCGGAAAGCTGCTGTCTAATAATCTGATCAATCTAGGGATCTACGATGAGGTTGCCGAGCTTCTTAAGAAGAACGGGAAAGAGTTATCCAGGATCGAGGAGGCAGAGCCAGAGCCGTCATTGGGTAACGGCGGACTTGGAAGGCTTGCGGCATGTTTCTTAGACTCTATTGCGACTCTGGGACTTAACGGAGACGGAATCGGGCTGAATTATCATATGGGACTGTTCCGCCAGGTATTTGAGGCAAATAAGCAGAAGGAGGTTCCGAATCCCTGGATCGAATCCGAATCATGGCTTAATGATACGGGTATCCGTTTCCAGGTTCCATTTAAGGATTTCACTCTGACATCGAAGCTCTATGATATTGATGTGGCAGGCTATGATAACGGCAAGAACAAGCTGCATCTGTTTGATGTGGAAGGTGTGGATGAGAGTATCATCGGAGACGGGATATCGTTTGACAAGAGGGACATCGGCAGGAATCTGACGCTCTTCTTATACCCGGATGACAGCGATTGGGCCGGCAACCTGCTCCGCATCTACCAGCAGTATTTTATGGTGTCCAACGGTGCGCAGCTTATCCTCAAGGAATGTGAGGACAAGGGGTACGACCTTCGCAAGCTTCATGAGCACGTGGCGATCCAGATCAATGACACCCATCCGTCTATGGTGATCCCTGAGCTGATCCGCCTGCTGGTTCAGAGGCAGGTTGACTTCAACGAGGCGATCGAGATCGTCCAGAAGACCTGTGCTTATACGAACCATACGATCCTCGCGGAAGCGCTGGAGAAATGGCCGCTTGACTATCTGGAGCAGGTGGCGCCGCAGATCGTGCCGATCATCAAGGATCTGGATGCACGCATGAAGGGCAGATACAAAGACCCCAGAGTTGCCATTATAGACGACCAGAACAGGGTGCATATGGCGAACATGGATATACATTTCGGATACAGTGTCAACGGCGTGGCGGCTCTGCATACGGAGATCCTGAAGGACTCAGAGCTTAAGCCGTTCTATGACATTTACCCGGAGAAATTCAACAACAAGACCAACGGGATCACGTTCCGCAGATGGCTTCTGCACTGCAATAAGGAGCTTGTACAGTGGATCAGCGGATATGTGGAGGAGGATTTTAAGAAGGATGCGAATAAGCTTGAGAAGCTTCTGCGCCATATCGACAGTGATATAGCCCTTGAGAAGCTTCTGGATGTAAAGCATACGAAGAAGGTACAGCTTGCAGAATACTTGAAGGAGGCGCAGGGGTTAGAGCTTAATCCAGATTCTATCTTCGATATCCAGGTGAAGCGTCTGCATGAGTACAAGCGTCAGCAGATGAACGCGCTGTACGTCATCTACAAATACCTGGAGATCAAGGCAGGAAAGAAGCCGGCAACGCCGATCACCATGATCTTCGGGGCGAAGGCGGCGCCTGCGTATGCCATTGCGAAGGATATCATCCATCTGATCCTGTGCCTGCAGGAGCTGATCGACAAGGATCCTGATGTGTCGCCTTATCTGAAGGTCGTGATGGTGGAGAATTATAACGTGACTATGGCGGAGCACCTGATTCCGGCATGTGATATCTCCGAGCAGATTTCTCTGGCGTCCAAGGAAGCGTCAGGAACCGGCAATATGAAGTTCATGCTTAACGGAGCGGTGACGCTGGGAACGGAAGACGGAGCTAACGTGGAGATCCATGAGCTTGTGGGAGATGAGAATATCTATATCTTCGGCGAGTCCAGCGAGAAGGTTATCGAGCATTATGCGAAGGGCAGCTACCGTGCGGCGGATTATTATATCGAGGACGAGCAGATCCGTGCGCTGGTGAACTTTATCATCAGCCCGGAGCTGATGAAGATCGGTGACCCGTATCACTTGCTGCAGATCCATGCGGAACTGATCTATAAGGATTGGTTTATGACTCTTCTGGATCTGAAGGAATATATCTCGGTGAAGAACCGCGCCTATGAAGATTACGCAGATCGGAAGGCGTGGAGCAGGAAGATGCTGGTGAATATCGCGAAGGCAGGATACTTCTCTTCTGACAGGACGATCGCAGATTACAATACGGATATCTGGCATCTGAAATAGATTCTTTCGTGGGGTACGGAAGGCTTCGGCCTTCTGTACCCTGTTATATTGTCCGGCCGTAAAAACAGGCAAAGGAATGGAATAAGGGGAATTCGCATAAGGTGATATGAAAGGCTTATGGAAGTGAGGAATTGCCCTATGAAGAAGCATACGGCCGTGGCGCTGTTGTGTACGGCGATTGCCGCTGTTGGATTGCTCCTGGCGCCGAAGGATGGAAGGGAACTCTCATATATGAGCGGGACGGCGCAGAAACGGGAGAATGAAGGGACGGGTACGAAGAGGAAGGATGCGGATGACGGGAAAGATTACATTAAATGGGTGGAATTCCATGTGACCTGCGACGCCATGAAGCAGGCATATCAATACGACCTGGATACATATGGGAAAGAGGTTCATTTGAACTGGGTGGAGCTGCTTGCGTATCTGGGAGCGAGATACGGGGGAGATTTTACCAGGTATAAGGAAGAGGACTTAGAAGACGCGGCGAAGGTATTGGCGGAGGGGAAGAAGACGATCGGCGAACTGACGGCTGATATGCAGTATTATGAATATTACCGGGAAGCATACGGCGCGGTATTGGACGGGATGGTAGGAGAGTATGAGGTGGAAGTATCTGCCGAAGGAGAGCCGGATAAGAAGGAATCGGATAAGATGGATTCAAAAGAGGGCGGGACAGCTGAAAAGACCTGGAAGAAAGTATACGGACTTAAGGCATTTCACCCGATCGCGAAGGGCTTCCCTTATTCGGATTATGATGATTTCGGGGTGTCGAGGACCTATGGATACAAAAGGAACCATCTGGGCCATGATATGATGGGGCAGGTCGGAACGCCGGTGATCGCGGTGGAATCAGGATATGTGGCGGAGCTTGGATGGAATCAGTACGGCGGATGGCGGGTAGGCATCAACAGCTTCGACGGGAAACGTTACTATTACTATGCCCACTTAAGAAAGGACCGTCCTTATGCAGAGGGATTGAAGAAGGGCGGCGTCGTACAGGCAGGGGACGTGATCGGATATATTGGAAGGACCGGATACAGCAGGGAAGAGAATGTCAATAATATAGACGAATATCATCTTCATTTTGGGCTGCAGCTTATCTTCGATGAGTCTCAGAGGGAAGGCAGCAACGAGATATGGGTAAGCTGTTATGAACTGGTCAGATTCCTCTATCAGCATCAGTCGGAGGTGCTGAGGGAAGACGAGACGGGGGAATGGCTGCGGATCTATCAGATGAAGGACCCGCAGGCATGCATAGAATTTGATTAAATATAACATAAATTTTATTTGGGGTTGATAATAGGGCCTCAAAAGCTTATATTATTAAAGAACCAATGAATTATTATAAATCAGGAGGAGATATTGTGGGAAAATATAAGAAGATTGAGCTCATAATTCTGTCTGTGCTGATCGTGGTTTTGTCTGGAGCAGTCGGATATAAAGTATTCCTGGCAAAAAAGGACGAACCCGTACAGGATAAGGAAGTTAAGAAGGTCAGCGAGGAGCAGCCGGTCACACAGCCGGAACCGGAGCCTGAGCCGGAACCGCAGCCGGAACCGATAGAGATTCCGGTGAATTTTGACGAATTGAAAGCGCAGAATCCAGATGTATATGCATACATAGAGATACCCGGGACTCAGGTATCCTATCCGATCCTTCAGAGTGCGGACGGAAGCGTGGATTATCTGAATACGACGCTTCAAAGGACTGCGGGGCTGCCGGGATCTATCTATACAGAGAACATCAGCAGTCAGGAATTCACGGATTTTAATACGGTGATCTACGGACACAATATGAAGGACGGTTCTATGTTCGGAAGCCTCCACAGTTTTGATAACGAGCAGTTTTTCAGGGAGCATTCGGAGATCAATGTCTACATGCCGGATAAGGCGATCAAGTACCATATCTATGCGGCACGGTGGTTTGACGACAGGTATATTCCGGTGAGCTATCCGCTTGAAACGCCGGAGGGCAGGAATCAGTTCTTAAGCGACGTCAGGAATATAGGTCTGTCGCCTGCGTATTTTAACGATGAGTATATGCCGACGGAGCAGGATTGTCTGATCACGCTGTCTACTTGTACGTCTAATCCCACGAACCGGTTGTTCATTATCGGCGTGCGGGGAGAGACGAGACCTGCGGCGGGAGCGGCAGGAACAGAAGGCGAGGCTGCGGCCGAGCCGGAAGCTGCGGAAAGGAAGAGCCCCTCGTGAGCCTTACGTCCCAGAGTCGTAAGATCAGAGGATACGGCCGAGCCGGAAGCTGAAGAGGCGGAAGGCGCAGTACAGTAGAATGTACGGGAATGCAGCATGGAAATGATAGGGAACAGGCAATTTAGTCAATTAAAGTCTTGAAACATCCAATAAAATAAGCTATTATAAATGATAAAGTTTTTGACGGGTGATAAACCGGAACAAAGGAAGGAAGAGGAATATGAATCTGAAAATCGGAGTGATCAAAGGCGACGGTATCGGACCGGAGATCGTAACAGAAGCCATGAAGGTGCTTGATAAGACGGCAGAGGTCTACGGACATACCTGTGATTATACGCAGCTTCTAATGGGGGGCGCATCTATAGACGTGCACGGCGTGCCGCTGACCGACGACACGGTCGCAGAAGCAAAAAGCTGCGGCGCAGTATTGATGGGATCTATCGGAGGAGATGCGAAGACGTCGCCGTGGTATCAGTTAGAACCGTCGAAGAGACCGGAGGCAGGGCTTCTGAGGATCCGTAAGGAATTGAATCTGTTTGCGAATCTCAGACCTGCGGTGCTCTATGATGAATTGAAGGGTGCATGCCCGCTGAAGGAAGAGATCACAGAGGGCGGCTTTGACATGATGATCATGAGGGAATTGACCGGTGGCCTGTATTTCGGCGAACGGAAGACCGTCAGCGAGAACGGCGTTATGACGGCGTATGACTCTCTTACATATAATGAGAATGAGATCCGCAGGATCGCAAGACGCGGATTTGATATCGCAGCGAAGCGCAGGAAGAAGGTCACCAGCGTGGACAAAGCGAATGTCCTGGATTCCTCTAGGCTCTGGAGAAAAGTAGTGGAGGAGGTTGCGGCGGACTACTCGGAAGTGACGCTGGAACATATGCTGGTTGACAACTGTGCCATGCAGTTAGTGAAGGATCCGAAGCAGTTCGACGTGATCCTGACGGAGAATATGTTCGGAGATATTCTGTCAGATGAGGCGAGTATGGTGACCGGGTCCATCGGTATGCTTGCAAGTGCGAGCTTAAATGAGACCAAATTCGGCCTCTACGAGCCAAGCGGCGGTTCCGCGCCCGATATCGCAGGGAAGGGGATTGCCAATCCGATCGCGACGATCCTGTCTGCGGCGATGATGCTGCGCTTCAGCTTCGATCTGGACCGCGAGGCGGATGCGATCGAGAAGGCAGTGGCGAAGGTCTTAGAAGAAGGATATCGGACGATCGACATTATGTCCGACGGGAAAGAACAGGTCGGCACAGAGAAGATGGGAGATCTGATCGCAGGATATATTAAATAGATGTGAAATAGATGTGAATGTATATTTAAGGAGGTTCTTATGAAAAGCGATACAGTTACAAAAGGGAAACAGCAGGCGCCCCACCGTTCTTTATTCAACGCGTTAGGGTTGACTCCGGAAGAGATGGAGCGTCCTTTGGTAGGAATTGTAAGTTCATATAATGAGATCGTTCCGGGTCATGTGAACCTGGATAAGATCGTTAACGCTGTAAAACAGGGAGTGGCTATGGCGGGCGGTACGCCGATCGTATTCCCGGCCATTGCCGTATGCGACGGGATCGCCATGGGGCATCTCGGTATGAAGTATTCGCTGGTAACGAGGGATCTGATCGCGGATTCCACGGAGGCGATGGCGATCGCGCACCAGTTTGACGCACTGGTCATGGTGCCGAACTGTGACAAGAATGTGCCGGGACTTCTGATGGCGGCGGCAAGGATCAATGTGCCGACTATATTCGTAAGCGGAGGGCCTATGCTTGCCGGACGTGTGAAGGGGAAGAAGACAAGTCTGTCCAGTATGTTCGAGGCAGTCGGGGCGAATGCGGCGGGACTGATCACGGATGAAGATCTGTGTGAGTTCGAGAATAAGACCTGTCCGACCTGCGGTTCCTGCTCCGGTATGTACACGGCGAACAGCATGAACTGTCTGACGGAGGTCCTGGGTATGGGACTTGGCGGCAACGGGACTATTCCGGCCGTTTATTCCGCCAGGATCCGTCTTGCCAAGCAGGCAGGCATGAAGGTGATGGAACTGTGGGAGAAGAATATCCGGCCGAGAGATATTATGACAGAGAAGGCGGTGCTTAATGCGCTCACCGTAGATATGGCTCTTGGATGCTCCACCAACAGCATGCTGCATCTTCCTGCAATTGCCCATGAGATCGGTATGGATTTTGAGATCGATTTTGCAAACGGGATCAGTGAGAAGACACCGAACCTCTGCCATCTGGCGCCGGCGGGGCCGACATATATGGAAGATCTGAACGAGGCGGGCGGCGTCTATGCGGTCATGGCGGAGCTGAATAAGAAGGACCTGCTCTATACGGACTGTATGACTGTAACCGGTAAGACGGTAGGGGAAAATATCAGGGATGCGGTCAATAAGGATCCGGAGGTGATCCGGCCGATCGAGAATCCTTATACACCGACAGGCGGACTTGCGGTATTGAAGGGCAATCTTGCGCCGGACGGCAGTGTTGTGAAGCGTTCGGCAGTGGTGGAAGAGATGCTGGTACATGAAGGCCCGGCAAGAGTATTTGACTGTGAGGAAGACGCCATTGATGCGATCAAGGGCGGCAGGATCAAGGCGGGCGACGTGGTCGTGATCCGCTACGAGGGGCCCAAAGGCGGCCCGGGCATGAGAGAGATGCTCAATCCTACTTCTGCTATTGCGGGAATGGGACTTGGCTCCAGTGTCGCGCTGATCACGGACGGACGGTTCAGCGGCGCTTCCAGAGGAGCATCCATCGGCCATGTGTCACCGGAGGCAGCAGTAGGCGGACCGATCGCCCTGGTGGAAGAGGGGGATATCATCAAGGTCGATATTCCGAATCTTAAGCTTGAGCTTCATGTATCTGATGAAGAACTGGCGAAGAGAAAAGAAGCGTGGGAACCGAGAGAGCCGAAGGTCACGACCGGCTATCTGGCAAGATACGCGGCAATGGTAACTTCCGGCAACAGAGGAGCGATCCTCACCGTGCCCGGCAAGTAGGGAGCGTAACAACAGAAGACTTAATATAGAGAACAGGAGAATGACAGATATGCAGTTGACAGGATCAGAGATATTGATCGAATGCCTGAAAGAGCAGGGAGTAGATACCGTATTCGGATATCCGGGCGGTGCGATTCTGAATGTATATGACGAGTTATATAAACACAGTGATGAGATTACGCATATCCTGACTTCCCATGAGCAGGGAGCCGCCCATGCGGCCGACGGATATGCAAGGGCGACAGGAAAGATCGGAGTGTGTTTTGCTACCAGCGGACCGGGGGCGACCAACCTTGTTACGGGAATCGCCACCGCGTATATGGATTCTATTCCGATCGTAGCGATCACATGTAATGTCGGGGTCAGCCTTCTTGGAAAGGACAGTTTCCAGGAGATCGACATTGCGGGAGTGACAATGCCGATCACAAAGCATAACTATATAGTGAAGGATGTAAATGACCTTGCAGACACTATCAGGAAATCATTTGCCATTGCGAAGAAAGGAAGGCCCGGCCCGGTCCTGATCGATATCCCTAAGGATGTGACGGCGAATAAGGCGGAGTATGTGAAGAAGATACCAGAACCGACGGTTCCGTCAAAGGAGATCAGCGAGGCGGAGATCAGCGAGGCGCTTAAGCTGATCAACGAAGCGAAGAAGCCTTATATCTTTGTGGGCGGAGGGGCGATCCTCTCGGATGCCAGCGAAGAGCTTCGGACATTCGTCAGGAAGGTGGATGCGCCGGTGACCGATTCCCTGATGGGGAAGGGAGCGTTCCCGGGAACGGATCCGCTCTATACCGGGATGTTAGGAATGCATGGAACCAAGACGTCGAATTACGGGGTCAGCGAATGTGACCTGCTGATCGTGATCGGGGCAAGATTCAGCGACCGTGTGACGGGCAATGCCAAGAAGTTTGCCAGCAATGCGAAGATCCTGCAGTTTGATATCGATCCTGCGGAGATGGATAAGAATGTGCTGATCACACAGGGAGTCACAGGCGACATTCGGACGGTGCTTAGCATATTGAATGGGAAATTAGGTCAGTTAGACCATGAGGAATGGAACAGTAAGATCGCAGCGTATAAGAGTCAGTATCCGCTGTCTTATCATACGGATATCCTGACGGGACCTTATGTGGTGGAAGAGATCTATCGGCAGACCAGGGGAGACGCTATCGTCGTAACCGAGGTCGGACAGCATCAGATGTGGGCGGCGCAGTTCTATCGGTATACGAAGCCGAGGACATTGCTTACATCCGGCGGCCTTGGAACCATGGGATACGGTCTCGGCGCGTCTCTTGGAGCGAAGACGGGAATGCCGGATAAGGTGGTTGTCAATATAGCGGGCGACGGGTGTTTCCGTATGAATATGAACGAGATCGCGACGGCGGTGCGCCATAATATCCCGGTGATCCAGGTAGTTATCAATAACCATGTGCTCGGTATGGTGCGCCAGTGGCAGAATTTGTTCTACGGACAGCGTTATTCGGCGACGGTGCTGAATGATGCGGTCGATTTTGTAAAGCTTGCCGAGGCAATGGGAGCTGTGGGAATCCGTGCGGCGACGAAGGAAGAATTTGCAGAAGCATTCGCCAGGGCGCTGACTCTTGGAAAGCCTGTGGTCATTGACTGTCAGATCGGCCCGGACGACAAGGTATGGCCGATGGTTGCGCCGGGCAAGGCGATCAGCGAAGTATTTGACGAGAAGGATCTTGAAGAAGGAAAATAGGATCCGCATAGCAGAAGTGTAAGGCAGAGTTAGAAAATGGAGGAGTAATTATGAGCAGAGTGTACAATTTTTCAGCAGGACCGGCGGTGTTGCCAAAGGAAGTGCTAAGAGAAGCAGCAGAAGAGATGTTGGACTATCAGGGGACCGGGATGTCCGTGATGGAAATGAGTCACCGCTCGAAGGCATACAAGGGGATCATCGAGGAGGCGGAGGCGGATCTGCGTGATCTGATGGGAATTCCGGACGATTATGAAGTGTTGTTCTTACAGGGCGGGGCGTCGCAGCAGTTTGCCATGATTCCGATGAACCTGATGAAGAACAGGACGGCGGACTATATTGTGACCGGACAGTGGGCGAAGAAGGCTAGCGAAGAGGCTAAGAAGTACGGAAAGGTCAATATCGTGGCTTCCTCTGAGGACAAAACATTCTCCTACATTCCTGACTGCAGTGATCTTCCTGTCTCAGAGGATGCGGATTATGTATATATCTGCGAGAATAATACCATCTACGGGACGAAATTCAGGGAGCTGCCGGATACCAAGGGCAAGATACTGGTGGCTGACGTCTCCTCATGTTTTCTGTCGGAGCCGGTCGACGTTGCAAGGTACGGTGTGATATACGGCGGCGTGCAGAAGAACATCGGGCCGGCGGGTACGGTGATCGTGATCATCCGCAAGGACCTGATCACGGAAGACGTACTTCCGGGGACCCCGACCATGCTGAAATACAAGACCCATGCGGATGCGGGCTCTCTCTATAATACGCCGCCGGCATACGGTATCTATATCTGCGGCAAGGTGTTTAAGTGGCTGAAGAAGCAGGGAGGACTTCAGGCCATGAAGGAGAAGAACGAGAAGAAGGCTAAGCTTCTGTATGATTTCCTGGATCAGAGCAGGATGTTCAAGGGGACGGTAGAGGTTAAGGACCGTTCACTGATGAACGTGCCCTTCGTAACAGGAGATGAGGAATTGGATGCCAGATTCGTAAAAGAAGCAAAGGAAGCGGGGCTTGAGAATCTGAAGGGACACCGTACAGTAGGCGGAATGCGCGCAAGTATCTATAACGCGATGCCTGTGGAAGGCGTGGAGGCTCTGGTGGCCTTTATGAAGAAGTTTGAAGAGGAGAATCTGTAATTATGTATAAATATCATTGCCTGAATCCGGTCTCTGACGTAGGACTGGAAAAATTTACAGAAGAGTATGTCCCGGTAAGTACACCGGAGAAGGCAGATGCCGTGCTTGTAAGGAGCGCGGCCATGCATGAGATGAAATTTCCGCCCGAGCTTAAAGCGATCGCGCGCGCCGGAGCGGGAGTGAACAACATCCCGCTGGATCGGTGCGCGGAGGAGGGGATCGTGGTATTCAATACGCCGGGCGCCAACGCCAACGGTGTGAAGGAGCTGGTTATTGCCGGAATGCTCCTTGCCTCCAGGGATATCATCGGCGGTATCAACTGGGTGCAGGAGAACGAAGAGGACGGCAATATTGCGAAGGATGCCGAGAAAGCGAAGAAGGCGTTTGCCGGATGCGAGCTGGAGGGCAAGAAGCTCGGGGTGATCGGCCTTGGTGCGATCGGTGTGCTGGTGGCTAACGCGGCGACCAATCTTGGGATGGATGTGTATGGATACGACCCGTATGTGTCGATAGATTCCGCGTGGAGGCTGTCACGGAGTATCCATCATGCGAAGACGGTATATGAGCTGTACGAAGACTGTGATTATATCACGATTCATGTGCCTGCTGTGGAGAGCACGAAGGGAATGATCGATAAGGACGCCGTCAGTCTGATGAAGAAGGGCGTTGTCGTATTGAATTTTGCCAGGGATATCCTTGTGGACGAAGAGGCGATGGTGGATGCGCTGGTATCCGGCCATGTAAAGCATTATGTATCGGACTTCCCTACGCCGGTTACCGCCGGGGTCAAGGGGGCGATCGTTATCCCGCATCTGGGGGCGTCTACAGAGGAGTCTGAGGATAACTGTGCCAGGATGGCGGTAAAGGAACTGCGGAATTACCTGGAGAACGGCAACATCAAGAATTCCGTCAACTACCCGGACTGCGATATGGGAATGAAAGGGGATAATACCAGGATCCTTCTTCTTCACCGCAATGTCCCGAATATGATCGGTCAGTTTACGAAGATTCTGGCAAACGACAATATGAACATTGCCGATCTGACTAATAAGAGCAAGGGAAAGTATGCGTATACGATGATCGACGTTGACAGCCCGGTCTCCGACCATGTGGCAGAGGAACTCAGCGGAGTCAGGGAGGTACTGCGTATCCGAATTATTAAGTGATTTTTAAGAATAATTAAAAAATATTAACATAAGATGCATTGTAATATATCTTGAATTCCTGTATACTCAATATAGCACATTTAGTTTTTTAAAATGGTTTGTGGGACCGTAGGGGAGATATACAGATGACAAGTCAGAGAATTAAGGAAAGGGAATTATTAAAAGAAAAGAGAATCAGAAAAGTAATGAGAGTAAGGATGGGGCTTCGTATTCTTGCTCTTTTTCTGATTGCGGGGATTCCGCTGTTTTTTATGACTACCGCGTCGGCATCCAGGCAGGAGGCGTCGGTCTATCTGAAGCTTAAGGATGTTGCGATCGTGCAGGGAGAGGAAGTCCCGGAGTTTGAGACTGAGGTAGAGGTAGTCGGCAATACGGAGATCATCCTGAACGAGAAGACCGGCTATACGGTGAAGGATCTGGAAGGGGAGTTCAAGAAGGGCAACGGGTATACGGTTGCCTGTGATGCGGATACAGGCGTGGAGGGAGAGTATTCCATGCACCTGGAGCTTAATGACCGCATTAAGAAGTCTCTTAAGAAGGAGTGGTTCGGCCTGCTCAGCATAGATACGCTTGACGCTGCATTTCAGGTTAAAAATCCGTTAGGCGAGTGGGACGGCGACCGGTTCAGGCGTTACGACGGCACATATGTTAAGAATGAATTTGTGGTATCGAAGGGAAAGACCTACTATTTCGGTGAGGATGAGAAGATGGCTACCGGCTGGCAGAATGCGGGGGGAGCCGATTATTTCCTGGATTCCGAAGGAGTTCTTAAGACCGGGTGGCTGGATCAGGAGGATTCCAGATATTATCTGGAAGCAGACGGCCGCATGGTGACCGGATGGAAGGATATCGAGGGGAAGACGTATTATTTCAGCCAGGACGGCAAGATGATGACCGGAGAGACCTTCCTTGGAATGACGAAGTGTAATTTTGGAAAGGACGGCGTTCTGACGTCTATGGAAGAGAGCGGAGTAGACCCCAATAAGCCGATGCTTGCGCTGACGTTTGACGACGGTCCGGGACAGAGGACCGGAGAGCTTCTGGAAGGCCTTAGCAAATACGGCGCGCACGCGACCTTCTTTATGCAGGGCAAGAACGTCAATGCTTATAAGGAAGAGGTAAAACGCATGAAAGAGGTGGGCTGTGAGATCGGAAGCCATTCTTACGACCACCCGGATCTGACGAAGATGGATGCGGCGGGCATTAAGGATCAGGTCGACCGTACGGATCAGAATATTCATGATATCATCGGACAGGGGGCGACAGTATTGCGTCCGCCTTACGGAGCGATCAACGATACGGTGAAGGCAACGATCAGGAAGCCTCTGATCTTATGGAATATAGATACGCTGGACTGGAAGACCAGGAATGCGCAGATGACCGTCAACGAGGTACTTACGAAGGCAAAGGACGGCGACATCATATTGATGCATGATATCCACTCGGAGACTGTGGATGCGGCGATCGAGCTTATTCCCAAGCTGATCGCGCAGGGGTATCAGTTGGTGACGGTGTCGGAGATGGCGGCAGCGAAGGGTATCAAGATGGAGAACGGTGAGAGGTATACAGATTTCTGATGATATGCCGGCGGATCCGTCAGTGAAAGAATATATAACAGTCAGCAAATAGGGCTGCCGGGAGATCAGAGTTATTACTGAGATTCCCGGCAGCCCTTTTGCAGTTATCAGACCTTCTGCAGTCTGCGGTTATGTTCGTTAAGAAGGGCATGGATCTTATCCGTAGGATTCAGGACCTTGCCGATGGAGATATCGTGATTCATGGAATCAATGATCAGAGCCATGAATTTGCACATGTCTGCGACTACAAAATAGGGCTTTTCATAGGCATTAGGCGGCAGATAAGTAAGGTTCGTGGTGATCACACGGTCGATGTGGCCCTTGTTATAGCAGTCGTCGAAGATCTCGAAGCCTTCGGTGAACAGGCCGAAGGTCGTGCAGACGAATACCCGGCTGGCTCCGCGTTCTTTGATCTGTTTTGCTACGTCCAGCATGCTTTCCCCGGAGGAGATCATATCGTCCACGATGATCACATCCTTGCCGCGGATATCATCACCAAGGAATTCGTGTTCGACGATAGGATTCTTGCCGTTTACCACGGTGGAATAATCACGGCGCTTGTAGAACATTCCCATATTGACGCCGGTCACGTTGGAGAAATATATTGCGCGGTGCATGGCGCCCTCATCAGGGCTTATGATCATCAGATGCTCTTTGTCGACGATCAGGTCCGGTTCTGCGCGGAGCAATGCCTTGATGAACTGATACGGCGGATTGAAGCTGTCGAAGCCGTGGAGCGGAATGGAGTTCTGTACTCTGGGATCGTGGGCGTCAAAGGTGATGATGTTATCTACTCCCATATCGGTCAATTCCTGAAGCGCTAGGGCGCAGTCTAAGGATTCTCTCTTAGTGCGCTTGTGCTGACGGCTTTCGTACAGGAAAGGCATGATCACGTTCAGGCGGTGAGCCTTGCCGTTGGCGGCGGATATGATGCGCTTCAGATCTTGGTAATGGTCGTCCGGGGACATATGGTTCGGATGTCCGTTGACGGTATAGGACAGACTGTAATTGCATACGTCTACCATAAGATACAGATCCTTGCCTCGGATGGACTCGGCGATCAATCCTTTGGCTTCACCGGTGCCGAAGCGGGGACAGTTGCAATCGACCAGATAGGTATCCTGGCGGTAGCTCTGGTAGAGCGGTGAATCCTGAGTTTCCTTCAGGGTATCCTGACGGAAGCCTACGATATAGTTGTCCACTGTCCGGCCGAATTGCCGGCAGGATTCTAAGGCGGCGATTTTCAGAGGCGCCGCCGGCAGTGTTTTTTCCATTAATTTGATATTCTGCATATAATACTCCTATATTTGGGGGTTATCCTCGTAAAGCAACGAATCATTTATACGGTTCCTAAGATATTTATAGCACTTTTGACCGGGTGAGGTCAACTACAGATTGCGATAATGCGAAAATGTGTTATACTGTTGTAATAAGTGAAAGATATAGAAAGCGGAGCAGACAGGCATCCGCATGGGGTGAAATATGGGACGCGAACATGTGATCAAGGGAGTGCTTCCGGGAAGCATTGCCGAAGAATTGGGGATCGAGGCAGGAGATAAGCTGATTGCAATTAACGATTGTGAGATCGAAGATGTATTTGACTATCATTACTGGGTAAATGACGAGGAACTGTCGGTTCTGATCGAGAAGCCGGACGGTGAGGAGTGGGAGCTGTTGATCGAGAAGGACTGCGGGGATGATCTTGGAATTGAGTTTGAACAGGGGTTGATGGACGAGTACCGGTCCTGCAGGAACCGGTGTATGTTCTGTTTTATCGATCAGATGCCGGAGGGGATGCGCAGGACGCTGTATTTTAAGGATGATGATTCCAGACTGTCTTTCCTTCAGGGGAATTATGTGACGCTGACCAATATGAGCGACCATGATATCGACCGGATCATACGTTACCGTTTAGAGCCGATCAACATATCGTTTCATACGACGAACCCGGAACTGAGATGCCGGATGCTGAATAACCGGTTTGCCGGGGAGGCGCTCTTGAAGGTCGACAGGCTCTTTGCCGGGGAGATCCATATGAACGGCCAGATCGTGCTGTGCAGAGGGATCAATGACGGAGAAGAGTTAGAGCGCAGTATCAGGGATATGGCGGGGTATCTGCCCTATCTGCAGAGTGTGTCCGTGGTTCCGGTGGGACTTACGAAGCACAGGGAAGGGCTGTATCCGCTTGAACCATTCCGGCAGGAGGATGCAAGAGAGGTGCTCTCCGTGATCCACAGGTGGCAGGACAGGCTCTATGAGGAACATGGGACCCATTTTATCCATGCGGGTGACGAATGGTATATCCTTGCAGGCGAGGATTTCCCAAAGGAGGAGCGGTACGACGGGTATCTCCAGCTGGAGAACGGGGTGGGGATGCTCCGCCTTCTGGAAGATGAATTCGATGAAGCGCTCCGGGAAGCCGAAGGAGACAACAAGGTGCGTGAGGTGTCGGCGGCGACGGGGCTGCTTGCCGGTCCTTATATTCAGAAGATGGCGGACAGGCTCATGGCAAAGTATCCGAATACGAAGATCCATGTATATCCCATCCGCAATGATTTCTTCGGTGAGCTGATCACGGTGTCAGGTCTGATCACCGGGAAGGATCTGATCGCGCAGCTTCGGGGGAGACAGATCGGAGAGAAGCTTTTGCTGCCCTGCAATATGTTCAGGAGCGGCGAGGAGGTATTTTTGGATGACGTTACCCTCGCAGATGTGGAAGAGGCTTTACAAGTGCGTGCGGATATTGTAAAATCAAGCGGACGAGATTTTATAGAAGCTGTATTGACAGTATGAACTTAAAGATACTTTCGTCTGTGCCGGCAGACTGTATGTGAAGCTGCCGGGGCAGGTGTATGGACAATGTAGATGAGGAGATAGAAGATGAGTAAACCAGTAGTAGCGATTGTGGGGAGGCCCAATGTGGGTAAATCCACCCTTTTTAATGCACTGGCCGGCGAGATGATATCGATCGTGAAGGATACGCCCGGCGTGACCAGAGATCGGATCTATGCGGACGTCTCGTGGCTTGACAAGGAATTCACCCTGGTGGATACCGGAGGGATCGAACCGGAGAGTAAGGATATCATCCTGTCGCAGATGCGGGAGCAGGCGCAGATCGCCATCGACACGGCGGACGTGATCATATTTCTGACGGATGTGCGGCAGGGGCTTATAGACGCGGATTCCAAGGTGGCGGATATGCTGAGGCGTTCGGCAAAGCCGGTGGTATTAGTGGTGAATAAGGTAGATAATTTCGAGAAATTCATGCCGGACGTGTATGAATTCTATAATCTGGGTATCGGAGACCCTATGCCGGTCTCGTCCGCGTCAAGGCTCGGGATCGGAGATATGCTGGATGAGGTGGTGAAGTATTTCCCGGAAGGAATGAAGGAAGAGGAAGATGATGACCGCCCCCGGGTGGCGATCGTCGGGAAGCCCAATGTGGGTAAGTCCTCCATCGTCAACAAGCTGCTTGGCGAACAGAGAGTGATCGTGTCGGACATTGCCGGGACGACCAGAGACGCTATCGATACCGAAGTCAAGTATAACGGCAAGGAGTATGTGTTCATTGATACGGCGGGGCTTCGGAGGAAGAGCAAGATCAAGGAGGAGCTGGAGCGTTACAGTATTATCCGTGCGGTATCTGCCGTGGAGCGGGCGGACGTGGTCCTGATGGTGATCGACGCGGTGGAGGGCGTGACCGAGCAGGACGCGAAGATTGCCGGGATCGCTCACGAACGCGGGAAGGGTATCATCATAGCGGTCAACAAATGGGATGCCATCGAGAAGAATGACAAGACCATGAAGGAGTATGAGAATGAGGTCCGCCGTGTGCTGTCATTCATGCCCTATGCGGAGATCATGTATGTATCCGCGGTGACTGGACAGCGGTTGGTGAAGCTCTATGATATGATCGATATGGTGATCGAGAATCAGTCTATGCGGGTGGCTACCGGAGTGCTCAATGAGATCATGATGGAAGCGGTTGCCATGCAGCAACCGCCGTCAGATAAGGGTAAGCGGCTGAAGCTCTATTATATTACGCAGGTGGCGGTGAAGCCTCCGACATTCGTGATCTTTGTAAATGATAAGGAACTGATGCATTTCTCCTATACGAGATACCTGGAGAACAGGATACGAGATGCATTTGGATTCAGAGGGACTTCGCTGAAGTTCTTCATACGGGAAAGAAAGGAAAAGGGGCGTTAGTGATGGAACGAGTCGTAAGCATATTGATCGGGTATATATTTGGTTTGCTGCAGACGGGATATCTGTATGGGAAGCTGCATCATATAGACATCCGCCAGCAAGGAAGCGGCAACGCCGGAACTACCAACGCACTCCGCACTATGGGGTGGAAGGCCGGAGCCGTAACGTTTCTGGGGGACTGTCTCAAATGTGTGTTTGCGGTGGCTGCGGTGCATCTGATCTATAAGGGCTCCCATGGGGATATGCTGCCGCTTCTGTCTCTGTACGCGGGAATGGGGGCGATCCTCGGACATAATTTCCCGTTTTATATGAATTTCAAAGGCGGGAAGGGGATCGCGGCGACCGCCGGACTGATCGCGAGTACCACTAACATCTGGTCGGTATTGCTCTTTATCGTTGTGTTTGTAGGGATCGTTGCGGTGACGAAGTATGTGTCTCTGGGGTCTCTGGTGGTGGTAGTCCTCTATCTTGCAGTGGTGGTTTACCTTGGACAGACAGGGATCTACGGTATCGCGCAGAACTACCTCTATGAGATGTACGGCATTGCGGCGTTTCTTATGGCGCTGGCGTTCTTCAAGCATCGGGCGAATATTAAGCGGCTGGCAACAGGGACGGAGAATAAGCTGAGCGTTGGGAAGAGTAGGTGAGGGCCATTTCAAGTGTACGGCAGAGTGGGGCTGCCCTTTCTCACGCGGACTGGGCAACGCGTCGGTGAACTAACCTCTGACTGCGACTAAGGAGTTCAGGAGAGCCTTCACTCCTAAGTCTTCGTAAGAGGTGGATTTCACCTCTGCTAAAAACGCCCTTGAATGTCCGCTTAGAGAAAGGGCAGCCCCACTCTGCCTGTAAGTTGGAAATGGGCGTGCGATTGTGTGGTTGAAGGGGTTGTGTGCTGGAAATGGATGGGCGATTGTGTGGTTGAAAGGTTTGTAGGATAGAGATGGATGTCAGGTTGTGTAGTTGAAAGGTTTGTAGGATAGAGATGGATGTCAGGTTGTGTAGTGTGAAGATTTATATAAAAATTAGGGAGGAATAGGAATTATGGCGAATGTAGGAATTATGGGAGCGGGGAGTTGGGGGACGGCGCTGGCTCTTCTGCTTCACAGGAACGGGCACAGGGTTACGGTCTGGTCTATCAGTGAAGAGGAAGTGGAGATGCTGTCAGTGAAGCGGGAGCATATGAGTAAGCTTCCGGGAGTGAAGATCCCGGAGGATATGATGTTTACGACGGATGTGGAGAGTACGGTCAAGGAGAAGGACTTCATCGTCCTGGCAGTGCCGTCTCCATTTACCAGAAGCACCGCGCGCAGTATGAGCCAATATGTGTCTGACGGTCAGATCATCGTTGATGTGGCGAAGGGAATCGAAGAGGATACGCTGATGACGCTCTCCCAGCAGATCGAGCAGGAGATTCCGCAGGCGAATGTGGCAGTATTGTCGGGGCCAAGCCATGCGGAGGAGGTAGGAAGAGGTCTTCCGACCATCGTAGTGATCGGGGCGAAGAAGGAAGAGACGGCCGAGTATCTGCAGGAGATGTTCATGAACGAAGTGTTCCGTGTATACACCAGTCCCGATATGCTGGGGATGGAGCTTGGGGGTTCCCTTAAGAATGTTATTGCGCTGGCTGCCGGAATTGCGGACGGCCTGGGGTACGGCGATAATACGAAGGCGGCGCTGATTACCAGAGGAATCGCAGAGATCGCAAGGCTGGGTGTGAAGATGGGCGGAGCGATCGAGAGCTTTACCGGACTTACCGGTATCGGAGACCTGATCGTGACCTGTGCAAGCGTTCACAGCCGTAACCGGCGGGCAGGCTATCTTATGGGACAGGGTAGGAGCATGCAGGAGGCTATGGATGAAGTACAGATGGTAGTAGAGGGAGTGTATTCCGCGAAGGCGGCGGTGAAGCTTGGGAAGAAATACGAGGTATCCCTGCCGATCATCGACAAGGTGAGCGAGGTGCTGTTTGAAGGGAAGGATCCAAGAGAAGCGGTGAACGAACTGATGCTTCGGGACAGTAAGGCAGAGCATCACGCATTGCCCTGGAAGAAATAGATTGCGCAGCCGATCCGAAGCAGAGAGCAGATAAGCATGAAATATAAAGATTATTACAATGACGAGTATATTTTAGATATATCTCAGAAGATCCTTGCCGTAATGCCGGATTTTGATGAAAAAGCCTTTTCTTATGCCCTGATCGGGCGTTTGGACGGCAAAGAATTATTTGAAAGGCTGGATTATATCGTAGATGCCATGCAAAGAAGCATGGCCGGAGGTTACTCGGAAAATATTAAGGCATTTTTCGATATACTTGGACCGGAATTAAAACAGCCCGAAGGAATGTTCAATCTTGGATGGTGGCTATGGCCTGTCGGCAGATACGTGGAAAGGTGCGGAAATGAAGACTGGAGGCTGTCTCTTTCATTTTTGAAGGAATTGACGAAAAGATTCACCGGCGAGTTTGCTGTCCGCACTTTACTGCGGGAGCATCCCAAGGAAGTAATGGATGAGCTGATAAAGTGGACGCTTGATGAGAATGTTCATGTCAGGCGGCTTGCAAGTGAGGGAGTCAGGATACGGCTGCCTTGGTCGCGGAAATTATATGCCGCGTTAGATGAATTTGAAAGATATACGGTCATTCTTACAAATTTAAAAGATGCCCCGGAAAAGTTTGTTCAGAAAAGCGTGGGAAATAATCTCAATGACTTGTATAAAGATGCCCCGGAAAAAGCAGATTATATTATTTCACAATGGGAAAAATCGGGGCATAGCAAGGCGCAGGACTGGATCATTAAGCATGGGAGAAGGA
Source organism: Lachnospiraceae bacterium (assembly GCA_910575835.1). Lineage (GTDB taxonomy): Bacteria > Bacillota > Clostridia > Lachnospirales > Lachnospiraceae > Sporofaciens. The sequence continues at coordinate 59,677 of CAJTGB010000010.1, read as the reverse complement.
ATCAAAGGTAAGGAAGAGGCGGTGTCCCGGTATTAAGGAGCCGCCTCTCCTTAATCCTTCGAGAGATCGATCTTGTTGCGGATCTCCTGCATCTGGTGATCCAGCTTCTCGATGGAGTCGGCGCATTCTTTAAGCCGGCGGACGATCTCGTCTGTATCTTCTACAACTTTTTTGTATTTTAACTTGTGTTCCAGGCTTGCCCAGAAATCCATGGCAATGGTGCGGAACTGAATCTCTACTTTCATGTATTTCTTCCCGTGGGACAGGAATATCGGGACGTCCAGTATCAGGTGGAGACTGCGGTAACCGTTGGATTTCGGGTTCTTTATGTAATCCTTTCTTTTGATCACGAGGATATCGTCCTGCTTGGAGAAAAGTTCTGCAAGACGGTAGATATCATCGGGAAAAGAGCAGATTACACGCACTCCAGCTACGTCGGTCAGGTTATCCCGGATACTCTTAAGCGTGACGGGGAATCCTTTGCGTTCTAATTTCTCGTAGATGCTCTCCGGGGATTTCAGCCGGCTCTTAATGGATTCGAAGGGATTCCGGTTGTATTCCTGGGAAAACTCAGCATTCAGAACCTTAAGCTTCGTCTCGACTTCAAGAATGGCGGCGCTGAATTCCATCATCAGCAGGTTGAACGGCTTGGCTTCTCTTAACTTTTCAGCCTGAAGCTGGATGATCTGGTATTGTTTTTCCAGGGTTGCCGCCTGCTCTTCAACCTTCTGTTCCAGTTGATTCTTGTAGGTGAATAGCTTGATCGCGTTCTTGACCCGGTTCCTGACCAGAGAACTCTCAAAGGGCTTGTGGATAAAATCAGAAACCCCCAGTTGAAAACAGCGGTTTTCAATCTCAATGGCGTATTCGCTGCTTATGATGAGTATGGGGATCCGCTGTATCCAGCCATTCTTCTGCATCTCTTCAATTACGGCGAAGCCGTCCATCTTCGGCATCCTAAGATCCAGAAGGAGGGCCGATATCTCATGTTGGTATTCTCTGAGCTTTTCGAGAGCCTCTTCCCCGTCTGCGGCCATCTCGGTGATATAGTCGTCCTTCAGGATGTCATGTAATAATTCACGGTTTAGCTCCGCATCGTCTACGACCAGTATTTTTTTCATGATAAGTACCTCTTTTTTCCTGGTGTATTCTTTTGTTGATGATGATACCTTATTCCCGCGGGCAACGAGCCAAGCGGGCATGCTTGCATGCGCATCTGGCGACTGCCGCGAGGTCTTTGACTGGACGGAGTCTGCCCGCCCGCAGGGCATGTATTATGGTGTGCCCTTGGGTATAGTATACTAGATTCTTGGAGAAATGGAAAGTCTTATGATGATCTTGTCGAAAAGAAAAGATAGGATTTGCGTCAGGAGTCTGGTATAATAGTTGAATAAATCGGAGGAGAACATGAGATGAAGAGGAACAGCGGCAGAGACTTATACGAGATATTTCCGCATATTATTACAGAAGATATCCTGATCCGCCGAATGACGGAGCAGGATACGGACGCTCTGTTTGAAGTGCTGAGCAACGACAATGTATTCCGGTATCTGCCGGATTTTTTGCATATGAGGGAGAAGAGGGAGCTAGAAGAGATGATCGGGCAGTTTGGCGGCCGGTTTTTCAGGGAGCGAAGATGGGTTCTTGCGGGGATCTGTCTTGCGTGCGAACCAGAGCGGGTGATCGGGACAGCGGAGATGTTTGATTATGACGCCATGGTCAGTGCGGTGGAGATCGGTTACCGGATTCATGAGGGATTCTGGGGGCGGGGGATCGCTACAGAGGCGGTATATGCCATGACAGGGTATCTTTTTAACGAGATCGGGATTAACCGGATCCAGGCTACGGTGCTGCCAGAGAACGAGCGGTCGAAGCGCGTTTTATATAAGAACGGATTTCAGAGGGAAGGGCTTCTGAGGCAGGTCAGTTATTGGAAGGGCAGAGGCCTTGTGGACCTGGAGATGTATTCTCTGCTGAAGGGAGACTGCGGCGCTTACAGTATCGGAGGGTGATATGCTGATATCTTAGGCGGATGGCCGATAAGATCTGCAGGGGAGAAGCCGGGGAATTGCTTGTAAGTCAGTGAGAATCCTGCTGAAAGCCGTCGGGAAATATTAGATTTGTACAGTATATTGTCGCATTATTGGAGGGGTGTGACAGATATTGTAGAATATAATATTTCCCGGCGGCCCTTTTTTTATTGACATTAATTTCACTAAGTGATATAGTAGAACATAACGAAACATAATGTATATATAAGGATTATTTATGGATGTTATGTTTTGGATACAGTAAATAATCAAAGGAAATGAGGTGCGATCTATGAGTGGTATTAGTATGATTATTCTGTGTACGATTTTTGCATATATGTGCCTGCTGATCGGTGTCGGTGTTTATAATGCAAGAAAGAACAGCAGCAGTGAGGATTTCTACCTTGGCGGCCGGAGAATGGGAGCGTTGGTAGTAGCCATGAGCGCGGAAGCGAGCGATATGTCAAGCTGGCTTTTGATGGGACTTCCGGGGGTGGCTTACCTGACCGGTCTGGCAGACGCTTTCTGGACCGCTGCGGGTTTGGCGATCGGTACATATCTGAACTGGCTCTTTACGTCGAGGCGACTGAGACGTTATTCAGAGCAGATCGGTGCGATCACGGTTCCGACATTCTTTGCAAAGAGATTCCATGATGAGAAGAATATCATTACGGCGATCTCAGCAGTGATCATCGTAGTATTTTTCGTTCCGTATGTAGCGTCCGGTTTTGCGGCATGCGGCAAGCTGTTCAATTCACTGTTTGGCTTGGATTATATGGTAGGCGTGGTTGTATTCGCAATCATTATCGTTGTCTATACGATAGCGGGCGGATTTACGACGGTGGCGACGAACGATCTGATCCAGAGTATTGTAATGTCTATTGCCCTGATCTCTATCGTTACATTCGGCGTCGGCAGTGCCGGCGGTATGGGCGCTGTTATGGATAATGCAAGATCTTTATCCGGTTATCTTTCTCTATCAGCGATCCATGATGCGGTGGCAGGTTCAGCGATTCCGTATTCTCCGCTGACGGCGGTTTCTCTTCTGGCTTGGGGTATCGGTTACTTCGGTATGCCGCATATTCTGGTAAGATTCATGTCTATTGAGGATGAGAATAAGCTGGTGCTCTCCAGACGTGTTGCTTCTATCTGGGTAACTTTTGCAATGGGTGTTGCGATCTTCATCGGTATCGTAGGTCTTGCGGTCGTCAATGCAGGCGGCATGACAGCGTTAGAGGACAGTGAGCGTGTTATCATTGCCCTTACCAATGAGCTGAGCAAGAACGGTTTCCTGGCGGCGGTTCTCGGCGGTGTGATACTTGCAGGTATTCTTGCGGCGACAATGTCTACCGCGGACAGCCAGATGTTAGTAGCAGCCTCCGGTGTATCTGAGAATATTGTACAGGATTTCCTTGGGAAGAAGCTTACTGAGAAGCAGGGGCTTAACGTTGCCCGTGCAACGATCCTTGGAATCGCGGTGATCGGCGTGTTCCTGGCAAGAGATCCTAATTCCAGCGTGTTCGGTATCGTATCTTTCGCATGGGCCGGTATGGGCGCCGCGTTTGCAGGCGTTATGATTTGTGCGCTGTTCTGGAAGCGTACTACGCTGCAGGGTGCGCTGGCAGGAATGATCGCAGGCGGCGTGATGGTATTCGTATGGAAATATGCGATTCGTCCTATGGGAGGAATTCTTGATATCTACGAATTGCTTCCGGCATTCCTGATCTCCCTGGCAATGATCATCATCGTGAGCCTGGCGACGAAAGCGCCTTCACAGGATATCATAGATGAGTTCGAGAGAGTTAGTATTAAGAAATGATATAAAGAATAATATTATAGAGAAATGAGATAATGATAGAGGCTGTTCTGAACAGGTTATCTGATGCTTATGTATCATGAGATAGCGGGTTCAGAGCAGTCTCTTTGTATGATTATACAGATATGGTCTTATGTGTGCTGGTATCTCTTCTTCCAGGCGGGAAAACGTTTCCCGGCTTCCGGCTTAAGCAGGCCCTTCATCTTATACTGATGCATGATCCTAAAATACATTCCCAGCAGGAGGATCGATGCCATGACCCACGCTACCGGGCTTGCCATGCAGATTCCAAGGAAGCTCTTATAATGAGACGCTGCCAGCGCGGAACCGCATCTTCCGATCAATTCCGCGATCCCGGCGGTCATGGGAAGGATTCCGTATCCCATCCCCTGTATGCCGTTCCGGTAGATATTGACAAGCGCCAGGAATACGAATGAGACTGCCGCGCACCGCAGGCTTACGTCTACCAGCTCCATGATCTGACGTACGTTTTCAGAGACGAACATCACGGTCATGTATTTGCCTGCAAAGAAGATCAGGATACCGGTAAATACGGCATAGATCATTCCCATCCATGTGGCGCTTCGGAAGCCCTGGCGGATCCGGTCAAACTTTCCTGCTCCTGCGTTCTGGGCACAGTAGGTCGACATTGCCGTTCCCAGCGCGACATAGGCCTGTGTCACGATCTGTTCGATCTTGACTGCCGCGGAGTATCCTGCAACCGCTAATGTGCCTAAGGCATTCAGCGCGGACTGTACCACGATCGTTCCGATGGCTGTAATGGAATACTGGAACGCCATGGGGAATCCGATCTTCATCTGCCAGCCGGCAAGATTCCGGTCGATCTTCCAGTCATCCTTGTGAAGATGGAGCAGCGGGACGCATTTTATGATGTATAAGAGGCAGGCGAGACCGGATATCCCCTGGGAGATCACCGTCGCGTAGGCGGCGCCTGCCGCGCCCATATGGAATACGATGATAAATACCAGATCCAGTACAATGTTAAGCAGTGCGGCAAGGATCAGGAAGTACAGGGGTCTCTTGCTGTCGCCTACCGCGCGCAGGATGCTTGCCAGCAGGTTATACAATACCTGCGCCACGATTCCCGCACAGATTATCATAATGTAGGAATACGCCTGGCCGTACATGTCGGACGGTGTATTCATCCAGTGAAGGATATCTCTCATCAGTATCATGCTTGCCGCAGTAAGCGCCACCGACACGATCCCGGATAAGATCACCGCAGACGCGACGGAGCGGCGCATTGCCGTATAGTTTCCGGCGCCGTAATGCTGCGCGGTAACGACGGTGAAGCCCGCCGTCATACCTATTAAGAATCCCAGGATCAAAAATGTCAGCGTGCCGCAGGCTCCTACGGCGGCTAATGCGGAGTTGCCGACGAATTTGCCGACGATGACCGTATCTGCCATGCTGTAGAACTGTTGGAATACGTTCCCGATAAATATTGGGACCGTGAAATTCAGGATGATCCTTGACGGCTTTCCTATTATCATATCTCTTTCCATAAGTTAACCTCCTTTGTGTAATGTTATAGTGATTTTCGGCCGAATGCCCGGCGGCAGACTTCCGGAGAAAGTCAAATGTGCATGCTAGCCCGCCCGCTTGGCTCGTTGCCCGCGGAAATAAAAAGGCCCCGCGGAATCATTGGGGACCTTCTCGATAGGGATGTTCACAATAGAAAACTTTGTATATTATATAAAATATGAGCCGCGGATGCAAGACAGCATCTTGACGAAAATAGACAAAAATACTGCGGGTTTTCAGGCATTTTTATGACCGTGTAAAAACGATATATGTAACAAAAAGGGGAATGTTGCGTCAGCATATTCCCTTTTTTTTATTCATATGATATAATTTACCATAAATGTGAATGATAGATAATATAGAGAGAATACAGAGCAAGGAGTATGGACTTATGAAGAGAGTATTGTTGAAGCTTAGTGGGGAAGCTCTCGCAGGTGATAAGAAGACCGGATTTGACGAAGCGACCTGTGTGGGGGTTGCCAGACAGGTGAAGAGATTGGTAGATGACGGGATCCAGGTTGCGATCGTGACGGGCGGCGGCAACTTCTGGAGAGGAAGGACCAGTGAGACGATCGACAGGGTGAAGGCTGACCAGATCGGGATGCTTGCGACGGTGATGAACTGTATCTATGTATCCGATATCTTCCGTTATGTGGGGATGAAGACGGAAGTATTTACACCGTTCGTATGCGGCGCGTTCACGTCATTGTTCTCGAAGGATGCGGCGGTAGAAGCGCTTGAGGAAGGGAAGGTTATCTTCTTTGCCGGAGGAACGGGCCATCCGTATTTTTCGACCGACACAGGGGCAGTGCTGCGCGCGATAGAGATCGAGGCGGACGCCATGCTGCTTGCGAAGGCGATAGACGGTATCTATGACAGCGATCCGAAGGTCAATCCCAATGCGAAGAAGTATGATGAGATATCGATTCAGGAGATTATTGATAAGAAGCTTATGGCAGTGGATCTGACCGCGTCTATCATGTGCCTGGAGAACCGTATGCCGATGCTGGTATTCGGCCTCAATGAAGAGAACAGTATCGTAGAGACGATGACGGGGACATTTACAGGGACGAAGGTAACGGTATAATATTATTTTATAAATGATGCAATAAATTCAGGAGGAATTAAGGCTATGAATGAAAAATTAAAAGTGTATGATGACAAGATGACGAAGACTATGGCGAACTTAGACGGTGAACTTGGAACTATCAGGGCAGGACGTGCGAACCCGAATGTACTGAACCGGATCAAGGTGGATTATTACGGGACGCCGTCGCCGATTCAGCAGGTGGCGAATGTGTCTGTGCCGGAGCCGCGTATGATCCAGATTCAGCCGTGGGAGAAGAATATGCTGAAGGTGATCGAGAAGGCGATCCAGGTATCGGATCTCGGGATACATCCGACGAACGACGGGACGATGATCCGCCTGATATTCCCGGAGCTTACAGAGGAGCGCAGAAAAGAGCTGGTGAAGGATGTTAAGAAGAAGGGTGAGGCAGCGAAGGTTGCGATCCGCAATATCCGCCGCGACGGCAACGACGCGCTGAAGAAGATGAAGGGTACCGAGATATCAGAGGATGAGATCAAGGATATGGAGACGGAGCTTCAGAAGCTTACGGACAAGTATGTGAAGGAAGTAGATAAAGCGGTCGAGAGCAAGTCGAAGGAAGTTATGACGGTTTAACCGCTTGGGGAACGAGAGTACATTTTAATGAGAGTGGGGGCAGACCGATAGCCTGTGAGGGAGGTCTGTCCCCGTTTGTGCCGTGTACGGCGGTTTGTGAAACTGGTATTTATCTATGGATCGGAAAGGAGCGATGGAGCATATGGGAATACCGCAGCATGTAGCGATCATACTGGACGGGAACGGGCGCTGGGCGAAGTCGAAAGGGATGCCCCGCAATTACGGCCACGCCCAGGGCAGCAAGAATGTGGAACGGATCTGTGAGGATGCCTGGCGTATGGGGATCAAGTATCTGACTGTATATGCATTCTCCACAGAGAATTGGAACCGGCCGCAGGATGAAGTGGATGCGCTGATGAAGCTTCTGCGTAATTATATGAAGACCTGTCTTAAGACCGCGGCTAAGAATGATATGAAGATCCGGGTGATCGGCGATGTGTCGAGGCTGGATTCGGATATACGCAGCAGGATCGCGGAGCTTGAAGAGTCCACGAAGAATAACGGCGGACTGAACTTCCAGATTGCGATCAATTATGGGAGCAGGGATGAGATCCTCCGGGCTGTGAGAAGGATTGCCGATGACTGTGTGAAGCAGAAGGCAGATCCGGCGCAGATCGATGAAAGGATGTTTGGACAGTATTTGGATACCCATGATATACCGGATCCTGATCTGCTGATCCGAACCAGCGGAGAGCTGAGGCTGTCTAATTATCTGTTGTGGCAGCTTGCGTATACGGAATTTTATTTTACGGATATCCACTGGCCGGATTTTACGAAGGAAGAGCTTATGAAGGCTATTGATCAGTATAACGCGAGAGACCGGCGTTATGGAGGGGTAAAGGAGGCGCAGGAGGGGAATGTTTAAGACCAGGCTGTTAAGCGGCATCGTATTGGTGATCGTATTGATCGCGACTGTCGGCTTCGGAGGGGATCTGCTGTTTGCGTTCCTTGCCGTGATCAGTGTGATCGGGCTGACAGAATTATATAAGGTAGTTGATGTACAGTATAAGATACTGGGATTTGTGGGATATCTTGCTGCGGTTCTTTATTACGGGCTGATCTATACCGGGCATATGGAGTATGTGACCATGCTTTCGATCCTGTTCCTTGTTCTTATTATGGCTGTGTATGTGTTTACATTTCCGGCTTTTCGGGCAGAGCAGGTCATGACGGTGTTCTTCGGATTCTTCTATGTGGCGGTCATGCTTTCTTATGTATATCAGACCAGGGAACTTTTGGACGGAAGCGTCGTGGTGTGGCTGATCTTCTTAAGCTCCTGGGGCTGCGATACCTGCGCCTACTGTGTGGGGATGCTGATCGGCAGGCATAAGATGGCTCCGAGATTAAGCCCGAAGAAGTCGGTGGAAGGCGGAGTCGGCGGGATCGCCGGCGCGGCGCTTCTGGGCGTGCTGTTCGCGCTTGCTATGAATAAATGGGGCGGCGCGGATGTGAGCCCGCTTCACTATGCGGTGATCTGCGCGGCGGGCGGCGCCATATCCCAGGTGGGAGATCTGGCGGCTTCGGCGATCAAGCGCAATCATGAGATCAAGGATTACGGGAAGCTGATTCCTGGGCACGGAGGGATCTTAGACCGGTTCGACAGCGTGATATTTACGGCTCCCGTGATCTATTATCTGGCAATTTTGCTGGCGGGGAACCTGTAGAGCTGTCTGCGGTCATTCGGAATATTTTGGCAGGCGGGCTGTTATCGAAAGCATGACAAAAGCAGCTTTGTCATATAATGAAATATTAGAGGTTACAAAAGCGAGGTAATGAATATATGAAGAAAATAGCCATTTTAGGTTCTACAGGTTCGATCGGGACACAGACCCTTGAAGTTGTCAGGGCAAATGGCGACATCGAGGTGCTCGGCATTGCGGCAGGCAGCAATATCCGGCTTCTTGAGGAGCAGATCCGGGAGTTTCATCCGCGTCTGGCGGCCGTCTGGTCCGAAGAGAAGGCGCGGGAGCTTAAGCTGCGGGTCGCCGATACGGACACACGCGTCGTATCCGGGATGGATGGACTTCTGGAAGTATCAATTATGGCGGATACGGAGATACTAGTGACAGCGATCGTCGGAATGATCGGACTTCGCCCTACTATTGAAGCGATCAAGGCGGGGAAGGATATTGCGCTGGCGAATAAGGAAACGCTTGTGACGGCGGGGCATATCATCATGCCTCTGGCAGAAGAGAACCATGTATCCATCCTTCCTGTGGACAGCGAGCACAGCGCTATATTCCAGTCTTTGCAGGGCAATGAGGGGAAATCCATTCACAAGATCCTGCTTACGGCTTCCGGCGGTCCGTTCAGGGGGAAGAAGGAGGAAGAGCTGCTGGAGGTCAGGGTAGAAGACGCCTTGAAGCATCCGAACTGGACGATGGGGCAGAAGATCACCATCGACTCTTCTACCATGGTCAATAAAGGTCTGGAGGTTATAGAGGCGAAGTGGCTGTTCGGCGTCAGTGTGGACCGGGTGCAGGTTGTGGTGCAGCCTCAGAGTATCATTCATTCGATGGTGGAGTATGTGGACGGTGCGATCATGGCGGAGCTTGGAACGCCGGATATGAAGCTGCCGATTCAGTATGCGCTGTACTATCCCGAGAGAAGATATCTTGCGGGCGATAGAGTTGACTTCTGGAGTCTTGGGAAGCTGGAATTCGCGAAGCCGGATATGGATACGTTCTACGGCCTTAAGCTTGCTTACGAGGCGGGAGAGAAGGGCGGTTCCCTGCCGACGGTATTTAATGCGGCAAATGAACTGGCCGTCCGGCAGTTTTTAAACCGCGAGATCAAGTATCTGGAGATTGTGGAGATCATTGAGGATTGTATGAGGGCGCATCAGAATATTGAGAACCCCACGCTTGAACAGATATTGGACACAGAAGCAGCAACTTATGACAGGATCAACAGTAGGAGGTAACTCATAATTTGGGTATCATATTAGCAATCTTAATTTTTAGTTTTATCGTGTTTTTTCATGAATTGGGGCATTTTTTGCTGGCTAAGATGAACGGCATAGATGTTAATGAGTTTGCCATCGGGATGGGACCGGCCATATATTCCCGCGAGTATATGGGAACCAAATATGCGGTCCGTATCTTCCCTATCGGAGGCTTCTGCGCCATGGGCGAGGACGATGAGGCGACAGAGTCGCCGAATAACTTCAACAATAAGTCCGTATGGGCGCGGATCTCGGTGATCGCCGCCGGTCCGGTCTTCAACTTTATCCTGGCATTCATATTTTCCGTGATTCTGACGTTGATGGTCGGGTATGATAAGCCGGTGGTGAGCGAGGTCGAAGAAGGGTATCCCGCAGCCGAATCAGGGATCCAGGCAGGCGATACCATTGTGAAAATGGGAGGGAAGAGGGTGTACCTCTTCCGGGAGATCAGTTTATATAATCAGTTCCATCAGGGGGAGGAAGTTCAGATCACCTATCGCCGCGGCGGGGATGAGGAGACTGTGACGCTGATGCCGAAGGAGGATAAGGAGCTGGGTTATCATAGACTTGGTATCTCGTCGTCCGGCTATACGAAGGCCAATCTTTTTACAGCGTTTCAGTACGGCGTCTATGTAGAACGGTACTGGATCAATACGACTATTGAGAGACTGAAGATGCTTGTGACAGGGAAGGTCGGACTCGATCAGCTCTCAGGGCCGGTCGGGATCGTGGATGTTGTGGATGATTCGTACAAGGAGAGCAGATCTTACGGATTCGTTGCCGTGCTGACACAGCTGATGTATATTGCGATCCTGATATCCGCCAATCTGGGTGTGATGAACCTGCTGCCGCTGCCGGCGCTGGACGGAGGACGTCTGGTATTCCTGTTTGTGGAGGCCGTCAGACGGAAGAGGGTGCCGCCGGAGAAGGAAGGCTATGTGCATCTGGTAGGTATTGCATGTCTGATGCTGCTGATGGTATTCGTGCTGTATAACGATATACGGAGAGTGTTTTTCTGATCTGCCGTATGCGCTGTACCGGGACGATGAAGAGTTATAGAGATGAGGAGCGGGATTATCCGCTCCTTTTATCTTGTGGTGTGTCCAGCGAAGCTGGACCACACTTGCCGGTTAATTTCAGCGGAAAATTATGTCTTGACTTAGAGTAACCTCCAGATGTTATAGTATAACCATAGATCAGAATACATGGGGTGAAAGCATGACAATCTCAGAAGTAAGCAAAAGATACGGGATCTCGCAGGATACTCTCAGATATTATGAGAGGATTGGAGTCATACCCGCGGTGAACCGGAGCAGAAACGGTCTGCGGGATTATACGGAGGAAGACTGCGGCTGGGTGGAGCTGGCTGCCTGCATGAGGAGCGCGGGCCTGCCGCTGGAGACGCTGGCAGAGTATGTCAGACTGTGTCAGGAGGGGGATGTTACGATCCCTGACAGGAGAAGTCTTCTCCTGGAGCAGAAGGAGCATCTGGAGGTACAGCTAAAAGCAGTCCAGGAGACGCTTAAGCGGCTGGAGTACAAGATCTCCTGTTATGACAGGGCGATGGAGACAGGCAGGTTAACATGGGATTAACAATGTACTGTCCGCTGATCAGATGGATGAATGCACCTCTGGGTGCAGAGGATAAAGAAGGAGGTTACGAGTATGATTTACAGGGAATTTCAGGATTTGCAGTTGTCCGCACTTGGTATGGGGGCAATGCGCCTTCCGTTGATCGACGGCAAGGATGAGAACATTGACGAGACGGCGGCGGCCGAGATGGTGGAATACGCCATGAGCCGCGGGATCAACTATTATGACACGGCATGGGGATATCACGGGGGGAATTCTGAGCTTGTGATGGGGAAGATTCTGAGTGGATATCCCCGGGACAAGTTCTATCTGGCTTCCAAGTTTCCGGGCTATGATCTAGCTAATATGCCGAAGGTGGAGGAGATCTTTGAGAAGCAGCTTGAAAAGTGCCGGGTCTCTTATTTTGATTTTTATCTGTTCCACAATGTCTGCGAGATGAATATCAATGAATATCTGGATGAGAAATACGGGATCTTCGATTATCTGATGAAGCAGAAGAAGAACGGAAGAATCCGCCATCTGGGATTTTCAGCCCATGGGGACTATGACATTATGAAGCGTTTCCTTGAAGTCTACGGCGAGCATATGGAGTTTTGCCAGATACAGCTCAATTATGTGGACTGGACCTTCCAGGATGCGAAGGCGAAGGTAGAGCTGCTGAACGAATACCACATTCCGGTGTGGGTCATGGAACCGGTGCGGGGCGGTATGCTGGCGTCTCTGCCCAAGGAGCATGCGAAGAGCCTTCAAGCGCTGCGACCGGATGAAGAGATTCCGGCATGGGCATTCAGATTCCTGCAGTCTGTCCCGAATATCGCGGTGACTCTGTCAGGAATGTCGAATATGGAACAGCTTGAAAAGAATATCCGTACATATGAGGAGGAGAAGCCTCTTACCGCCGAAGAGATGGATACCCTGCTTAATATTGCGGACAGGATGGTAAACGGGGTTCCGTGTACGGCATGCCATTACTGTACAAGCCATTGTCCGCAGGAAATCGATATTCCTTCTATGATCAAGCTGTATAATGAGCATAAGTTTACAGGCGGCGGATTTATCGCGCCGATGGCCCTTATGGCGGTGCCCAAGGAGAAGCAGCCCTCGGCCTGCGTCGGCTGTAGAAGCTGCGAGGCGGTCTGTCCGCAGCAGATCAAGATCTCAGAGGTCATGGCGGATTTTACAGGAATGATGAAATAAAAGTCTAAGATCATATCAGGGACTCCCGGAATCATGAAGTGGACAGGATTCCGGGAGTACCTGATTCTTAAGTTAATTCGGCGATCCGCGATACGCCGACGTAGATTTCGGAGATCTTATACCATGTGCTGTAATCCGTGATTCCGGTCTGAGGCAGGCCGAATACGGACTGGATCTTGCGGACGGCGGCTGCTGTAGCAGGGCCGTAGATCCCGTCTACCGTAACCTTGGGGATGGCGGGGTAGGAGCCGGCGATGATGTTGATCTGCTCCTGGAGCTGGCGTACCTTGGCGCCGCTTGATCCGTTTTCCAGGTTGTATCCGGGCCAGGAGGAGGGGATGCCTGAGATGGCTTCGGCGGTGTTGATGTACATATTGTCGCCGTAGTAGTAACGGAGGATCTCAATGGGGGAGTAGCCCTGGTCGCCGAGGGACTTGCTTCCCCACTGGGTCATCCAGTTCGGGCACTGGACCTGACGGCCGTCGCAGTATTGGGTCAGGATAGGTTGTTTGACGTTCGGCCTTGACAGATAATCTGCAAACAGTTCATCTACAATGACGGATATGGTGTCGAAGATGTTGCGCTCCGGGATCCATTTGTGGTCAAAAGCGGTAGATGAAGTGATCGTAAATTCAAAGCCCTGATTTCTGTACCATTCCGTGAATACCCTGTTCAGGGTGAAGGACATGATGGCAAGCACATTTGCCCGGATGGTATCGGCGGGCCAGGTGGCATAGATCTCACTGGAAGCCACGTTCTTGATATAATCCTTATATTTCACATAATAATTCCTGGCGGTGGTGTCTCTGGGGCTCCCGTCATGCACCACGATGTATTCAGGTACGACGACGCGGCTTAATACGATCTCTCCCGTCTCGTTTACAGGCTTGATCTCATCTTCTGGTATTTTTGGGGGATAGGTTCCGTATAATGTATGTGCAGGGATCACGAATACCTCTTCGGAAGGTTCTGGCGCGTCTATGGGTCTTAGAACGATGTTCTGGATGGCGGTGACAGAGGAGAGGATCTCGGCGCCGGCAATGCTGACAGGCTCATATCCGGGCGCCGTCACTTGAAGCGTATACTCGGAGTAGGGCTGTATCTCATTCTCAGGATCGAGGCTTAGATCCAGCGGCGGGGCGTCAAGCTCGATCGTCTCGGTCTGGCCGGAGGAATCCGTTGTGAGCTGTTCGATCCGGCTGTCGGGGACCCCGGTGTAGGAGATGGATACGGAGGCGTCGGAAATGGGGCGGGCATTGATCTCAGATGTAAGATTAACCTGCAGCTTCCCTTTGTCAGGAGTGTCCTGCTGGGCTGCGTTCAATATGTCCATAAGGGTACCTCATAAAAGATTTCTTACGGATAAGATATGAGCAGCGCAAGAAAATGTTACTGTTATTGTATATTTTGAGAAAATTGAATATAATAATATCTGGGAGCTATCATTTATCCTGAGATGTAAGGAGCGGTCATGAAGAAAAAACGGGAAAAACGGGGATGCATACATACGGTGGCAGTAACAGGCGGAATCATCTGTCTTACCGTAGCGGTGATCAGTATATTCTACGGCGTAGGGCTTAGATCCCAGGTCGTAAAAAGAATAGAGCAGGAATTTACGAAGCCTGCCGATATACCTTTTCAGGAGGTAGTGATTCAGGAAGATGAGGTCGGGCAGAAGTTCTATTACCAGCAGTTGAAGGAGAATGAGAAGCAGGTCTATAAAGAGATATTAGAGGGGATACGGGAGAACAGGGAAGAGATCTACATCCATGCCTCCGACGCGGAGCGGGCGAATGAGATCTTCCAGTATATCCTGAAAGATCATCCCGACATTTTCTGGTGCGACGGGACCATATCGGCGACAACATACGGGGGAACAGAGACTTATACTGTGTTAAAGCCCACGTATACCTATGACGAAGCGTCGAAGGAGACGATGAGGGCAGAGATAGAGGGGGCGGTATCCCAGTGCTTGTCAGGCATCTCGGCAGAGGATTCGGAGTATAACAAGATTCTGTATGTGTATGAATATATAGTAGATACCGTCGACTATGATCTGGAGGCGCCGGATAATCAGAATATTTACAGCGTGTTTATCCATCGGCGTTCGGTCTGTGCCGGATATTCCAAGGCGGCTCAGTATCTTCTGGAGCGGCTGGGGGTGTTCTGTACCTACGTGACCGGGATCACCAGCGGCGGCCAGAACCATGCGTGGAATCTGGTTATGTGCGAGGGAGATTATTATTATCTGGATGTGACCTGGGGAGACCCGGTGTTCCAGGCGGCCGAGGGGGAAGAAGTCAGCCAGTTTGAGAATATCAGCTATGATTTTATGTGCTGTGACGATGCCGAGCTGTTCAAGAACCATACCCCGGATGACGATGCCAAGCTTCCGGCATGTACGAAGATGAACCGGAATTACTATATGATGAACAACATGTATTACGAGACTTACGACAGCAGCGTGGTATTGCAACGGATGAACGACGTCATATCCGCGGGAGGGAATCCGGTAGTGATCAAGTTCTCCGACGATGCGCTCTATAACCAGGCGCATGACGATGTATTCCAGAACGTTGTGAAATCTGCGGCTCAGAACCTTGCGGAGTGGTACGGACTGAATGAGGTCAAATATCAGTATATGGATGAGCCGGATCTGAATAAGATCACGGTGTACTGGCAGTATGAATAGGGTAACAGTTCAGACAGGTCTGCGCATTCACTGCGCTGACCGTGCCATAGAATAGAGCATGAAAGCATCTGAACTGTTACTGAATAGGGTGAATCGCCGGATACGGCAGGAAAAACATGGTTGAAAAACCTTGAATTTTGTAGTATAATCTTTACGATTTGAGGAGACGAGGATGTCTGATAACCATGTATAATAGGGCAGTTGTGCATGCACATACTGCCCTTTTTGCGGAATTTCAAGCAGATTTGCAGGAATTCGGCGCAATATTTCAGAAAGGGACAGGTGAGCATATGAAAGCATTTCTTATATTGGAAGACGGGACGGTCTTTGCCGGGACGAGCATAGGTTCTGCCAGGGATATGATCAGCGAGATCGTGTTTAATACTTCAATGACAGGGTATCTTGAAGTACTGACGGATCCTTCTTATGCCGGGCAGGCAGTTGTAATGACCTATCCGCTGATCGGTAATTACGGCGTTACCCCGGATATGGAATCGAAGAAGGCGTGGCCGGACGGATATATCGTAAGAGAATTGTCCAGGATGCCGAGTAATTTCCGGTGTGAGGGAAGCTTAGAGGACTTCCTTAAGGAGCAGGATATCCCTGGAATTGCCGGGATCGATACGCGTGCCCTGACGAAGCGTCTGCGGGAAAAAGGTACGATGAACGGAATGATAACGACCAATGAGGATTATGATCTGGAAGAGATCCTTCCAAGGCTTAAGGAATATGTGATCGGCGATGCGGTGTCAGAGACCACATGCCGGGAACGATATGTGCTGGAAGGCAGCGGTCTGAGGGTCGCGCTGCTTGATCTGGGCGCTAAGAACAATATCGCCGCGTCCCTGAACCGCAGGGGGTGCGAGGTGACCGTCTATCCGGCGGACACCTCTGCCGATGAGATCATAAGATCGAAGCCGGACGGCATTATGCTGTCAAACGGACCGGGGGACCCGGAGACGAACATATCTATTATAGAAGAGATCGGAAAATTATATCAGACCGATATCCCTATCTTTGCGATCTGCCTGGGACATCAGTTGATGGCGCTTGCGAACGGGGGGAAGACATATAAGCTTAAGTACGGCCATCGGGGAGGGAATCACCCGGTGAAGGATCTAAGAGACGGACGGGTATATATATCGTCCCAGAATCACGGCTATGCGGTGGATGCGTCAAGCATGGACCCGGCAGTCGCAAGAGAAGCGTTTGTCAACGTCAACGACGGGACCAACGAGGGCTTCGAGTACGCGGGGAAGAAGATATTCACCGTCCAGTTCCATCCCGAGGCGTGTCCGGGGCCTCAGGATTCCGGGTATCTCTTTGACCGGTTTGTGGATATGATGAAAGGAGGAGCGTAGATCATGCCAAGGAATCATGCAATCAAGAAGGTGTTGGTGATCGGTTCGGGCCCTATCGTGATCGGGCAGGCGGCCGAGTTCGACTATGCAGGCACTCAGGCCTGCCGTTCTCTGAAGGAAGAGGGGATAGAGGTCGTTCTTCTGAATTCTAACCCGGCGACGATCATGACGGATAAGGATATCGCCGACCATGTCTATATCGAACCGCTGACGGCAGAGGTGGTTGAGCAGCTGATCATAAAGGAACGGCCGGACAGCGTACTCCCCACGCTTGGAGGACAGGCGGCGCTGAATCTTGCCATGGAGTTAGAGGAGAACGGGTTCTTAAGAGAGCATCAGGTGTCCCTGATCGGTACGACTTCCGAGACGATCAGGAAGGCGGAGGACCGGCTTGAATTCAAGAAGACCATGGAGAAGATCAACGAACCCTGTGCGGCGTCACTGGTGGTAGAGACGGTGGAGGACGGCGTGAGATTCGCAGAAGAGATCGGTTATCCGGTGGTCCTGCGTCCTGCCTATACCCTTGGCGGCAGCGGAGGGGGGATCGCGGACAACAGGGCGAAGCTCATGGAGATCTTAGAGAACGGTCTTCGGTTATCCCGTGTGGGACAGGTCTTGGTGGAACGCTGCATCGCGGGATGGAAGGAGATCGAGTATGAGGTGATGCGCGACGACAGAGGCAACTGCATCACCGTATGCAATATGGAGAATATCGACCCTGTGGGAGTCCACACGGGAGACAGTATCGTGGTTGCCCCGTCTCAGACCTTAGGAGACAAGGAGTACCAGATGCTTCGGACCTCCGCCCTGAATATCATCAGCGAGCTCAACATTACCGGCGGATGCAACGTGCAGTATGCGCTGCACCCGGAGACCTTCGAATACTGTGTCATTGAAGTGAATCCCCGTGTCAGCCGTTCTTCTGCTCTGGCGTCTAAGGCCACGGGTTATCCTATCGCCAAGGTCGCGGCGAAGATCGCCCTTGGCTACACCCTGGATGAGATCAGGAACGCGGTTACGGGGAAGACCTACGCAAGCTTTGAGCCGATGCTTGACTACTGCGTGGTCAAGATCCCAAGGCTTCCTTTTGATAAATTTATCAGTGCGAAGCGTACCCTGACGACGCAGATGAAGGCGACCGGGGAGGTCATGAGTATCTGCGATAACTTCGAGGGCGCATTGATGAAGGCGATCCGTTCCTTGGAGCAGCATGCAGACAGTCTGATGTCCTATGATTTCTCTCATCTGCAGAGGGACGAACTGCTGGACGAACTGGCGGCGGTGGACGACTTAAGGATATTTCGGATCGCGGAGGCTCTGCGCCGGGGAATTTCTTACGAAGAGCTCCATACCGTCACGAAGATCGATAAGTGGTTTATCGACAAGCTGGCTGTCCTTGTGGAGACGGAGGAGAAGCTTAGATCCTGTGAACTGAGCGAAGAGCTTCTTCGGGAAGCGAAACGCATGGAATTCCCGGATAAGGTGATCGGAGAGCTTACAGGGAAGACAGAGCGGCAGATTCATGATCTTCGGCATGAATATGGGATCACTGCGGCTTATAAGATGGTAGATACCTGCGCGGCAGAATTTGCGGCAGAGACGCCGTATTATTATTCGGTGTTCGGAAGTGAGAATGAGGCCGTTCAGTCCTCCGGGAAGAAGAAGGTGCTGGTGCTTGGCTCCGGCCCGATCCGAATCGGCCAGGGGATCGAGTTCGACTTCTGTTCCGTGCATTGTACCTGGGCATTTGCCAAAGAGGGATATGAGACGATCATCGTCAATAATAATCCTGAGACGGTGAGTACGGACTTCGACATTGCGGATAAGCTGTACTTCGAACCGCTGACGCCGGAGGATGTGGAGAGCATCGTGGATCTGGAGAAGCCGGACGGAGCGGTGGTGCAGTTCGGCGGACAGACGGCCATTAAGCTTACGGAGGCGCTGATGCAGATGGGCGTGCCGATCCTTGGAACCTCAGCTGAGGATGTGGATGCTGCGGAGGACCGGGAATTATTCGACAAGATCCTGGAGGAGTGCGGGATTCCAAGGCCTAACGGAGGTACGGTGTATACTGCCGGCGAGGCAAAAGAAGTCGCGTCCCGCCTTGGGTATCCGGTGTTGGTAAGGCCGTCCTATGTGTTGGGAGGCCAGGGGATGCAGATTGCCATCAACGACCATGATATCGACGAATTTATCGGGATCATCAACCGGATCGCACAGGATCATCCGATCCTGGTGGATAAGTATCTGCAGGGGAAGGAGATCGAGGTTGACGCGGTGTGCGACGGAGACGAGATCCTGATCCCCGGTATCATGGAGCATATCGAGCGCGCCGGCATCCATTCCGGCGACAGTATCTCGGTCTATCCGGCGCAGAGCATATCGGAGAAGACCAAGCGCACGATCGAGGAATATACCAGAAGGCTTGCAAGGTCGCTGCATGTGATCGGACTGATCAATATCCAGTTCATCGTGTGCGGGGAGGACGTCTATGTCATCGAGGTCAACCCGCGTTCCAGCCGGACCGTGCCTTATATCAGCAAGGTTACCGGTATTCCTATAGTTTTGCTGGCGGCCAAGGTGATCATCGGCAATAAGCTTAAGGATCTGGGCTATACGCCGGGGCTTCAGGCGGAGGCAGATTATTACGCGGTCAAGATGCCGGTATTCTCGTTCGAGAAGATCCGCGGCGCGGATATCAGCTTAGGGCCGGAGATGAAGTCTACGGGAGAATGCCTGGGGATCGCAGAGACGTTTGACGAGGCACTCTACAAGGCATTCTTAGGGGCAGGGATCAAGCTTCCGAGGCATAAGAATATGATCATCACCGTGCGCGGGGAGGATAAGGAAGAGGCGGTAGAGATTGGGCGCAGATTCCAGAGGATCGGATACCGCATCTTCGCAACGGAAGGGACGGCAGAGGCGCTTAAGGCAGGAGGCGTGAAGGCCAATAAGGTCAGAAAGATCGAGCAGGAATCACCGAATCTTATGGACCTGATCCTTGGACATAAGATCGACCTTGTCATCGATACGCCGCATCAGGGAGCGGACCGGGCAAGGGACGGATTCGTTATCAGGAGAAATGCGATCGAGACCGGAGTCAATGTCCTGACGGCGATCGATACCGCCAGGGCGCTGATCACCAGTCTTGAGAATACGGATATCAGGAAACTTACGCTGATCGATATTGCAAAGATATAGGCATCTTCTGTTTGGCTTTATCAGGGAAAATGGTGTATAATAGAGAATAAGCAGCTTTTTTAGACGTTATTGATGAAGGAGGAAATTATGTTAGAAAAGCTTGATTTGACAAAATCTCTGAACAAGGCGGAGTACAAGGAGAAGATGGCGGAACTGGAACCGAAGCTTGGTAAGCTCCAAAGAGAATGCAGAAGGCTTGGGATACCGGTGATGATTGCGTTCGAGGGATACGGGGCTTCCGGTAAGGGAGTCCAGATCGGAGAACTGATCAAAGCGCTTGATCCCCGCGGATTCGAGGTTTATGCGGTTAAGAACGAGACGGAAGAGGAGAAGATGCATCCATTTATGTGGAGATTCTGGACGAAGATGCCGTCTAAGGGACGCATCGCGATCTACGACAGCAGTTGGTACCGCAAGGTACTGATCGACCGGTTCGACAAGAAGACGAAGAAGGACGAGGTTGCAGATGCCTACCGTTCGATCTGTTCGTTTGAGGAACAGATCGCGGCGGATGGAATGGTGATCATCAAGATATTCCTGGCGATCGATAAGAAGGAACAGAAGAAGCGCTTTGATAAGCTGTTAAGTTCAGACGAGACGGCCTGGAGAGTGAGCAAGGCAGATCAGAAGAGGAACAAGTCCTTCGGAAAATACCAGGAGATGAACGAGGAGATGCTGAGACGGACGGATACCGAGTATGCTCCGTGGAATATCGTAGAGGCGGTAGACCGCAGATTCGCGACGGCGAAGATCTACGCAATCGTTGCCCAGACTTTGGCCGAGAAGGTTGAGGAGGCGAAGAGGAAGACCGCAAAGGGTCAGGATGCGCTTCAGGAAGAGGAGTCGGGGGCCGGAGGAGAGTTAAGGTCCGGCATATCCGTACAGGACAGGCAATTCAAGAACTCCATCCTTGCGAAGGCGGATCTGAGCCTTTCATATACGAAGGAGGAGTATAAGAGCCGTCTTGACAAGCTGCAGAAGAAGATGGAGAAGCTTCACGGAGAGCTCTACCGCAGGCGGATTCCGGTCATACTGGGATTCGAAGGCTGGGACGCGGGAGGCAAGGGAGGCGCGATCAAGCGTCTGACGGAGAAGATGGATCCGCGGGGATACGTGGTTCATCCCACGGCGTCGCCCAATGACATCGAGAAGGCGCATCATTATCTATGGCGGTTCTGGGTCGATATGCCCAAGGCCGGCCATGTTACCATCTTTGACAGGACTTGGTACGGGAGAGTCATGGTGGAGAGGATCGAGGGCTTCTGCTCCCGGAAGGAGTGGCAGAGGGCTTATAAAGAGATGAACGATATGGAGAAGGACCTGGCGGATGCGGGAGCGATCGTGCTGAAGTTCTGGATGCAGATCGATAAGGACGAGCAGGCGGCAAGATTCAAGGCAAGACAGGAGAATCCAGAGAAGCAGTGGAAGATTACGGACGAGGACTGGCGTAACCGTGAGAAGTGGGATCAGTACGAGGAAGCGGTGAATGAGATGCTGATCAGGACTTCCACGCCGCATGCGCCGTGGGTCGTTGTGGAAGGCAACTGTAAGTATTATGCAAGGATCAAGGTCTTGGAGACAGTGGTGGACGCCATTGAGAAGAGGCTGGAGGATTAAGGACGGCCGGTTTGCGGTACGGTCATGTATAGCGGAAGGATGTGAGACAGGTGACGATCAGAGAACAGATGGAATTGCGGGAGACGGAGTATCTTAGCCCCTATGCGGCAAGGAGCAGGAATTCTGCCGGCAGGGAACGGCAGGAAGAGGAGTGCGATATCCGCCCGGTATTCCAGCGCGACCGTGACCGGATCCTGCATTGCAAGTCCTTCCGCCGTATGAAGCAGAAGACCCAGGTATTTCTGCTGCCGAAGGGAGATCATTACCGGACCAGGCTGACTCATACGCTGGAGGTCTCTCAGAATGCCAGAACGATCGCGAAGGCATTGCGTCTGAATGAAGATCTGGTGGAAGCGATCGCCCTGGGTCATGACCTTGGCCATACTCCGTTTGGGCATGCGGGAGAGTATGCCCTGAACAGGGTATGTCCGCTGGGATTCCGGCACAACGAGCAGAGCGTCCGTGTCGTAGAATGTCTGGAGAGACAGGGGGAGGGGCTGAATCTTACCTGGGAGGTAAGGGACGGGATACGGAATCATAAGTTCTGCTGCTCCCCTCATACGTTGGAAGGGCAGATCGTCCGTCTGTCAGACAAGATCGCATATATCAATCATGATATTGACGATGCGATCCGGGGGAATATCCTGTCGGAAGAGGATATCCCGTCAGAATACAGGCGGGTTCTGGGGCCTTCTACCAGGATCAGGCTGGATACCATGATCCATGATGTGATCATTCACAGTATGGACCAGCCGCAGATCCGTATGTCAAAGGAGGTTATGGAGGCGATGCTTGGGCTTCGCAGATTCATGTATGAGAATGTATACAGGAATCCGGCTGCGAAGGGAGAAGAAGAGAAGGCGGCTAAGATGATAGAAAATCTATACGAATATTACATGAAGCATCTTGAAGCAATACCCAGGCAGTTCCTTATTAAGATGGAGAACGGGGAGTCGGTTAAGGAGCAGACGGTATGCGATTACATAGCAGGAATGACTGATACCTACGCAATTAAAAAATTTGAAGAATATTTTGTCCCGGAATCTTGGAAAATTTAAAGGAAATCAAATACTTTTGTCGAATATTATATATGAGGGCATATATGAGGGTATAAATGATGTATTCCGAAGAAATAATTGAAGAAGTAAGATCAAAAAATGATATTGTGGATGTAATATCTGGTTATGTGAGGCTGCAGAAAAAGGGAAGCTCTTATTTTGGACTGTGTCCGTTCCATAATGAGAAGTCGCCTTCTTTTTCCGTAAGCAGACAGAAGCAGATGTATTACTGTTTCGGATGCGGGGCAGGCGGCAATGTATTCACCTTTATCATGGAGTATGAGAATTTCTCTTTTGTGGAGGCGCTTAAGTTTCTTGCGGACCGGGCAGGAGTAGAGCTTCCTGAACAGGAATTTTCCAGAGAAGCAAGAGAGCGGGCGGATACCAGGGCGGTTCTCTTAGAGATCAATAAGGCGGCGGCGCAGTATTATTATGTGCAGCTTAAGAACGGCCAGGGTGCGCAGGCGCTTGCCTATCTGAAGAACAGAGGGCTTGGCGACGATACGATCCGCGCATTCGGACTGGGGTACTCGAACAAGTACAGCAATCTTCTGTACCAATATCTGAAGTCCAAGGGGTATCGGACGGACATGATCGCGAAGGCGGGGCTGATCAGCGTGGACGAACGCCACGGCGCTTCCGACAAGTTCTGGAACCGCGTTATGTTTCCGATTATGGATGTGAACAGCCGGGTGATCGGATTCGGCGGCAGGGTTATGGGCGACGGACAGCCCAAGTACCTGAATTCCCCGGAGACTATGATATTCGACAAGGGAAGGAATCTGTACGGCCTGAACCGGGCGCGTACCTCGAAGAAGCCTTATTTTCTGCTCTGCGAAGGGTATATGGATGTGATCTCGCTTCATCAGGCGGGATACACCAATGCGGTGGCATCTCTGGGAACGGCGCTGACACCGGGACATGCTTCGCTGATCAAGCGCTATGTGCAGGAGGTATACCTGACCTACGACAGTGATGCGGCGGGAACCAAGGCGGCGCTGCGCGCGGTGCCGATACTGAAGAACGTGGGGATCACGGCAAGGGTAATTCGTATGGACCCGTATAAGGATCCGGATGAATTCATTAAGAACCTGGGGGCGGAGGCTTTCGAGGAACGGATCGGGAAGGCAAGGAACGGATTCATGTTCGGCCTTGAGATCTTAGAGAAGGAATACGATATGCACTCCCCGGAGGGGAAGACTGATTTCATGCGGGAGGCAGCCAGAAGGCTTACGGAGTTCGATGAGGAGATCGAACGCAACAATTACATAGAAGCGGTGGCGGCGGCTTATCATGTAGGTGTGGGAGATCTGCGGCAGCTTGTCGGCAGGATGGCAGTCCAGACCGGGCTTGCAAGACCGGCGAGCCGGCCTAAGAGTACGCAGGCAAGGCAAGACGGGAAGGAAGACGGGATGGCCAAGTCCCAGAAGATTCTGCTGACCTGGCTTATAGAGGATGAGGCATTGTTCAGGCAGATCGAGCAGTATGTTGCGCCGGAGGATTTTACGGAAGGGTTATACCGGACGGTCGCGCAGCTCCTCTATGAGCAGTATGAGGCGGGCAGCGTGAATCCGGCGAAGATCATGAACCATTTTACGGAGGAGGAAGAGCATCGCCGGGCGGCGAGCCTGTTTAACACGAAGATCCGGGAATTGACGACTGTGAAGGAACAGGAGAAGGCACTGAAGGAGACGATCATCCGAGTGAAGAACCACAGCATAGAAGAGGCGACGAAGAACCTGGAACCGACGGATATGAAGGGGCTTCAAAGGCTGATGAATGCAAAAAGGGAATTGCAGGACATCCAAAAACTGCATATTTCTATTAATTAAGGATAAAATATAAGCAAGCGATGAGAGGATGGGCACTATATGGAAGAAAACATAGTGAAATTTGAAGAGAAATTAAAGGAACTTGTCTCTCTGGGAAAGAAGAAGAAAAGTATTCTGGAAGTACAGGAAATTAACGATTTCTTTTCAGATATGGAACTGGAACCAGATCATATGGAGAAGGTCTTCGAATACCTGGAGACTCACAATATCGACGTACTCCGCATCAGCGGGGACGATGACGACCTTGACGATGTGGATCTGATGATCTCAGAGGAAGACGATGTAGATATGGAGAAGCTGGATCTGTCTGTTCCCGACGGAATCAGCATCGAAGATCCGGTGCGTATGTATCTGAAGGAGATCGGCAAGGTTCCGCTTCTGACGGCAGATGAGGAAGTGGATCTGGCGAGCAGGATGGCAGAGGGGGATGAGGATGCCAAGAAGCGTCTGGCAGAGGCTAACCTTCGTCTTGTAGTCAGTATCGCGAAGCGCTATGTGGGACGCGGCATGTTGTTTTTGGATCTGATCCAGGAGGGGAACCTGGGGCTTATTAAGGCTGTCGAGAAGTTCGATTACCGTAAGGGATTCAAATTCAGCACCTATGCGACCTGGTGGATCCGTCAGGCGATCACCCGGGCGATCGCGGACCAGGCGAGGACGATCCGTATTCCTGTCCATATGGTAGAGACGATCAATAAGCTGATCCGTGTGTCCAGACAATTATTGCAGGAGTTGGGGCGCGAACCCACGCCGGAGGAGATCGCAGAAGAACTGGACATGCCTGTTGAGAGGGTAAGAGAGATACTTAAGATATCACAGGAACCGGTATCCTTAGAGACGCCGATCGGCGAGGAAGAGGACAGCCATCTGGGGGATTTTATCCAGGACGACAACGTACCGGTGCCGGCGGAAGCAGCGGCGCAGACATTGCTCAAAGAACAGTTGGATGAAGTGCTCGATACTCTGACAGAGAGAGAGCAGAAGGTACTGAGGCTGCGGTTCGGTATGAATGACGGGCGCGCCCGTACATTGGAGGAGGTCGGGAAGGAGTTCGACGTTACCAGAGAACGTATCCGGCAGATCGAAGCGAAGGCCTTAAGGAAGCTCAGGCATCCAAGCCGCAGCAGAAAATTAAGAGACTATCTGGATTAAGAAAGAGGCGCCTATGGAACTATCAAGAAGACTTTATGCGGTTGCAAGTCTTGTGACAGAGGGCGCCTCTGTTGCAGATATTGGAACAGATCACGGATACATACCCATCTATCTGGTACAGCAGGGAATCGCTTCGAAGGTCATAGCGCTGGATGTGAACGGCGGCCCTCTTGAACGTGCCAGGATGCATATTATCGGCAACAATCTGAAGGGAAAGATCGAGACAAGGCTGTCGGACGGGCTTCATGCCGTGGAGCCGGGAGAGGTCGATACGATCGTAGCCGCCGGTATGGGAGGCGGCCTGATCATTCGGATCCTCGAAGAAGGAAGAGAGGTTGTAGAACGGCTGAAGGCCTGCGTTCTCCAGCCGCAGTCGGAGGTGTGGAGAGTGCGCAGGTATCTTCTGGATCACCGGTTGGATATCATTGACGAGGATATGGTGGAAGAGGACGGGAAGTTCTACACGATGATGAGGGCAGTGCCGGCGATCCAGGGAGAGTCTCTTAAGTACGCGGAGTGTGAATACATATTCGGCAAACGGCTTCTGGAGAAGAAGCACCCGGTGTTAGAGAAGTTCCTTCACCGGGAGCTGGCGATCAGGGAAGAGATATTCAAGGAGCTGGACCATCATCAGGGCAGCGAGGGGGCGATGCTGAGGCGTGAGGAGATCAGAAGGGATATCATGATCATCAGCCGGGCGCTGGCGCATTACTGTATCCATCCGAAGGCCTGACGAATACTATAGAAAGAGAGCGGAAGATATGCTGTGTAAGGATGTACTGGCTGTAATAGAGAATGACTATCCGGCAGAATATGCATTGGAATGGGATAATGCAGGGCTTCTGGCGGGAAGAGATGACAAGGAGGTAGAGAGCATCTACGTCGCGGTGGATGTGACGGAGGAGATCCTCCGTGAGGCGGCAGAGTGCGGGGCTGATCTTCTGATCACCCATCATCCGCTGATATTCGGCGGGATGAAGAGGATCACGAATCAGGACTTTATCGGAAGGCGTATTCTGGAACTGATCCGCCGTGATATCTCCTATTATGCTATGCATACGAATTATGACGTACTCAGAATGGCGCGGCTTGCCGCGGATATGCTTAACTTAAGGGAGCAGGAGGTTCTTGATATCACCTGCGGTACAGAGGGGATCGGGCGGATCGGACGGTTTGAGAATTCAGTTACGCTGAAACAGTGCTGTGAGGAAGTGAAGCGGACATTTGGGCTTGAAGGAGTCAGGGTCTTCGGCGATCTTGGCGGCCGGACAGAGAGGATCGCCGTATGCCCCGGATCCGGCAAGAGTGTGATAAAGGAAGCGCTTCACAGAGGGGCGGATGTGCTGATCACCGGGGATATCGGCCACCATGACGGGATCGACGCCGCGGCGCAGGGAATGGCCGTAATTGACGCAGGCCATTATGGGATAGAACATATCTTTGCGGAGGATATGAGACGGTATCTGGAAGAGAATCTGCAAGGAGTGAGGATCATGGCTGCGCCGGTCAGCCATCCGTTTGCCGCCGTATAGATCACGGCGCGGATAAGAAGAAGTATCTTGAATTAAGAAGGAGAGGTGGATATATGAGCGAAGAGATGTATCAGGTCAAGATTGGGGAAGAGGTCCGTCTGTACGAGGCGGGCACTACATACCGCCGGATCGCGGAGGATTTTCAGAAGGATTATGAGGACGACATCGTATTGGTATTTGTGAACGGCAAGCTTCAGGAGTTATTCAAGAAGCTGAAAACAGACTGTACGATCCAATTCGAGACGACGGCAGGGGAGATCGGCAACAAAACTTACCGCAGGAGTATCAATCTAATGCTGGTGAAGGCGGTCTATGATGTGGCCGGCCATGATGCGGTGAAGAAGGTGAGGATACACTTCTCTGTCAGCAAGGGTTACTATTGCACGGTGGAAGGCGATGTCGTGCTCGATCAGGATTTCCTCGGCCGCGTGGACGCAAGGATGCGCGAGATGGTGGATATGGATATGCCGATCCATAAGCGTTCCGTCCGTACCGATGACGCGATCGCGCTGTTCGGGCGGCACGGGATGCGGGACAAGGAGCGTCTGTTCCGCTACCGCAGGGTTTCCAAGGTCAATATTTACAGCATGAATGAATTCGAAGATTATCACTACGGATATATGGTTCCAAGCGCAGGCTATCTGAAGTATTTTAAGCTGTATCTGTATGATGAAGGCTTTGTGGTGCAGATGCCTGTTCGGTCGGCGCCCAGGGAAGTACCGCCGTTCGAGCCTCAGAACAAGCTGTTCCATGTTCTGAAGGAGTCCGTTCACTGGGGGGATCTCCAGGGGATTGAGACGGTCGGCGCGCTCAACGATAAGATCACGAAGAGCGATGTCCATGAAGTAGTGTTGGTTCAGGAGGCTTTGCAGGAGAAGAAGATCGCAGAGATCGCAGCACAGATTGCGAAGCGCCCGGAGCTTAAGTTCATTCTCATAGCGGGACCGTCTTCTTCCGGGAAGACTACGTTCTCCCACCGTCTGTCCGTGCAGCTTCGGGTAAATGGACTGACGCCGCGTCCGATCGCCGTGGACAATTATTTCGTGGAGAGAGAAGAGAATCCGAAGGATGAAACGGGAGCATTTGATTTCGAATGTCTGGAGGCTGTGGATGTGAAGCTGTTCAACCGGCAGTTGAACGGCCTGCTGAATGGAGAGGAGGTCGTGATCCCGACATTTAACTTTGTTACGGGACATAAGGAGTACGGTTCGCACGCTACGAAGCTTGGGCCGAACGATGTGCTTGTGATCGAGGGAATCCATTGTCTGAATCCGAAGCTGACGATGAATCTCCCGGATGAGAATAAGTTTAAGATCTATATCAGCGCACTGACCCAGCTGAATGTAGATGAGCATGACCGGATCCCGACCACTGACGGAAGGCTCTTGCGCCGTATTGTGAGGGACGCCCGTACCAGAGGTTCCTCAGCTCAGAGGACGATAAGGATGTGGCAGTCGGTAAGGAGAGGGGAAGAGAAGTTCATCTTCCCGTTCCAGGAGGAAGCGGATGTGATGTTCAATTCAACGCTGATCTATGAGCTTGCCGTGCTGAAGCTCTATGTGGAGCCGCTGCTCTTTGGGATCGACAGGAACTGCCCGGAATATCTGGAGGCTAAGAGGCTCCTTAAGTTCCTGGATTATTTTGTAGGAATCGGAAGCGAGAATGTGCCGACGAATTCTCTCCTCAGAGAGTTTATCGGAGGCGGATGCTTTAAAGTATAACGGAGAATTTCAAGTTTCCGGCAAAGTCTTTAATAAGAGATTTTGCCGGAAACTTTTTGCTGCCGGTAAACCGATTGACAATATTGGGGAAAAGTTCTATAATATAAAATACTACATATGTAAGATATAGAGATTTGATACGGCGGAGACAGACAGGATGAAGAAAAGGATATTTATTATGGGTATATTGATCATGATATCAGGCTGCGGGGCGTCCGGTGCGCATAAGGACGGCAGAGGAGACCGGGCGGAAGAACTGTATGTCCCAAGGCAGGAGGAGACGGAAGATTCCGCGCTCTATGAACCTGAGATGATCGGGATGGATCAAGAGGAGACCGATGAGGTAAGCGGGAAGCTGTTTGCAATGATGGAGAAGTGCAGGCCGATCTACACGGCAGGCCTGGCAGAAGGAACGGATGGGACGCCGGTTGACGGGGTCAGCCTGACAGAAGAAACCGTACACGGGATGATCGATGCCGCGTCGTCGGACGGACGTTCCGTTATCTGCGGAAGCCGCGATTATAATATGACGAACTATGAGCAAGTAGATGCGGCTCTGAGAGAAGCCGGGGCGGGGAAGGATTCTGAGGCGGAATTCTATCAGATCAACACGGTCGGGGTATTCCGGTATTACCGCCTGCAGTTCCATGAAAAGGAGCTTGCTGTGACCTATCTAAGCGCCATGTTTGACGAGTCTGTGGAGGCTTATGTCCAGCAGATGGAGAAGATCCTGGTGTACCGCTGGGAATATACGGAGAAAGGCTGGCTGATCTGGGAGAAGGCGCTGACGCGCAATCAGGAGATGGACATGCATATCTTCTACCGGATCCTGCCTCTTGATGAACAGTGCCGGTATATGATGGAGCATTATATTGTCCCGGTCAGCTACTTAAGTAATAATCTGTTTCTGGAGGACTGGGATGAGGGAAGCCTTAAGAAGATAGAATTCAATGATCTGTTTGATTATCTGTACGAGATGGAAACAGGGAAGACTTTGGATGAGGAAGAGTATTCTGACGGTATTCCCAAAGAGGAGTTCGAGACGGTGATACAGCGGTATTTCGATATTCGGACAGAAGAGATCGAAGAGTATGCCGGATACGACGCCGTGAAGGGGACTTATCCCTGGAGTGCGGTCCATGCACTCAACCGCATCCAGCAGTTTCAGCCGTTCCCGGAGGTTGTACGGTGCGCGGAGGAAGCGGAAGGGATGCTTAAGGTATATGTGGAGGCGATCTATATTGAAGAAGGAACGGACTATTCCTTCGGGCATACGGTGACATTCCGCAGGATGGAAGACGGGCGTCTGGTGTATGCGGGCAATCAGGTTGACCGCAAGAACGCCCGCCTGATTCCGGGGTACAGGCCAAGGAGGGAGTTGGAGCAAAGATGAAGATTGGGCCAAAGGACGTTGTGGTGGGAGCGGTCATGATAATCGGCGCCGTAATACTTGCCAGAGTGATCGTGGGCGGCGTGACATACGGCTTGCAGCATATTACGATAGAAGAGGAGCGGACGCAGGAAGAGGCAGAAGCGCCGCAAGACCTATCAGGCGGGGATTCTTTTGACCAATATCCTCAGGATGAGGGGAATACATTGGAGCAGGAGCGGTCGGAGGAGATCCTTAAGGAGAAGGCCGAGAAGAAGACGCTTAATATAGAGATCATGGAGAATCGGCCGGGCGAGCTTGTATTTCAGATTGGTATGGATGAATTCATAGACAGCTTCAACGGATGTTATTGGGCGGATAAGGGGGAACGGTATCTGCTGCCGTCGTGGCAATGGCGTTCCTATGTGTACGACAAGTCTGTCCATTCCAGCCACAAGACCTGCCGTTACCACTATTCCAGAGATGAGAGCATACTGCCGCTTCCGACGATCACTGTCTATGCGCCGAGCAATGCGGACTATATCCAGGAGATCACGGTGAACTATGACGCCCACAGCTCGTTCGATCAGATGTATGCGATATATGAGGAGCTGTGTTATTACACTCTCAAAGTAATGTTCCCGGATATCTCAGACGATCAGATCCGGGAACTCTATACAACGCTGAACGGGCTTGCCTTTGAGCACGATACGAATATAAAGTATACTTCCGAGTCCGTGCCGTGCGCGCTGTATTACAGGGGCAATATAGGGCTGTATCCCTATTTTGCGTGGGGGGAAGATGTACATCTGTGTATTATCCCAGTGACACAGGCAAGGATCGAGGAGATGAGGGGCAAAGGGGTCAAAATCTACGGCTTCTGACTCAGAAGGTATTTTTTCAGCATCAGACAGACCGGAAGCAGGATCACCCAGATCAGCAGCGGATATATGAGCGATATCATAGATACCAATAAGTCGCGGACGATCCAGCCCAGTGATTCTACGGTAGAGAAGTCCTTGATAGAACGGATGCTGGCGGATGTTCCGATCAAAAATCCAAGGAACCCGAAGATCGCGGAGATCGCCATAACCATTCTGACCGCCAGCAGGCTCTCCTTGTAGGAAACGGTAAGTCCGCCCCTCTTGCCGAAGGCGAACAGGAATGCCCTGCCGAAGGCTTTCAAGGATCCGGTGCTAAACAGGATCAGGATACACGGAACCAGGACGAACAGGAGGGTGAAGCCGTCCATATAATTCACAAGATTGCCGGACCCTCCGCCGACTCCCATTAAGATCCAGATAATAATTCCAAGTAAATAAATCGCAAAAAACATGATCAATACTCTCCTTTCTTCATATGCTGGAGGTTCGTCCAGACTGCTGCGTCCGGCGGGACATAGATCATAGGACTCCGCTCCATACAAGTTTTGCATGCTTCTTCTGTGCGTCGAACTCTTCATCCGAAAGGCTGTCAAGCCTGTTGAGGCCGCTCATTGGCAGATAGTAGATCTCCCTTTGCATTGGCTGATAATCTGTGTTGGGATTCCGGTAGAAATTCTCTTCAAATACATCTCCTTCGCTGACCGACAGGTTCAAAAAGCTGTCTTGATCAGGAAACAGGCTGTTCCACAGCGTCCGCGTGTAGCAATAGTAGACGACTCTTACCGTCTTGCCGTTTCGCTGGATCGTCTTTCCTGTGGATATGAAGTTATTGATTTTCAGAGATTTCTGCTTTTCAAGCGGCATATTCAGGACAAAACGGATCATCTCCATCGTCTCATCATCCCCGTTCTCTTTTGCTTCCTGCGCATCAGGATCCCGCGCGTCTGAACTGCCCTTGTACTGCCATTCCCTGAGCCCGAACTGATTAGGGACATATGCGATCTCATATAATTCCGTAGTCATGCAATCGGGATCATAAGCGATCGGAAGCTGATAATTTTTCAGAAAGACCGTGCTTCCGATCAGTACGGTGCAGGTGATAAGGGCGACGGTCATATATTTTTGATGTATGCGTTCTTTTAACTTTTTCAGGAAATCAATATCCCTGTCTGTTGCCGGAAGTTCGCTTGGGATCATTGCCGTCATCTGCCTGTAAACAGTCTTGCAGGCGGCGCACTCTTCCAGATGCCGTTCGATCTCTTCGTTTGTCTCGCTGCTGGTCAGGCCGTCGATGTAACCCGGCAGCAGATCCCTTACAATGCAGCATTTCATAGTCGTCCCTCCATTTCTTTGATGATTTTTTGTTTCGCCCGATAGAATGCGGTGCGCGCCCAGTTCTCGCTTTTACCCAGGAGACTGCCGATCTCTGCGAAGGAAAATTCTCCGGTCAGGCGCAGATGCACTAATTCGCGCATGGGCTCGGGCAGTCTGTGGATCGCCTGATATAACTGTGTTTTGTCCATATGGAGCATGACGGACTGTTCCGGCGATTCCTGGCACGGCAATTCGTCCGTAAGCTCTGTCTCATTGCGGCGGGAGCGTTTGCCAAGATATTGATACCAGAGATGCCTGGCGATCTGGCAGAGCCATACGGACAGCTTACAGCTCCCGTCATAACGGTCAATGGTCCGCATGGCGCGAAAGAAGGTCTCCTGCGTCAGTTCTTCTGCAAGGTCTTCGTCGTGGGTAAGACTTAACAGGAACCGGTATACATCCTTCGCGTGCTGTGTATAGGCTTTTTCGATCTCTTTCAGGGCGCTCACCTCCTTCGGAATGAATCTGTTCATCTATATATCCAAAAAAAAGAAGTTTCGTTACAACAATTTTAGAATTATTTTTTACAGTACAGAAATGCTATACTCAAATTGTACCATGGCCGGTATAAAAATTTCATCAAATTTCAAAATATATGATCATTTTTGCTTTGTTACCCGTTATCTATTACAGGAGGCGGTGTACTCTTGTACATGTTTAGGAGGAAATATTTTGACGCGTGAAAAAGAACTGCTGCAGCGGATTAAAAGAGGAGACAATTCATGCTGGGAAGAACTGGTGTCGATGTACTACGATGATATTCTGCGGTACTGTATCTATCATTCGCCGGATCAGGATACGGCCAGAGACGCGGTACAGGAGACGTTTCTGAAGGTGATTCGGCATTTCCCTAAGTATCAGGATCAGGGGAAATTCCGTGGGTTTTTATATAAGGTGGCGGCCAATACCTGTACGGATCTGTGGAGGAAGAGAAGGGAAGTACAGCTGCCGGAGGATATGGAATATCTGGAGACGGGCTATGCCGGTTCGGAGGCGCAGGTGAATTTTCAGCATATGGTCCACAATCTTCCGGAGGAGCTAAAAGAGATCGTGTATCTTAAGTTTGCGCAGGAATTGACTTTCCGGGAGATAGCCATGGCGGCGGAGCTGCCAGTAAGAACGGTGCAGTCCAGGCTTCGGAGGGCGCTGAAGCTTATCAGACGTGAGATGGAAGGAGAGGTGTAGAGGATGGATCGGAAACAGTATGAGGACTTAAAAAACGCATTGAAGATCGACGTTACGGCATATGAGAAGACGGAAGATGAAGATACTCAGGGAAGAAGGGCGCAGAGCCACAGAGAACGGGTACTGGTGTCGGTACGAAGGATGCAAGCCCTGCAAATGCCGAAGAAGAGGATCGGATTCTTAGAATTCATGCTGCGGCAGATCCCGTTTATGGGGAAAGACTTGTGGCTGTCCCAGGGATTAGCCGCGATCATGGTATTCGGGGTGATATACCTGTCCTTTGACGGATGGCTTGAATATATGAGTATCCGCCATATTCCGCTGTTGATGGGAGTTCTGGCAGTCGTTCTCGTTATGGCGTCGGTTCCGCTGATGCTCAGGTCATACCGGTATCAAATGCATGAGATCGAGACAGCGTCCCGGATGTCTATATCAAGGCTTCTTATAGCAGAATTAATACTTCTTGCGGCAGAAGATCTGGCGGTCTTTAGCCTGTGCGCGGGGATATCGGCGAGGACGGCCGGGATACCTGCGGTGAGAACGGCCATATATTTTCTGCTGCCTCTTCTTGCGGCAGGCACGGGTTGTGTACAGATCATAAGGAGGACCAGAGAGTGGGAAGAGATCTCCTGGCGGTTGGGAATCTGCGAGGGCTACTGTGCTGTTCTTGTCCTGACGCTGGTATTTTTGTTCGATATCAGGCCGGCGGCGTATGACAGATTCGGTATATGGGGGATCTGTACGGCCGGAGCGCTTCTGATGTTTGTGCTGTCTGTTCGTATGTGGATCAGAGAAAGTACAGAGACTTAGACAGATAAGAAGGAGGATATGATGGGATTAGAAATATGTGAAATTACCAAACAGTATAAGGATAAATGCGCGGTGGACAGCGTTTCCCTGACGCTTACTCCCGGCGTATGGGGGCTTCTGGGGGCGAACGGGGCGGGCAAGACTACGCTGATGCGTATGATCGCGGGAATCCAGCGCCCTACATCCGGGAGCATCAGATATGATGGGATCGAGATCGGAGCCTTGAAGGAGAGCTATCGGGATATATTTGGATATCTGCCCCAGGAGTTCGGATTCTATCCGGGCTTTAGCGTCCAGGATTACCTGGAGTATATTGCGGCGTTAAAGGGACTTACAAGGGCAGAGACGAGATCGCGGATCCATACCCTCCTAAAGAGGGTGTCGTTATATGACGTAAGGCGTAAGAAGATATCGAAGCTCTCCGGTGGCATGAAACGGCGGGTGGGTATCGCGCAGGCGTTGCTCAATGATCCCGAGGTCCTGGTGTTAGATGAGCCTACAAGCGGTCTGGATCCGGGGGAGAGGGTGAAGTTCCGCAATCTTCTGTCTGAATTCGCCCACGACAGGATCGTGCTGATCTCTACGCACATTGTCTCGGATATCGAGTATATCGCCACCTGCAATGCTGTGATGAAGGAGGGAAAGATCATTGCAACCGGGAAGACAGAAGAGCTGGTACTGATGGTAGCAGGCAAGGTGTGGTCGTCAGACATTGACGAGAGAGAATTATCAGCCTATGGACAGCAGATTCTTATGGTAAATGTATACAATCAGGGAAACGGAGACGTAAGGGTGCGCTACCTGGCGGATACGCCGGTGATTCCCGGTTCTAAGAGCGAGGAGCCCAGGATGGAAGATTTGTATCTGTGGCTGTTCCCGGAGAGTGCGAAGGAGGAATGGTAGATGGGAAGATTATTATATTTGGAGTTGAAACGGGTAGTTACGGCGAGGTCTGTCTGGATATTGTTGGTGATTTTGATATTGTTATCGGCGGTGCTGGCATATTTCCCCGTATCGTTTGAGAGGACTTACCGGGTCGATGAACAGGGAAATGTCAGCGAACTATCGGGAAGGGATGCAATCGCTTACCAGAAACAGATAGAAAAAGAGAACAACGGTGAGATTACGGAGGAGAAGATCAGGGAGGCTATCCTGGTATTTCAGGAATGCTATCGGGAATATGGGGCGGTATTTCCGCCGGACGTGCCAAAAGAGGTGTATGTCCAAAAGATCCTGCCCATCTATCCGATTCTGAAGGCAGCAGCACATGTACTGGCCAGGGAGGAGGTTTCGGTATATACGATGACGGACGCTGATATTGCGCCTGACGATGTGCCGAAGTTTTATGAGCAGTATCAGGAGAGAATGGCTTTTAGAGGGAAAAATGAAGCGGAGCAGGAGAAGATCAGGGAACTGAATGGAGGCGTTAAGATGCCTTTTACCTATAATTCAGGATTCTCTATGACATCTCTTGAATATCTGTCACTCTATATATTGCTGATGCTTCTGGTGTTCATAGTGATCATCTCACCGATCTTCTCGGCAGAATACCAGACGGGAGCGGACAGTATCCTGCGCTGTACCAGGTACGGAAGGATACATCTAGCGGCCGCAAAGATCGTGACGGCGGTGCTGATATTTGCTGTGACCTTCCTGATCGGTATCGGATCATTTCTGCTGATCACGAATCAGGTCTACGGTGCAAAAGGACTTGAGACGTCTGTCCAGATGCTGTGGGATATATTTGTGATCCCGGCGCTTACGGTAGGGCAGGCACAATCTGCCGCCGTCGCAGCAGGATTCTTGTCGATTTTTGCAGCGGTTTGCTGTACGTTATTTTTATCGGCAAGGTGCAGGAATGTCCAGGATACTTTGAAGATCGCGCTGCTGATCGTTCTTCTGCCGGTGATACTCTATATAGTATCGGACGCGGAATGGGTGAATGTCATTCGGTATCTTCTGCCGTCAGGGGGAGTCGGGCTGTCGAATTCCTTCCTGTATGAACTGCTGGGAACAGACTTTGTGCATGCCGGCCAGGCGGTGATCTGGAGCCCCTGCTTCATTATCGGAGCGGCATTGGCCGAGATCCCGCTGTTTCTGGCATTGACAGTCCGCACCTACTGCAGGCGGGAGAGTACGAATTGATCAAATATAAAATTTATAATCATATTTAGTACCGGATATCGCTTCCTTTCATATCTATATATGGAAGGGAGCGATATGTATGAGTATGAATGGAATTGATATCAGCAGTTGGCAGGAAGGAATCGACCTGGCAGCGGTACCGTGTGAATTTGTGATTATTAAAGCGACTGAAGGAACATCTTATAAGAATCCTTACTGCAATCAGGCTTTCAGACAGGCGGAAAGCCTGGGCAAGAAGCTTGGCGTCTATCATTTCGCCAGCGGCCGGAATGCAGACGACGAGGCGGAGTATTTTGTAAGAAATGTAAAAGACTATGTGAAAAAGGCGATCCTGGTGCTGGACTTTGAGATAACGGCGGCAGCAGGAAGCGTAGGCTGGGTGAAGCAATGGCTGGACCGTGTACATCAGCTGACCGGAGTGAAGCCGTTCATCTACATGAGTAATTATATGGTCAATGATCAAGACTGGAGTGCGGTGGCTAACGCCGGTTACCGTCTGTGGAATGCTTATTATTATGCATTCGGGGTACAGATGGGTTATAATCCTGATGCGCCGCTTCCTGAGCGGATGGGGGCGTGGGGTTCGCCTACACTGTACCAGTATACTTCTGAGGGCAGGCTTCAAGGGTATAACGGCAACCTGGATCTTGATGTATTCTATGGGAATGCGGATGACTGGGATCGGTATGCGGGCGCCGACAGTGCTCCCAAACCAGATCCCAAGCCGGACCCCAAACCGGACCCGCAGCCAGAGCAGATCATCACTTACAGAATACAGTATGGCGATACTTTGGGAGGAATAGCAAGGAGATACGGAACCACTGTAGCAGTTCTGGCCCAGCTGAACGGAATCCGCAATCCGAACCGGATCTATGCGGGACAGGTGATCCGTGTGCCTGTGAAGACGTCGGGGTCAGGGCAGGCGGAATACTATGTGGTGCGGCCCGGGGATACATTAAGCGGGATAGCCAGCCGATTCGGCACGACTTATCAGAGATTGGTACAGTTAAACGGAATCCGTAATCCGAACCTCATCTATGTGGGCCAGAAATTGCGCGTTCGATAAGAAGGGTTCGATAAGAAGTTAGAAATAAATATTGAACAATATCCGGTGTCATGTTAGAATATACAAAAGGAAAGCCAAAGAAGCGGCCTACCCTTTAATAAGACAACAGTTACACCGCTGAAAGCGGCGTGCCGTCACTATTGGTAGTAGTGGCGGCTATTTCTTTCCCCTGAAGACTGTGTAGCACAGTCCAATCAGGGCAGCGACAAATATACAGAACTGGAATAAATCCGAGTATGTAGCATTCATCAGCGTCGCCCTCCTTTCTTTCGTTTGGAGGGTTAGCCGCCTTACAGAAAAAACCGGAGGAGAGAGATGGAATACATTCCCGCGAAGACGATCGTAACGAAGATAAAGGCTCCGAATAATTGGTTTGGGATCGATTACAATATGAATATATACAAGGGATGCTGTCACGGGTGTATATACTGCGACAGCCGTTCAGACTGCTATGGAGTGGAACAATTTGATAAGGTGCGCGCCAAAGAGGATGCGCTTCGGATCATTCGGAATGATCTGCGCAGGAAGACAAGAAGCGGCGTAGTCGGGACCGGAGCCATGAGCGATCCGTATAATCCGTTTGAACGAAAACTTATGCTTTCAAGGCACGCGCTGGAGCTTTGCGATGCGTTTGGATTCGGCGCAGCCATTGCGACGAAGAGCTCGCTGCTTGTGCGGGATATCGATATCCTTAAGAGCATAGCAGAGCATTCTCCGGTGCTTCTGAAGATTACGATAACAACGGCGGATGATGAGCTGGCGGCAAAGGTAGAGCCGAATGTCGCCCGGCCGTCTGAGAGGTTCAAGATGATCGAAGAGCTTGCAGGGGCGGGGTTATATACGGGGATACTGCTTATGCCCGTTCTGCCCTTTATAGAGGACAACCGTGATAATATCGGTGAGATTATCAGAAGGGCGAAGGACGCCGGGGCAGACTTCATCTATCCGGCGTTCGGTATGACTCTTCGGGGGAATCAGAGAGCCTGGTATTATCAGAAGCTTAATGAGTTGTTCCCGGGCGAAGGACTGGCAGAAGAATACCGGAAAAGATACGGGGAATATTATGAGTGTGTCAGTCCGCAGGCGAAGAAGTTGTGGGAGTATTTCGCAGAAGAGTGCGGGAAGAGACAGATCGTATATCGAATGGAAGATATTATCAGTCAGTATAAAAGGCCCTACAGGG
Organism: Lachnospiraceae bacterium; assembly: GCA_910575835.1. Lineage (GTDB taxonomy): Bacteria > Bacillota > Clostridia > Lachnospirales > Lachnospiraceae > Sporofaciens. The sequence goes on along the minus strand of CAJTGB010000010.1, from coordinate 20,686 downwards.
TAACGCAGATGACGCTTCCGTTTTAAGGAATGAAAAAGGCTGTTCAGGTTGACTATATTTTTTTTAAGTGTTATTATGAGTACATAGATATATATAATAAACATGAATATAATAACAAAAAGGAGCGGTCATATGAACAACATAGGATATAGAAATTTGTTGATTCAGTATATAGAAAGACAAGAACCAGACCAACCTATTTTGACAAGTCAGGTTACACAGTATATTGCAGAAGAAACCGGACTGGATGAAGCAGAAGTTAAGAAAGCAGTTAATGTAAATATGGCCAGGCTGGAAAAAGCAGGACAGATTATAAGGATTGAAAAAGGTGTCTACTGTAAGAAGATTAAAACTGCGTTTGGATATTATACGCCCAATAAAGAAACTTTGTTTTGCAAGCGGTTACTGTATGACGAGAAGGATGTGATCGGTTATGAAACAGGATTGTCCATGCTGAATCGTATAGGGCTGGTGTCTCAGATGCCTAAGCGGATAAGTATTGCGACAAATATGTATACAAAAAGAGTGCCGGTTGATATACAGGTTGAGATAAGAAGACCTTCTGCGAATGTAAACCGTGCCAATTACCGTTATCTTCAGATATTGGATGTGATAAGAGATCTGGGAGATGCCCCGGTTGATGCTGTCAAGCCGGAAGAACTGATAAAGGGGATTGTAAAATCATTAGAGCTTAATACGGATATTTTGATTTTTACGGCAAGGAAATATTACAATTCTAAGATACTCATTAGAACGATCGACATTATGCTGGGAGAATTATATGAAACTGCATAAGGATAGATTTTCATTTCTTAATATCATTGGGCTTATTCATGATATAACCGGAATCAGGGAAGATATTCTGGAAAAAGACTATTATGTTACATTGCTTTTAAAAGAACTATCAGAAAAGCAGGAAATTCTTCCGGCATATTTTAAAGGAGGCACAGCCTTATATAAAGCCCAAAAAAGTATCCGCCGTTTTTCCGAAGACATTGATCTGACCGTATGTGTAGATAATTGCAGCAAAAGCCAGGCCAAAAAACGGCTGGAAACAGCGACAAAAAAGTATCTTTCGTTACCAAGGACAGCCAGGAAGGAATTGGAGGATGACAGGAAAGGCAGTATTACAGCGGTTTATGATTATACGCCGGTAGTGACAGTAGATGCTGACGATCCGCTCCAGAGATTCGGTTATGTTAAAGTTGAAGGAACTTCGTTTACTGTCAGCGAACCTTTTTCAATTTTGGAGATCGAGCCCATAATTTATACTTATGCCGCAGAAGAACAGAGAGTTATTTTGAAGGAACAATTTGAAGTAATGCCGTTTCCGATAAAGACGATCCGCATGGAACGGATATTTGTGGATAAAATATTTGCAGCGGAATTTTATTATGAACGTGGGATGTATTTTGATGCTGCGAAGCATGTCTATGATGTGGGAGTTATGTTGGATCTGCGGCTGATTCAGAGTATGCTTGGGAACACAGGTCTGTTTCTCGAAATGTCAGGGTATAAGAGACTGGAGGAGACCAGAAGGATGGGAAGTGAACTGGCAGATAAGAAGTTTTCTGATTTTGAGATATTCCAAAGTCTGTCTGATAATAAAGGAATCAGGGATGCTTATCAGAATATGCAGAGGAATTATGTCTTCTCAGAAGAAGATTTATTGCCATTTGAACTTGTCGCAAGCCGGTGGAAGAAAATGCGGGAAGTTGTAATTGTGTATTCGGATTTTCATAGTTTTGACAAGAGGTAGAAGACATGCAGAGAATTTTGATCGCAGAGGATGACGCTAAAAATAACCAGATGCTAAGAGAATATCTGGAGGATCATGGATATACGTGTACGCAGGCTTATTCCGGCAGTGAGGCGAAGCTGCTGTTTGAGCTGGAGAAGTTCGACCTGGTTCTCTTAGACCTGATGCTTCCGGGAATCCCGGGCGAGGAATTAGTCTCGGTATTCTCCGAACAGGCGCCGGTTATTGTACTGTCTGCAAAGAGCGGATTGGACAGTAAGGTGGAGGTATTGTCTGCCGGGGCAGAGGATTACATGTGCAAGCCCTTTGACCTGCCGGAGCTGCTGGTCAGAATACAGGTACAGTTCCGCCGCCTTGACAGGCAGAAGGAGACGGACAGGGCAGAGCATCCGGGCAGCGGGGGCGGGGATACAGACGTATCTTCACAGGAACAGACGACCGGGCAGCGAGCATATACATACCGTTCCTGGACGCTTGATCCTGATACGCGGGAGATGACGGCAGAGGGAGAATTGGTGGAATTGACAGGGCATGAATTCCTGATCATGGAGCTGCTGATCAGGAATCCCAGGCGTGTGTTCACGAAGCAGATGATCTATGAATATGCCTGGGGAGAAGAATACCTGGCAGAGGATAAGACCATCAATGTACATATCAGCAATATCCGGTCCAAGTTAAGGAAAAGCGGCACGGATGCATATATTCAGACGGTGTGGGGAATAGGCTTTAAACTTTCTTAAACTTTTCTGAGCACTTTTTGAAATCTCTTGTATTAGAATGTTTCTTGTGTGAAGGAGTTGTGTGTGTTATGTACGCAGAACATCTGCACGGGAAAGGAGAGAAAGAGACTATGGAAACTGACAGAAAAAGTATATATGCCGTAGAGACCAATGCCCTTACGAAGATGTACGGCGAAAAGGCGGCGGTAAAAAATCTTACATTGAAGGTACGCGAAGGCAGCATCTATGGATTCATCGGCAGAAACGGGGCAGGAAAATCTACGACCCTGAAGATGCTCTGCGGACTTGCGTATCCGACAGGAGGAGAGATCCGGCTGTTCGAAAAGCCGGTCAGCGATCCGACGGTGCGCAGGAGGCTGGGAGTTCTGATAGAAACGGCAGGACTGTATCCGAATATGACGGCAAGGCAGAATGCGGTGATGAAGGCAAGGTGTATGGGGCTTGCGGATGACAAGAGCGCGGATACGGTGCTGGAAGTAACAGGGCTTGCGGACACAGGGAAGAAGAAGGTAAAGCATTTTTCAATGGGAATGAAGCAGCGGTTAGGCGTTGCGCTGGCGCTTCTTGGGAATCCTGACCTGCTGATTCTGGATGAGCCTATAAACGGTCTGGACCCGGAAGGGATCCGGGAACTGCGTCAATTGATCCAGAGGCTTCATGAAGAGGGCAAGACCATACTGCTGAGTTCGCACATTCTGGGAGAACTGAGTAAGATCGCCACCAACTATGGGATCATCAAAGACGGAGAACTGGTTGAACAGGTCAGCAGAGAAGAATTAGAAGAAAAGTGCCAGGATTATTTTCAGATCGAAGTGCAGGAGGTGCAGCGTGCGTTTGCCCTGATTCGGGAATCATTCCCGGATGTGCGTGCAGAGGCGGCCGACTCCAGTTCGATAAGGCTGTATGGAGTGAGGAACGGCGCAGAAGTCAATCAGATGTTGATAGAGAACCAGGTATCAGTGTACGCATCCGGTTTCCATCATATGGATCTGGAAGAGTATTTCCTGGATCGCATGGAAGGAGGGCGCAGATATGTTTAACCTGTTGAATATGGATCTGTACCGTGTAAAAAGAAGCAGATCATGCTATATATGTCTTGGGATATTTTTGATCGGTATGGTAGTTATGTATGGGCTGCTCTGGCTTATGGCAGTACCGGAGGGACAGAAGATATCTGTGGATATCGGGATGCTGACGGCGGTTCAGGTGGATGAAATGTCAACGATAATGGATGGCACAGATTCCCTGATCTTGTTCAGGCAGGCCAGCCTGGACGGCGGAATGTATAACATTGTTCTTGGCGTATGGGTAGCGCTCTTCGTGTGTTCGGATTATCAGAGCGGTTTTATCAAGAATATCTTGGCGCTTCATCAGAATCGATGGAATTATGTTGGGAGCAGGATCATGACGGTAGGGATCGTCAATCTATGCTGTCTGATACTGAATCTTATATTTGCACTGGCCATGAACCGGGTGGCTGGAGATATGGTGCCTTATGCCGGGTGGGAGGATTATCTGTTTTATATGAGCTGGGTGTGGCTTCTGACGACGGCGTTTGCCTCGCTGATGATTCTGATCTGTGTCCTGACCAGAAGTGTGGCGGCGGGATCAGTGGCGGCAGTGCTTCTGGGCAGCGGTGTGATCGTGCTGCCGGTGTATAGTATATTGAACATGTTCCATATAGGAGGATGGCTGGAATATTCGATCTATCTGACCATGACCAAAGGACCCGGACAATATACTGCGGCGAAGGATCTGTATGTATATGTGGTGGGTGCGGGATTTTTGATTTTGTATACTGTGCTGACAGGGATCGTATTGGAGAAACAGGATATATAGCGTCTGTCCGGCAGCAGAAGATAAAAACGGCGCGGAGATGATGATAGAAAGGAGACATTAACGATGGCTGCGGCATTGATTGTATTGAGCTGTTTCTGTATATGGCTGTCGGTTCGGCATGTCCGCGGTATTCTGGCAATACATTCCCTGAACAGGCAGCTTGCGGAGCTTGAACGCGGAAGCCATATGGAGCTTGGAGGGTTAAACCGCCGGAAAGATATTCTGGATCTTGTCAGGGAATTGAACCGGCTTGAGCAGTTCTGGTTTCGGAACCAGATGCAGCATGAGAAGGCGGAGAAGAAGCTGAAGCAGAATATTACGAGCCTGGCGCATGATATCCGAACGCCCCTCACGGGGGCGGCGGGATATCTGCAGCTTGCCCAGGAGTGTACGGACCCGGCAAGGCAGGAGCGTTACATGCAGACTGCAGGAGAATGCCTGAAAGAACTGGGAGATATGCTGGAGGAACTGTTTCTGTATACCAAGCTTACCAGCGAGGGATTCGAACTGAATATGTCTGAGATACAGGTCTTACCCTTTTTAAGCGACTGTCTGGTCGGATTCTACCGTCAATTTGAAGAAAAAGGTATTACCCCGCAGGTGGAGTTCGAATCAGAAGGGCTGAAGATCTGGGCTGACGAGGAATGTCTCCGGCGGATTTTTCATAATCTGATCAGGAATGCGCTGCTGCACGGCGAGGGCGGGATCGTGATCAGGCAGAAGGGCCGATGCCTGATCTTTGAGAATCTGGTGTCGGATAACGGCAAACCGGATATGGATCAGATCTTTGAACGGTTTTATAAGGCGGATTCGTCCAGGCGGAAAGGTTCGTCCGGGCTGGGGCTGTTTATTGTAAAGGAACTGGCGGAGAGGATGGGAGGAAGCGTGAGAGCGGAGCTGTCAGGAGAGAAGTTTCGGATCATTTACGAAGAAAGGCATTGACTATGAGAATAGTCAGTGTCTTTTTTTGGTAGATAAAGTTTCTTTATGGTTGATTATTCGGCGGGAAAGTAAAATAACGTTCGATTGATGGGGGGAGGTTTTTTTATTATAATGAAAAAAACGGTTATAATACAATAATTGATGAGGAGAACAATAATATGGACAGACTGAAATTGTCGGATAATATTATCCGGCTCAGACATGAACGGAAGATCACCCAGGAAGAACTGGCGGATTTCCTTGGCGTGACCAAGGCTTCTGTATCTAAGTGGGAAAATGCCCAGAGTATGCCTGATATCATGCTTCTGCTCCAGTTGGCGGCATTTTTCGATATGACTGTTGACGAGTTGATCGGGTATGTCCCCCAGCTCACCAAGGAGCAGATCCGGCGTTTTTATGCGGAGCTTGTCGGGGATTTTGCGTCGTGCCCGTTTCCTGATGCGATCGATAAGACGCGGATGCTTGCCCGCCGGTATTATTCCTGCTATCCTTTTTTGCTGCAGCTTTGCGTTCTGTATGCGAATCATTACATGCTGGCAGAGACGGAAGATGAGCGGGAGCATCTCCATAAGGAGGCGATTTCCTGGTGCGATCATATCCTGGTGAGCTGCAGTGACGTGGGTGTGTGCAGCGAAGCTCTGGTCCTGAAGGCCGGCTTAAGTCTTCAGTCAGGGAAGGCGGCAGAGACAATCGCTATGCTGGAGCCTGTTGCGGATACCTCCCGCGTTGCGGCGCAGAACGGCGCGGTGTTGGTCCAGGCTTACCAGATGGCGGGAGAACATGAGAAAGCCAGGGACTATATCCAGGTAAGGGAATATCTTGATCTGGTAAATCTGATGAGCGACGCCATACTGTCGCTATCGCTGTATCAGGATGATCTGAAGAGATGCCGGGAAACCATATGCAGGATCAGAAGTGCAATAGACCAATACCGGCTGGAAGAACTGCATCCTAATCTGGCCGCTCAGTTCCATTACCAGACAGCGGCGGTATATGCGGCAAACGGGGAAGCAGAAGAGGCGCTTGAGGCTCTCGGTCATTTTAAGAATTGTACCGACAGGCTTCTTAGGGATGAGAAGGCTGTGCTCCATGGGGATGAATATTTTGACAGGATCGACGCGTGGATCGACGGTCTGCCTCTTGGAGATATGGCCCCCAGGAGCAGGAAGTTTATCTCTCAGAACCTACAGGCAGCGTTTAGCCATCCGGTTTTTGAGGGGCTTAAGGAGCGGCCGGATTTCCAGAGGATCGTGCGGCATTTTATATGTGATTGATATTAGATAGAAATAGGAGGAGAATATTATGCCTGAAATCAAAGAAATGTTACCTTTTTTAATTCCGTTGGTGATCGTAGAATTCACACTGCTTATCTATACGTTTCATCATATCCTGACGCATACGGCCTACAAACGCGGCAGCAGAGCCTTGTGGATCGTCGTTGTTTTAGTGGGAATGCAGTTTATCGGTCCGATTCTTTATTTCCTGTTGGGAAAGGAGGAGAGCTGATATGGAGATGCTGACCCTTAACCATGTGGCAAAGAATTTCGGAGAAAAGCAGGTGCTATGCGACGTAAGCTTTTCCGTGCCGGAACATACGGTATTTGGTTTTGTGGGGCAGAACGGCGCCGGAAAGACTACGGCTATGAAGATGATCCTTGGTCTTCTTACGGTAAGCAAAGGAGAGATTACCGTGGACGGTATGCCGGTACGATACGGAAATACTCCGACAAACCGGCTCGTAGGATATCTGCCTGATGTGCCGGAGTTCTATCCGTATATGACTCCGTTGGAGTATCTGAAGTTCTGCGGGGAGATCTCTGGAACGCCGGCAAGAGAGATCAAGAGCCGCAGCGAGGAACTTCTGCGTCTGGTCGGCCTAGACAAAGAAAAGCACAGGATCAAAGGATTTTCAAGGGGAATGAAACAGCGTCTAGGGGTTGCGCAGGCGTTGTTCGGACGGCCGAAGCTTCTGATCTGCGACGAGCCTACCTCGGCTCTCGACCCGGCAGGCAGAAAGGAGCTGCTTGATATCCTGACCGCGGCAAAGGAAGAGACTACGGTGCTTTTTTCTACCCATATCCTCTCGGATGTAGAGCATATCTGCGACGAGATGGCGTTCCTGCATGGGGGGAAGATCGCTTTGCAGGGTTCCCTTGAAGAGGTGCGTAAGATCAGGAAGGCTTCGGCAGTGACGGTGGAGATGGAGCGCCGGGAAGACGCCTGTATCCTGCGGCAGGCATTTCCATTTCTTAAGAGCAGCGGGAAGAACAGCTTTTTGTTGGAAGAAGCAGAACACCTTCCGAAGATCCTGCACTTTATCGCGGACAGAAAGAGCCCGATCATCCGTATCGAGCGGCAGGAAGCAGCCCTGGAGGATTTATTTATGGAGGTGATAGGACGATGAAAGCATTTCTGAGAAAAGAATGGATGGAATGGAACCGTACCGGGCGGACTATGGTTCTGCTGGCGGTCTTCGTGCTGTTTGGGATCATGAATCCCGCTTTTGCGAAGCTTACGCCCTGGATGATGGAGGTAATGTCGGAATCTCTGGCAGATGCGGGGATCGTGGCTGCCGCCGTTCAGGTGGACGCTATGACTTCCTGGGTACAGTTTTATAAGAATATCCCACTAGGGCTTATCATCTTTGTCCTGATCAACAGCGGAAGCTTCACTTCGGAGTATGAGAAAGGGACGCTGATCCCTGTCGTCACCAAAGGGCTGTCACGCAGGAAGATCCTGGCGGCAAAGACGGTGTTCTTATTCGCATCCTGGACGGCGCTGTATGCGCTCTGTTTTGGAATTACTTACGGTTACAACGCGTATTTCTGGGATAACGGGATTGCCGGGAACCTGTTCTTCGCCGCAGTTTGTACATGGCTGTTCGGGATATGGGTGGCTGCGCTGCTGATCTTCTTCTCCGCTGTCTCAAAGAGCAGTTCGCAGGTGCTTTTAGGAACCGGCGGGATAGCTGTGGGAATATATCTGCTTGCCGCATTCCCCAAGCTTGATGACTGGCTTCCGGCGAAGCTTATGAATGGGACGGCGCTTTTGCAGAGGGTGGTAAGTCCTGAGGATTATTATGCCGGCATGGCTGCGGCAGGGGTGATTGCCTTAGTGTGTATGGTGACGGCCGTCTGGTGCTTTGACCGGAAACAATTGTAATATCTGTTTATAGGGATGATTACAGGGAGGCATGCGACTTATCAAGTTGCATGCCTCCCTGTTCATGACTATCTGTTAACCGACATCCCCAGCCCCTATATTGTTAGCGATAGTCTGTTTTTGAATATTCTCTCAGCATTTCTTCAGCCTTTTTTGCGCGTTCTTTTTCTTGGCGTTTCACGAATTCTTCCTCGGTAAGAAGCGTCAGAGCGCCCGTGGGGCATACCTTGATGCATGCGGGCAGCATCCCGGCCTTCTGCCGTTCGATGCAGGCGTCGCATTTCTTCATTTTCCCGTCTTCGCCAAAGGAAGGAATCCCGTAAGGGCATGCCATTGCACAAGAGTGGCAGCCGATACAGTTCGAGGTGTTGTATAAGGTGAATCCGGTCTCGGCATCTTTTGTCAGGCAGCCGCAGGGACAGCCTATGACGCAGGGGGCGTCGGCGCAGTGCATGCAGGACACAGAGTAGAAGCTCAGGCTTCCGGCTTTGTCTTCCAGGGTAAATGTATGTCGGAAGGGCTGCTGTCCGGCTTCGGTGTCAATATCGTTCTGATCCATGCAGGCAAGTGCGCATGCGCCGCAGGCTGAACATTTTAACTTGTCAAAATATAAATATTTTTTCATGATCAGGCCCTCCTTGTTACTGCGCAGCGTGTGGAACGGTATGCGGGAAAACCGGAATACGGATCGAGATGGTCGGCATCCATGAGAGAATTCACGTCTGCTTCCGTGTAACCGTGATACAGGTTGACCAGTTTTTCAGGTACGGTTGAAGTCGGATGTACCTTTACCGTTATGCTGCCGCGCAGAGTGGAAATTATAATATCATCACCCTCCGTTACGGCAAGGCGTTCACAGTCCGTCCTGTTCATATCAGCGGTCGGATAGGGCCTCAGACTGCGGTTGTTCGGCACGGCGTGTATCCTTGAATGAAGCGCGTTTGGAATGCGGCTTCCTGAGGTCAGTGTAAACGGATAGGCTTCGCGGTCGGCGTCATCAAGGGGGCTTAGATAGGTAGGAAGAGCATCAAGGCCCCATTCAGGGTGATCTTCAATGATCTTACTCTTGAGCTCAAACTTCCCGGTAGGGGTGAGAAGCCCATTATCCAGAGACGCATAATCTGCAGGCGGCGATACCTCTGCAATTTTAACAGGGAGGCTGGCTTCTTTTAACTTCTCTGTACGGATATTATAATCATCGAGAATATATTTCTGGATAAAGGATTCATAGCCTTCCTTTAGCTGTTCATCTGGCAGGTCCATGTAATTGGCCAGTTCTGTCAGAATTTGCACGTCGCTTTTGGATTCGCCGAGAGGTTCCATGACCGGGCTTGTGTACCAGGCAAGGCCTCCGGGGTATGGTTTGAATTCTCCTCTTTCAAAGCTTGAACAGGCGGGAAGTACAAGGTCGGCGTACCTGGCCGTATCTGTCAGGAAAAGGTCCGTATCTACGAAGAAGTCCAGTTCTGTAAGCGCATGAAGCATCTTGCCTGAATCAGGAAACATACGTGCGTTGAATCCCAGTGCAAATACAGCCTTTATGGGGTATGGCTTTTTTTCTAATATCTGGCGTGACAGATCCATTGCCTGCATTTCCCCTTCAAGATACTGCCAGAGAGGAAAGCGTTCGGCTCCGACAGGGAGTTTCGCATGCTTAGGACAGGTCTCATATTGATACTCTTCTTCTCTTGTTTTAAAACCGCAGGGTACATGCATATAAGAATGAGGCGTTAAGAACTGTCCGCCCTTCCTGTCAAAATTACCGGTGATTGCAAGCAGCGCCATGACAGCGCGGTAGTTCTGGAATCCGTTTCTGTGATGGCACAGAGGGGCGGAGGATTCATTACAGCTCATCCGGGGATTGTCATGAATCAGTTTTGCTGCGGCTGCTACCTTGTGATAGGGTACGCCTGTGATCTCTTCGATATTATTTTCATGAAAATGGCTGACATATTCGGCGTATTCGTCAAAGCCATAGACATACTTACGGATGTACGGCAGGTCTATCCATCCGTTTTTGATCAGAACATTAGCAATGGCATGAGCCAGTGCACCGTCCGTGCCTGATCTTGGCTGGAGAAACAGATCCGCGAGCTTTTCGCTGGCTGGGGTTTTTCTGGTGTCTACGATCAGAAATTTGAGTCCCTCTTCCTTCCGTTTCATTGCATATTCAGCTCCGCGGTAAGAGGAGTAGAACGGGTTGAACGCCCAGCCAAGAAACAGATCGCTGTGATCCATATCCGGGCCGCCCTGATCTCCGGCGGCGGTCTTCCATGCCATGAAGGCGGCCGTATAGCATGCACTCGATTCACAGCCGTAATTCGGACTGCCGAAGGCATAGGCAAAACGTCTTAGCATCTGACGGTACCACTTGGAATAACCGGAATAGAATACAACGCTCTCTGCTCCGTAACGTTCTTTTGCCTGATTTAAGTTCTCGGCTATTTTAGTATACGCGTCTTCCCAGCTTATCGGCTCAAATTTGCCTTCGCCGCGCGGTCCGGTGCGCAGAAGAGGAGTTTTGACGCGGTCCTTCCGGTAGATGTACTGCCTGTTGGAAAGCCCTTTGGTGCATAGCTTTCCGTCGTTTGACGGATGACCGTCGGTTCCTTCGATCTTGATGACCTTTCCATCCCTGATATATGCGTTGATACCGCAATGCATACCGGGCGAGCAGATATCGCAGAGCGTATGTCTGATCTCAATTCCGGTATCGGGTCCCGGAATCTTGGCTTTTATTTTTCTGTCTAAGTCTGTCATTGTCTAACCTCCAATTTGTCAATAAAGCTTTCCTCCAGTCCGCAGCGTATCAGCCGTCCCCGCTGCTCAGGAGAGAACCGGCAGGGCTGCCCGCGCAGGATCTTGATCAGGTGGGCTTTTAGAATGCCGGATATGCCGTAATTGTCTAATATGTTGAATCCCGCCGGTTTTCCGTCTCGAAGGACTGTCCTTAGATAAAAGCCTTTATCCGGGGACTGATATACACGGACGTCGCCAGTCAGCCGGTTGTCTCCAAGACCGATAAAGTCCATATCAAGAAAATGAGTGATATTGTGCAGGATATTGCCGTCTGTCTCGTCAGAGACACCAGCCATATTCCGGCCGGCGACCCGGCCCTGCAGGCCCGCGTTCGCCCAGAGGCCGATGATCTGTGTTTCGCCGGATTGGAGATTGTTGCCCTGGCAGCAGTCTCCAGCCGCATATATATCCGGCGAAGAAGTGCGCATATGTCTGTCTACGACGATGCCTCTGTCGATCAGGATCTCATTGGCAGAGAGTATGCCTGTAGCTGCGCGGGTTCCGATATTGAGAACCAGAAGTTCGGTTTCGATCTGGCTTCCGTCTGCAAGCTGCACCGTACAGCCGGTTATGTTTCCGGATCGATCGGTATGCTCATATGCTCCAGAGATTGCCTGTCCGAAGGCGAGGCGGATTCCCATAGAGGTAAGCCTGCGTTCGATTATTTCTGAGACTTCAGGATAGGCGGCAAGTGCAAAAATATGCGGAGCCATGTCGGCAAGTATAACCTGGCAGCCCTTTTTGTGAAGAAGCTCGGCTACCTTGATACCGACCATAGAAGCGCCGACTATGACTGCGCTCTTGTATTCGCGGCGGCTGATCGCATCACGCAGTTTTTTGGCGTCTGCTACCGTGCGCATGCAGAACGCTCCCTTAAGATGAGAGAAGTTTTTGGGGACGAATGCAGAGGCGCCGGTTGCGATCAGGATTTTATCGTAGCTGTGTATGCATCCGTCTTCTGTCTGTACCGACTTATCTGCGGCATGTACTTTTTTTACTTTGGTGTTTGTTATGATATCGGCATCCATGCTCTTCGCAATCTCGGAAATGGTACCGAAGGGAAACATGCCGTCATAGGGAAGGCGGTCCGCTGTGTAGTAAGTTGTCAGCATCGGATTGTAAGGAGGCATATCAGTGTCGCTGTATACGTCTATCTGTGCGGTATTCCCGGCTTCCCTGATGGAAGAAAGCGCGTGATAGCCGGCACATCCGAAGCCTACGATTGCAAATTTTTCCATAATATGTACAATTCAATCCTTTCGAATTAATCTTACGGCTGCTGTTTTGAGGATTTCTATTTTGGGCTGTATATGTGATCGGCATACATTTTGGCGATTTGTTCCAGGCCGGACTTCAGGGTCGCCATTGGACATCCGATATTAAGACGCATGAAGCCGTCGGCCTGACTGCCGTAATGGCTGCCGTCGCCCAGGGCTATGCCGTATTCCTTTGCGAGAATCTCGGTCAGCTCATTACTGCTCTTTTCGAAGCAGCGCATATTCAGCCACATGAGGAAAGTTCCTTCGTGTTCTGTGACCTTTATCTGGGGTGCGTATTCTGCGAGGTATTCTTTGACATACTCTGCATTTTTTTCGAGGTAATCACATTGCTCATCCATCCATTTGTCGCCGTAGGTGTATGCGGCCTCTATGGCGGTGTATGCGAGATCGCAGGGGCCGAACATCCATCTGCTGTCATAAGCTTCTATGATCTTATTGCGGATCTTTTCATTTGGGACGATCATGCAGGAGGAGCCGAGACCTGCCATGTTAAAGCTTTTGGAGATTGCGGTATAAATAACCAGTTTATCATGGGTCTTAAGGAAACGTCCGACGGTCGTGTATCTGCGCGTAAGGCCGAAGTCGGCGTGAATCTCGTCGCTTAACAGATAGACATTGTATTTGGCGCACAAATATACGATTTTATCGATTTCCTCATAAGACCATACGCGTCCTACCGGATTGTGGGGATTGCAGATTACGGCGGCTTCTGCGCCGTTTTTTAATTCTGTCTCAAACCTTTCCCAGTCGATCGTGTAACGGTTATCCTGATAATTGAGAGGACAGTCGATCAGCGTGTGCCCGCTGTTATTGACCGCGGCAAAAAACGGGTCGTATACAGGGGTAAATATCAAGACTTTGCCGCCTTTTGCTACAAGCGCATCCAGTGTAAAATAAATTCCGGTCACAACACCGAAGCTTTGCAGCATCCATTCTTTCTCTGGCTTCCAGTTGTGACGGCGTTCCCACCAACTCTGGATCGCAGTATAAACAGAGGGGAGCGGCGCACTGTATCCGATGATCGGGTGCTCGCATCTCTTCTGAATTGCGTCTGTAATCTCCGGCAATGTCGCGAAATCGGTATCGGCGATCCAGAATGGAAGGAGTCCGTCAGGTTGTCCAAATGCATGCTGAAAATTCCATTTAATACTCGATGTGTTTTTTCGGTCCGTTACTTTGTCAAAATCGTACATGATTCCATAATCCTTTCTTTATCCAGTGATGTATTGGTTTATAACAATAATATAACAACATAAAAAAGAAAAATCAAGAATAATAATATAAAATATATGATTTATGTGCAAAATATACATAAAAACAGTATTTAAAATGTGAATTACGACGAAAAATATAATTAATATAAAATACATGTTGTTATAATTTATAAACTGTTGTATGATTCCTATAACCTCTTTCTACGGGAAGATAAAATCAGAGATGAAGTAAAGGAGAGTTTATTATGAAGAAAATGAACCTATTTGACCTGGTATCTGTCGGAGTGGGCAGTATCATCGGAGCCGGAATTTTTTCCATGCTCAGTACGGGTGTCGCTTTGACGGGGCGCAGTATAGGAATTGCCGTGATCTTTTCTATGACGCTTATGTGCCTGCAGTATGTCCGTGCGATGTTTACGGCTTCCATGTTCTCACTCGACGGAGGTATGTATGCGCAGCAGGCGTTGATCGTGGGCCCTATACTGGCAGGATGCGGCGCATTCATGAATCTTGTGTCCGCGCTGTCGTATTCAATATTCGGAATATCGATCTCAAATTACCTTGTGCAGTTATTCCCAGCGCTTGAACCGTACCGACGCATCCTCTCGCTTGCAGTATTGACAGTGTTTTTCCTTCTGGCTGCAGGCGGCGTCAATATATTCGCGAAGGTACAGAATCTTATGGCAGTGTTCATGTATATCGCGCTTGCTCTTTTTGTAGTCTTCGGTCTTCCGAAGGTGCAGTGGGGAGGGTTCTCAGGAGAACCTTTTATGTTTAACGGCGTGAAGAACTTCTGTATCGCTATTGCTATTATGTCTTTTGCATGTGACGGCGCCTTTAACCTGTTTAACTTACAGGGAGTGGCAAAGAATTCAAAGAGAAATATTCCGCTTTCGTTTTTTATCTCATCGGCAGTTGCGGGATTGATTTATTTCTTCTTAGGTACGGTCGCAGGAGGCGTGCTGCCGTATGCAGAAGCCAGTGCAACGGAGCTTGGAGGTATTGCGCAGGCTGTTATGCCTAAGGCGTTTTATCTGTTCTTTGTTGTGTGCGGCGCTATGTTTGCGATTGGAACGACGCTCTTGGGAGGCTTGATCGCGATGCCGGCGCCTATCGTAGCCTCTGCTGAGGACGGCTGGCTTCCTGGATTTATGAAGAATCAGAAGATCGTATACCTGATCTTTTATGCTACGGCTATCATACCGGTTATATTTGACGTTACTTTTGACGTTATTGTATCCTTTGTACTTGTTCCAGGGCTTATATTGGGCGTTGTATGTAATTTTGCAACGATCAGCCTTCCGAAACGTTTCCCGGAGGCGTGGGAAAAGTGTGATCTGAAGTGTTCCTATCCGGTATTCGTAGCTCTGATCGGCCTGTCTATTCTGGGAAGTCTGGTTACGGCGTATTTTTCAGTTGCGGGCACAGATATGTTCACTATTATTGGCAATGCTGTATTGACGATCGTAATGTTTACATATGCCACATGGCGAGTGAAGAGCGGTAAGATAGAGTTAAAGAGTATTCAGAATATCAACGAAGAACAAGATAATGCATAACCTATGAGCGGGCAGGCGGATTTTACGCCTGCCTGTTCTATTCTGCTTGCAATAAGCAGAAAATTATGTAAAATAGAGTTTAACAGGATAATCAGGAAACGAACAGGGGTATATGCAATGCAGAAACTTACAGGCGGTATGAAGCTGTATGAACAGGTCTTGAAGCAGATAGAGAATCTGATCATACAAGGAGTGTATAAAAAGGGGGAGCTGCTCCCCGGAGAGCTTCATCTTGCAGAAGAGATGGGGGTCAGCAGGATTACAATTCGGGAAGCGCTGCGTCTTCTGAATGAGGCCGGTGTGATCGAGACGGTACACGGCAAGGGCAGCTATGTGAGACTGAGCGGTATGGAGCTATTGCACAGTGATGACTCACATATGGATTTTCTTCAGAAGTTTCTGGAATCAACAGAGATCAGGCTGATGGTTGAACCGATTCTTGCAAAGGAGGCGGCAATACATGCGACGGATGAAGAGATTGACAGACTGGGGCAGTTTCTCGCTGATGAACGCGCGGAAGAAACTTTTCACCGGGAGCTGATCGCCACCCTTCATAAACCGATCCTTCTTCGATGGTTGGACGAGCTCTTCCAGATGGAGACCGATACGTCTTTGCAGCAGCTTAAACCGCCTGTCCGGCAGAAGACACATTCACAGTGTATAAGAGAACAGCATGAGAAGATATATGAGGCTCTCAGGGAAAGAGACGGAGAGTTTGCTTATTTTTATATGAAGCAGCATTTGCTGTATATGAAGAAGACATATAAGGAATTCTATGATTTGTTTTATGGGAAGTTGAAGGAATCGTAGGATAGCTTATATACTATTTTCAAATGTATTTGACAAACCGACCGTTGGTATGATAACATATGATACATACTGATGGTATGTTTTTGGGAGAGGTGAGAAGAACGTGGCAAGAAACAAGCACCCGGAGGAGACTGTCCGGTTAATACTGGACGTTGCCTTCCGTCTGTTCATGGAGAAGGGATATGAGCATACGTCTATTCAGGATATCATTAAGCATTTGGGCGGACTCAGCAAGGGAGCGATCTACCATCATTTTAAGTCAAAGGAAGATATTCTGTTTGCCGTTGCAGACAGGATGACGTCGGAGTCAAACCAGTTACTTGCGAATGTAAGGAATCGTAAGGATCTTAACGGGAGAGAGAAGCTTAAGGCTATTTTTAAAGTGTCGCTGAACCGGCCTGTACAGGAGGAATTATTTGCTGTGGCGCCTAATCTGCGAGGTAATCCGAAGCTTCTTCTCAGTCTTTTGCAGGAGACCATAGAAGATGCGGCGCCCAATTATATCTTGCCGATCATCAGACAGGGGATTGCGGACGGGTCTATTGAGACGGATTATCCAGAGGAGCTGGCAGAACTCATCATACTTGTGGCAAATATCTGGACAAACCCGATGATATTTAACAATTCTGCGGACGAATCCTATCGTAAGTTTATGGTCTTTGGACAGATGCTTAAGGGATTGGGAGTGGATATTGTTGACGGCGAGATGACGGACAGAGTGCGGGAGCTGTCGTCTATTTATCAAAAGAATAAGCTGCATTCTGCCCATTAGACACGGCAGAAAATTTTCCAACTGTATGGTTGGAAATTTTTTAGGGAAATACATACCGACGAACGGTATGTTATAAGTATTAAGAATAGGAGGCACTATATGAATCATAGACTTTTTTCAAAGGACTTTACACTGGTAGTTATCGGGCAGATCATCTCATTGTTTGGAAACGCTGCGTTAAGATTTGCGTTACCTTTATATCTGCTGAACTTGACAGGATCATCGGCGCTTTACGGCACGGTGATGGCATGTGCGTTTATCCCGTCTATTTTACTGTCACCGGTGGGCGGTATTGTTGCGGACAGAGTTAACAAGAGAAATGTTATGGTGGCGTTGGATTTCTTTACGGCGGCGGTCATACTGACATTCTTTCTTTTAATGGAGGGAGGCAATATCGTCGTTCTCCTTACTGTGACGCTCATGCTTCTGTACGGCATTGCAGGCGCTTACCAGCCGTCGGTGCAGGCAAGTATCCCGGCGCTGGTAGAGCAGGGGAATCTGATGGCGGCGAATTCTATCATTAATACCATAAGTTCATTTGCATCCTTAAGTGGTCCGGTGCTTGGAGGAATTCTGTACAGTGCATACGGAATAAAGCTTGTGTTATTGGTATGTATGGTATGTTTTGTCTTGTCGGCTGTTATGGAGATATTCATTAAGATTCCGTTCCTGAAACCGGCTTCTGACGGAAGGATATGGAAGATCGTGAAGGCAGATTTTACGGAAAGCATCCGGTTCATCCGACAGGATAAGCCTGTGATCGGAAAAGTCCTCCTGGTAGTCTGCGGAATCAATCTGTTCTTATCTGCAATGATCATTGTGGCGCTTCCGTATCTGGTGACGGAGGTATTTGACCTTGGAGCGCTGGAGGCAAACAGGTTATACGGCTATGCCCAGGGTGCATTAGCAGCGGGAGGGCTGACAGGAGGAATCGGTGCGGGTATTTTTGCAGGCAGGCTGTCGATCCAAAAGGCGGGGAATCTGATCATAGCCAGCGCGGCCTGTGTATTTCCGGCGGCCTTTGTACTTATATTATCCTCATCAGGAATAGTCAATTATATTGTCCTAACAGCCTGCTGTTTTATTATTATGGTATTTTCAACCGTATTTTCGGTGCAGATGATATCATTCGTACAGGCGGAGACACCGCAGAACCTAATCGGGAAGGTGATCGCTGTCGCCCTTACCTTCTCCATGTGTGCACAGCCCTTCGGCAATGCGTTATACGGCGTCCTGTTTGAGATCTGCCGGGGATTTGAGTATGCGGTGGTACTGTTTTCGGGGGCCGTATCGCTTCTGATTGCTATGAGTGCGAGAAGAGTATTCAGACGATTCGCAGAGTACGACAGTCTGGTATAGCAGTTTTGACAATCATTTTTGTTAAAGTTTCGCTAAAAATTGACAAACGGGGAGAACAAGGGTATAATATGGACATTATTTCGAGACAGGAGAAGATACATTATGTGGTGGAATAACAGTATTATTGAAGGAAATGCATACCAGGTGTTGCTATGGTTTGTGTTATACAGTATATTGGGATGGCTTGTAGAGTCTGTCTATATGTCCATTTGTAACAGGAAGATCACGAACAGAGGCTTTGCGAGAGGCCCTATGTGCCCGATCTATGGGTTTGGCGCGCTGACGGTATTCTTTACTCTGCATCCGTACAGTGAGAACCCGGTCCGGCTGTTTTTGCTGGGGATGTTCCTTGCGACGACGTTGGAATTCATAACGGCGCGTATTATGCAGAGGGTTTTCGGAGAGATCTGGTGGGATTACCAGGAGAAGCCTTTTAATTATCAGGGGATCATCTGTCTGGAGAGTTCTATTGCCTGGGGATTTTATACGGTGGCGTTGTTTTTCTTCTTACATAAGATGATCGTGAGTATGGTGGATTATGTTCCGGCGCGGGCAGGGAAGATCCTGGGGAGCGTTATTCTGGGAGCGTATCTGATAGATTTTGCGATGGTAGTGTATAGAGAGAAGAAGAATGATCTGGCGGAGGTTCTGGAAGAACCGGATGAGGTGTCGCCCGTTCAATAAGGATAAATCATATTATGAGCAGAAATGTCCAGGGAGAATGCCTGAGAGTTTTCTGCTCATTTGTATTATCTGCCCTTTTCGTATGAATAAGAAAGTGATATACTGAAAAATAACAAGAAGAGGATATTATGGCGGCGGTTCCGGGCAGAGGAATTGGGGAGCAGTGAGGTGGATATGGAAGATTACGCATTTACAGTTATGTGGAAAGATGATGTCATGGCGGATGTCAGACTCTATGATAAGCGTAGGAAGGTAGAGATACAGAAGCATAAGAATACATTTCCGGAGAATCCTTTTTACGGCGGGGAAGTGACTGTGGAGCGGGTATACCGTTTTCTGGAAGGGAGATGTATGGAGCGGAACAGACCGTGTCTTCCGGAATATCTCGAATGGTTGGGGCTTAAGGAATACAATCCGTATGAGATCGTGAAGATTACCCATGGAGTTATGTGGGAGGATTTCCAGTGGCTCAGGTTTCCGGGGGAGGATATCAGTTGGAAGGATGTGAAGATTCGTGACTGATTATCTTATCGGAGAAGGATACAGGCGGAATGATATCGGTTTTTCAAGTCTTGGAGCAGAGAGTAAGTATTTCAAGGACGGATATTGGTATAAACAGGATATCAGCGGGTATGAGGGTATGGCGGAAGAGGCGTGCAGCATGATACTCAGGCATTCTAATCTTAAAGATTATGTCGAGTATGAAGCATGTACGATTAATGGAAGATCGGGCTGCAGGAGCAGGAATTTTCTAAAAGAGGGCGAGATGATCGTTACGTTTAAGCGGCTGTACGAGATCGCCTGCGGAAAAGATCTGACGGACCATATATATACGATTCAGGATGTTGCAGGGAGAATCCGGTTTGTAATTGAATTTATGAAAGAATATGCTGAGATTGATTGTACGGAATATCTTCGTAATATCTTAAGTTTTGATATGTTAGTGCTGAATACGGACAGACATTTCCACAATCTTGCGGTAATTCGCAGCGGGAATGAGTATAGAGAATGTCCGATTTTTGATAACGGCGCATCACTATTGAGTAATTATGGGATGTTTCCGCCTGACGAAGAGTTGGAAGAGCAGATTGAACATGCGGCAGCGAAGCCTTTCAGCGGCAGCTTTGAGCAGCAGGCAGTCGTGTTGGGAACGGGAATTAAGCTGGATTATGAAGCCATATATAGAGAAATGGATAATATAAGACACACTAGACTGCATGAAGTATTGGAATATCAGTTGAAACGGTATAGGACATATTTTGTGTAAGTTGTTCAGAGGGATTGTGCTTCAGATAGAAACATAATCCCTCCGTATTTTTCAGTCTGTCTCAGGACTCAGATATATCATTGGCAGAATTCCTCGATAACACAAGAGTGTACATTTGTTTTTTCGTCATAATTCAGGCCCACCAAGAGCAATTTGCTGTCAAAGTTTTGAAGTGCCGCAGGATAGTTACGGTTCCTGATCTGAGCGATGGCTTCATCGGCGGTTTTATTCCATTTCAGTTCAATGATCATTGCCGGCAATGCAGAGCGCTTTTTGGGAATATACACAATATCCGCATATCCGTGCTCGGATGGAAGTTCTTCGATCTAGCCGTATTGATCGATGCATGTGATATATGCGTATCTGACGATTGGAGACTGTAAAATAAACTGTGTATTGTCGTAAATTGGTATGTAAAATCTTGTTTTTTCGACATTTCTAAAATCAATTCCCAGTGCCGATTTTTTTACAATTACCGTTATTTTTCGACGCTATTTTCG